>NZ_WTYZ01000001.1:2165810-2512747 GCF_009827455.1 Pontixanthobacter aestiaquae
CGCATGTCCGGTGCCATGTCGGGATCGTTCGCAATCGCTTTGCGTGCCTCTTTGATGCCGGTCAGCGCCTGCGCCATCACTTCACTGGTGCAGACATGAACCGTGCGGGTGCCGTCTGAACTGACGGTCTCGCCCGATTTGCCGTTCTTGCAGGTTGTCTTGATCTTGGTCCTGGTGCCGTTCTGGTCCATTTCGATCGTCGCGACACGGACTTCTTCCATCGCTTCCCTGATTTCGACATCGACTTCGGCAAGCTCCTCACGAAGCTCCTTCATCATGGCATCGCGCTCTTCTTCGGACAGTTTTTCGCCATTCTTCACAACGACGCTGTGCTTGCTAACTTTCTTATATTTCTTGCCATCCTCACCTTCGCGTTCGTTCTCGATCACGTAGACGCGCGTTTCGCTTTCGGCTGCTTCAGGAGCGTCGGGCGCCTCTGGTGCTGCCTGCAGGGCAAATGGAGCAGCTGGCGGTGCCGGTGGTGCCGGCACGGCTACACCGCTCGACAGCATAGGAGCCTTGGGCGCCGTAGCAGCCGCTGGCGGCAAATTCGGCGTCGTCATGGACTCTGCGTAGGAGATCGACGCGGTCAATGGCAGGGCCAGTATAGCGGCACCAATCAGCGCGCGGCCAGCGAGCTTCCGGCGGGGGGAAATATCGGACATAGTTAGGCTCCTCAAACGATGGATTATGGACTTCTCTCCGATGACAGGACACGCCATCGGGGCAGCTAGGGCGAGTTTCGGAGCGGCATTGGGGCCGGTCGCGAAACTGGCAATGACATTGGCGTAAGCGGCCCTCTCTTCACTGCCGCGCGCTGCAATCACGCGGGCATCGCAGGCAGCTTCCTGATCACGGCGCATTGCGCGCCAGCCATACCAGGCGAGCGGGTTGAACCAGTGCAGCGCAAACAGCGGCTGCGCGGCAAAATTGGCGAACAGATCATGCGCCTTGTGGTGGGATAATTCATGCTCCAGCGCCAAATCGCGCTCGGTCTTGTCAGACATCACCATAAAGCCCTCAGGCAATGCGACGACCTTGTCGAACACACCAAACGCAATTGGCGAGTTGGTCGCAGGCGTTTCCACCAGACGGACACCCTGGGCCTCACCAACCGGATAGGCATCTTCGAGCAATTCTGCCCGCATGCGGAAGTAATTGGTGAAGCGGATCGCCAAAAATGCAGCGGCTCCGAGAAGCCAGACGACAGAAGCAATCAGCGCCCAGTCTATGGGGGTGCTGGCGGTAACCACGCCTGCATTTTCAGGTGCACCAACCACGCCCTCGGTCACAATGACTGTCAGGCCAGCCTCCCCGACCGTTTCAGGCGCAGGCGCGAGCCATGCAGGTAGTGTGAGCGGCGGCAGGATCAGGCGCAGCAGCGGGATTGCCCATAATGCATAGGCAAATTTCGGGCCCAGATAGCGGGCGACCGGACGGCGAATGACAAGCACCAAGGCAATCAGCGCCGCGGTCCAGACGAGCGTATCGAACAGCCAAGTGGTCATTTGCGCAGCTCCTTCAACAGAGCTTCTATCTCGGCGATATCATCATCGGTAAGCGCTTCGGCTTCGGCCAGTTGCGCAAAAAGCGGCGCAGCGCGACCACCGAACAGCCGGTCCACCAAACGGCGCGATTCCGAACCGGTATAATCAGCACGTTCGAGCAGCGGCGAATAGAGAAAGCGGCGACCATCAGGCTCGGTTGCAATGGCGTTCTTCGCCACCAACCGGCTGAGCAATGTCTTCACCGTTGCGAGCGACCATCCACGCTTCTCGCATACTTCGTCGCATACTTCCGATGCGGTCAGCGGACTGCGCTGCCACAGCGCCTCCATCACCGCATGTTCGGCATCACTGATACGGTCTGGCGAATTGTCTGACTTGGACACAAAGCCCTCCCCGGCTCATGAGCAATCAATACGATTACGTCTGTAGGCACCACGACTACGGATGTAAACATGAAGCGTGGATGAACGGTCCCTGTCACTCGTCAGACAATATATTGACTTGGTAAGAACGGCCCAAACCAATCGGGCGGAGAAGCTATTGCTCCCCCGCCCGGTCAAAAGCATTAGTGTCTGGGTCAGCTTGCCTCGGCAAAGCTCTCCTCATTGTCCTGTCCGGTCAAACCCGACCAATCGATGTTGCGCGTTGCGTACATCACCGCTGCCAGAGCCACGAAGAGCAGTACCGATCCAATCATCAGTGACCACGCTTCCAGACTGAGCAAGACATAAAGCGTTATATACAGCCCGGTCAGCATCCCGCCGATCATTGCCGCGCGCCGCCAACCGCCCAGCACGGCCGCGCTATAGGATGTCAGCAATCCGATCATCGCGAAACTCGCCACGATATACGCCCAAGCGAAACCGATCACTTCGGCAAATGCCAGCAGCATAACGAAGAACAGCACCAGTCCGATGCCCGTCAGCAAATATTCTGCCGCAGCAACGCGCGCCCCGGCAACCACATCGAACATGAAGAAGCAGGCGAAGGTAAAGCCGATAAACAGGAATCCATATTTCACCGAGCGATCAACCTGACTGTAGAGATCGACCGGCTCGATCAGGCGGATAGACGCATATTTCGTGGACGCACGTTCGGAAACAGCAGGCGCATAGTCGATGACAGTGCGGCCATGGATATCATCCACAATCGGTGCCGGTGCATCGCTTAAATTTACCAGAGACTCGCCCAAAGCAAGATTGGTGATGCCGCCGTAATTTGCTGTGAATCCCTCGGTGTTATCCGCTTCTTCACCGCGATTATCGGGTAGGAAATCGCCTTTGAAGCTGGGGTGCTGCCATGGTGATGTGACTGTCCATTCGGTTTCGCCGCCACGTGGGATCAATGCAATCGAGCGACTGCCGCGCAAGCCGTATTGCCAGTTCACTGCCAGCGCTTCGGTGCCGTCCCACTCAACCGCCGTGGAAAAGCCCGAGCCATTTGTGCTGGCCGGGCCATTACCGGGATGGAGTTCCTGCACTTCATTGCCGACGCGCACAGTTGTGCCATCGGTTAGGCCGCGCGGGTCGGATACGCCAAAGCGCAGTTCCGCCTGATCGAACAGCAGCTGATCGCGCGTCACCCCGCCACGATCCAGATCGCTTGGCAGGACGAAACTGGCCGTCCCCGTCATATCCGACCGATAGATCACCGAACGATAAATCGAATATTGCTTTACGTCGGGCTGCAGATCGGTTTCGATGCTCTGCTTGAGCGGAGACAGAAACAATTCGCGCCTAACATCGATCGCGCGCGTGACCTGTTTGCCATCAACGGTTTCAGTCTGGACCGAGCGGCTATTATACGGAATCACCAGCACCGGCCCCGTCACGGTCTGTTCTCCGCCCCAACCCGCTGTGATAGACGCCTGCGCGGTACGTGACTGTGCCTCCCGATCACTCACCAGCGCGTAGACCATTATCAACGGCACCAGCAAAACTGCACCAATGGCCGCTGCCAAGAACAGCTTCACCCCAGGACTTCGATCACGCTTCATTCCAACCTCCTATGTACGGTGAAACGTGCATTGTGAGCGGCGAACTGAATATTTTGTGAATGGTAACTGAGGTTGGTTGGCGCAAGGCTGTCGGGAGAGAGGCAGACATACGTTGCGCTGATAGGATCGGCTCAGCGAGTAACCCACTGACCAGCAGTGGTCGAACTCGGCACTTGAGGAATCCAGCAGTGCACGGCGTCAATCGGCCGATTACTTGCTAGTGGATCGCAATGGTCGGCCACTGACGCAATAAGATTGAGCTGCACGTCAGGCGGACAGTCCTAGACTCTTGCCAGTACACAAACCGCTACATCCGTCGATGTCGGCCCATGATACTCTTTCGAAGGGGCGCTTCAGTGCTTGAACTTCAACTGATCAGTACGTCCGCTTCTTCGGCTTGATGTACTCGACATCATCGGTGAGCGTATATTCGTGGACCGGGCGGTAATCGATTTTGACATCGCCGCCTTGGCCGCCCCAGCCTTCGAACCAGCCTGCGGTATGTTTCATCCACTGCTTGTCATTTCGACCGTTGGTCTTTTCGTCGAAGTAATCCTCATTGACGTGCGCACCGCGGCTTTCTTTGCGGTTTGCGGCAGAGCTCATCGTCACCGCTGCTTGCGCCATCAGATTATCGAGTTCCAGCGTTTCGATCAGGTCCGAATTCCAGATCAACGAGCGGTCGGAAACCTTCACATCTTTGAGACGGCCATTCGCCTGAGCGATCAGATCAACGCCTTGATTCAGCAGCTCGTCATTACGGAACACGGCGCAGTGCTTCTGCATCGTTTTCTGCATGTCGCTGCGGATCTCGGCGGTTGGTGAAGCGCCATCGGCAAAACGGAAATGGTCGAGACGGCCCAACGCCATGTCAGCGCTGTCTTTCGGCAGATCGGGCTGTGCGGCGCCAGCTTTCGTGATTTCCTTCAGGCGGTGACCGGTTGCGCGGCCAAAGACAACCAGATCGATCAGCGAGTTCGAGCCGAGCCGGTTCGCGCCATGGACCGAGACACAGGCCGCTTCACCAACAGCAAACAGACCCGGCACAACTGTATCGGGATTACCATCGGGGCCGATCGTGACAACTTCGCCATGATAATTACACGGAATGCCACCCATATTATAATGAACCGTCGGAGTGACCGGCAGAGGCTCGCGTGTCAGATCGACATTGGCGAAAATCTTTCCGCTCTCGGTAATGCCGGGGAGGCGTTCGGCCAGCACGTTCGGGTCGATATGGTCGAGATGGAGATGCAAGTGGTCGCCATCAGCGCCAACGCCGCGCCCTTCGCGCATTTCCTTCGCCATGGATTGCGACACGACATCGCGCGATGCGAGATCTTTCGCCGACGGAGCATAGCGCTCCATAAAGCGTTCACCTTCGGAGTTGGTCAGATAACCGCCCTCACCGCGTGCGCCCTCGGTGATGAGAACGCCCGCGCCGTAAATGCCGGTCGGGTGGAATTGCACGAATTCCATGTCTTGCAAGGGCAGACCAGCGCGCAGCACCATGCCGCCGCCATCGCCGGTGCATGTGTGCGCGGAAGTGGCCGTGTAATAGCAACGGCCATAGCCGCCGGTTGCCAGCACGACGCTTTGCGCACGAAAACGGTGGATCGAACCATCGTCCAGACACATCGCAATCACGCCGACGCAGCGGCCTTCATTCATGATCAGATCGAGCGCGAAATATTCGATAAAGAAATCCGCGTCATATTTCAGGCTTTGCTGGTACAGCGCATGCAGCATAGCGTGACCGGTACGGTCAGCCGCTGCACAGGTCCGCTGGACCGGAGGGCCCTCGCCCATATTCTGCATGTGACCGCCAAACGGACGCTGATAGATAGTGCCGTCCTCATTGCGCGAGAACGGAACACCTGCATGCTCCAACTCATAAACCGCCTGCGGCGCTTCGCGAACGAGATACTCGATCGCGTCCTGGTCACCGAGCCAGTCGGAACCCTTCACGGTGTCATACATGTGCCACGACCAGTGATCCGGCGTGTTGTTGCCCAGCGAAGCAGCAATGCCGCCTTGGGCAGCAACCGTGTGCGAACGCGTGGGGAAGACTTTGGAAATGTTGGCGGTCTTCAGGCCCGCTTCCGCGCTACCCATGGTTGCACGGAGGCCGGAGCCGCCTGCACCCACAACGACGGCGTCATACAGATGATCGATAATCTTATAGGCAGGCGTGTTACCCGCTTCGGACGCGCTCATATTAGCGGGCTCCCATTGAATTTTGAAGTTCGGCAAGTGCGCCCTCGGCAGCCGCATCGCCCTGCGCAGTCATTACGATCCGCACAACAAAAAAGATCCCGGCAGCCGCACCGCCGATTGCCGCCAGATTGAGCAGCGCCAGCGCGGCAAACTTGTTGCCGGCAGTGTGGACATAATCCTCGATCAGCACCTGCAATCCGTGATGCGCATGCCAGAACACGCAGATAATCAGCAGGACCATGGCGGTCGCGGGCACCGCGCCTGAAAGATACGCGCTCCACGTCCCGTACGACATATCAGGCAGCATCAGGATAGACGCGACCAACCAGATGGTCAGCACCACATTGCCGATGGCTGTAAAGCGCTGAACCAGCCAGTGATGCGCGCCCTCATGCGACGAGCCGAGCCCGCGCACTTTCCCTAGAGAGGTTCCGTTACCCATGGTCTATTTCCTCAGAGATACAGGATTGCGGCCCAGAAGCCGGCAGTCAGCAAAATGGCGATAATCGGGCTGGCGATGGACCACATTTTGTTTGCGTCCAGCTCGTACCCTGCGCCGACATCCAGCACGAAGTGGCGAAGGCCGCTGCACAAATGATTGAAGAACGCCCAGCTCAGACCGATCACGACAAGCTTCAGGATGATCTTGATGATCGAATACAATATCTCGGCCCCGCTCCATGTCAGCGCGCCCAGATCCGCCCACATCCAGCTTTGGAAAGTTGCGTAGGCTTCGGGACCGCTCGCAATTGCGCCAAGCCACCATAATAACACAGCCAATCCGGCAATCGCCATCCCGTCGCCCGATACGCGGTGCAGGATGGAGGTCAGCATATGCGGACCCCATTTCCAGATTGATAGATGCGGTGAAAGTGGTCTGTTCGACATAAAGCTATCCGGTAGTCCCTGTTTGAAGCCCTCCCTTAGCGCAATATGTGCATGAAACAAGGCGCGTAGCGTGGACTTATGATGCAAATTTGCGGATAGCGTTTGCATGAGAAACATCCTTCTTACCGGATCAAGCCGCGGCATCGGCGCGGCAATCAAGACAGCGCTTGAAGAACGCGGCGCGACAGTGATCGGCCATGCTTCCAAAGCCCATGATGATGCGACCATTGGCGCAGATCTGTCCGACCCTACGGCACCGGGGCAATTATGGGCAGAGGCGCTCGACCGCGCGGGCGGTGCAATCGACGTACTGATCAACAATGCCGGCCTGTTTTCGGCGACTGCACTGGATGCATCGGACGACGAATGGCTAAACGGTTGGGAAGAAACCCTGCGGATCAATCTCACCGCATCCGCACAGCTATCGCGCTTCGCCGTGCGCCATTGGCAGGAGCGCGGCGTCGCTGGCAGGATCGTACACATTGCGAGCCGCGCGGGCCATCGCGGCGACAGTCCCGCACATTGGCACTACGCAGCCGCAAAGGGCGGAATGCTGGCAATGCACAAAACTATCGCGCGCGCTTATGCGAAAGACCGCATTTGCAGCTACGCCATCACGCCCGGCTTCACCGATACCGCAATGGCAGGCGACTATCTGGAAAGCCGCGGCGGCGCAGGATTGCTCGCCGACATACCGCTAGGCCGCGTGGCTGAGCCGGAGGAAATCGCGAGTATCGCTGTGTATTGCGCACTTGATGCTCCCGAAAGCCTGACCGGCGCGACACTGGACGCCAATGGAGCCAGCTATGTCCGGTAAACCTTCCGTCATTCCTGCGGAGGCGGGAATCCAGCTTCTTTGCAGGAACTAAAATGTCCAAAGGCCGCTGGGTCTATATCGTCACGAACCGCTATCGCGGAACAATCTATATTGGCGTAACCGGCAGCCTTTCGCAAAGAACGATGCAGCACCGCGACGGAACCGGATCAAAGTTTGCCGGCAAATACGGTTGTGATCGCTTGGTCTTTGCGGAACACTGTGATTCAATCGACGAGGCAATTGCCCGAGAAAAGCAGATCAAGAAGTGGAACAGAGAGTGGAAAATTAGGCTGATCGAAGAACAGAATCCCGATTGGGAGGATCGCTTTGACCACCTCATCGACGTTTAGCTTCAAGAAGCTGGATTCCCGCCTCCGCGGGAATGACGGGCTATTGATTGCCCTCGTCTGCATTTCGTTAGCGTCATGCACCACGCAGCCTCAGGCGCAAGCCGCCTCAAACGCAGCTGAGAGCATCAGCGACGGTTCCAGTTGGTTGCCATATCCCGGCGCATCAAAGGACGCGGAATTCCTAAAAGCCACGCCCGCCGAATTCCTCCCATTCGTCGAAGCCTGCAAGCCTTGGGACGACTGGGACAAGCCCGCCCCGCCTTTCAAAATTAACGGCAACACATATTACGTCGGCACCTGCGGGATTGGTGCGATCCTGATCACCGGCGGTGAGGGTCATGTCCTGATCGACACCGGTACGCGGAAAGGCGCTGAAGTCGTTGCGGCCAATATCCAGACACTCGGCTTCAAACTGGAGGACGTTGCGGTCATTCTGCATAGCCACGAGCATTTCGATCACGTTGGCGGCTTTGCGTGGATGCGCGAGCAAACTGGCGCGCAAATCTTTGCCTCACCCGAAGCCGCCAAAGTTCTCGAAAGCGGCGTCACAGCAGAAGCCGACCCGCAAGCCGGGATGCACGATCCGATGGAGCCGGTGATCGTCTCCAAAATATTGACCGGGGATTTCACAACCGACACGCCTGTGGAAGACATGACATTCATCAGCACGCCCGGCCATTCTCCCGGCGCGCTTAGCTGGCAATGGAACAGCTGCGAGGGCGATGTGTGCTTGAACATCGTGTATGCCGACAGCCTCAGCCCGGTGAGCAAAGACGACTATAGGTTCGGCGAGAATCCTGACTATCTCGCTGCCTACTATGCAGGCATCGAGAAACTGGCGCGTGTTGATTGCGATATCCTGATCACCCCGCACCCGTCGCACAGCCGCATGCTCAAACGCATGCGCAATAACAATATGATCGAACCCACGGCCTGCGCTGATTATGCCACCGGCAAAATACAAGACATCAAGAAACGCTTAGCCAAGGAAGGCGTACAGCCTAATGCCAAATAGCTGGAAGTTAACTGCCTTCGCGGACAAGTCGGCGGTAGAGAATGCTCTGCTCGCGCATGAGGATGCGTGTGACTGGGATCACGACATGGTTCTTTCCGGCTGTGAGATAGACGCGCAAATGCCGAACGACTGGAAACTCGAAGCATGGCTGCCACGACGGCCAAGGCAGGCTGACAAGACCGCGATCAGGCGGTTGTTCGCGGTCAACCCTCCCGAGCTCCAAACGGAAGAACTTGAAGATCAGGATTGGCTCACGCTCAGCCAGCACGGCGTCGAGCCGATCAATGCTGGCCGGTTTTATGTCCATACGCCTGAATATCCGGCCAGCACCGAACCCGGCTTCACCAGCCTGACCATCCCGGCCAGCCAGGCTTTCGGAACCGGCCAGCATGAGACGACCGCAGGATGCCTCGCGATGCTGACGCTGATGAAACGAACCGGCGTGACCGCTCGTAACATCGCAGATATCGGCACGGGCACCGGCCTGCTCGCCTTTGCCGCGCTTGATCTGTGGCCCTCTGCGCTCGCCACTGCCAGCGATATTGATCCGGTATGCACCCAAGTGGTGGAGAATAATGCGGCGGCCAATATCTTCACAATGGGTCACCGCGCGGGCGAACTGACCATGGTTGTCGCCGACGGGATGAACGACCCGCTGCTGCAAGCGCGCGGGCCGTATGATCTGCTGATCGCCAATATTCTCGCCGGACCACTGGTCGAATTAGCGCCTGACTTCGCCGTTTCGGTTCCACCGAGCGGGCACGTCCTGCTGGCAGGCCTATTGACCGAGCAAGAGCCCTCAGTCCGCCGCGCCTATCGCAAAGCAGGCTTCCGCCTCGCCAAACGGCTGGTCAATGGCGACTGGTCAATCTTGTGGCTGCGGAAACGCTGAGACCAAATCGCGGAACCGCAATCACTCTCGTGACTTGGTTGAATGTATCGAAACCATTCCAAATGCGAGAGAACCATGACCAAGACACTCCTCATCACCGGCGCTTCAAGCGGTATCGGCGCAGCGACTGCAAAAGCCGCTGCCAAGGCAGGGTGGAACGTTGCCCTGTTGGCTCGTTCGGCAGACCGGTTGGAGGCATTGGCATCCGATATCGGCGACGCCGCGCTTCCCATCGAATGCGACGTGACAGACCGTGGCGCACTGACAACAGCCGTGTCCCGGACAATCGCAAAATTCGGCGCGCTTGACGCAGTCTTCGCGAACGCAGGCAAAGGCGTCAGCAAAGCTGGAACCGAGAATGGTGACCCGGACGAATGGCACGATATGATTCACATCAATATCCTGGCGGTGCTGTACACAGCGCATGCCACTCTGCCGGAGCTACGAAAAACAAACGGGCACTTTGTCGTCACCGGATCGAAAGCAGGGCGCGATCATCTTAAGGGCTCAATTTACGGGGCTACGAAGTGGTTCGTGCATGGTTTCGCGGGTAATCTGGCGCAAGAAATGCGCGAATGGGGCGGCCGGTGCACGGTGATCTCGCCGGGCATGGTCAACACGGAATTTTTTGACGAACCCAAACCGGACAAGCTGCAGCCCGAAGATGTAGCAGACGCCGTTGTCTTTGCGCTGAGCCAGCCGGACACTTCGGCTGTGCATGAAATCCACCTGATGCCAAACGATTGAACTAACGCATCAGGCACCGTTCGAAATGAGCAAGCGCCGCTGCGCTGAACGCCCACATATTGGCGATCCGGTCCTCGCAATGAGTTTCGGTGATCTGCGACCATGCGCCCTGTGGTCCGGCGACCGCAGCGCAGCTCCGTCCGGCAGCTGCACCAGTGGGATGTTTGCTCCCGCCAACCGAGCCGCTTTCGGCTAGTCCCCACCCAGCATCAAAGTTGTCACGGATAGATCGCGCCTGGAGCAGTGCGTAATCTTCACTCGCCCCGCGCATGCCCTTATAGGCTTCGCGCGGTTGGTCGAACAGCACATCACGCGCGCGCAAGGAATAGACGACACCGCCGCCGACAAAGAACTCCAACGCGCCCGGTACCGTCAATAACGACGCCGCAATAAGACCGCCCGTAGCCCCATCGGCAACCGCGACTTTCTCACCACGCTCGCGCAACAAACCAGCGATGCGAAGTGCCTGCGGGTGAAGCTTTTCCAGACTCATTCGAGACTGTTCATTATATGCAGCTTCTTTCACTAACTCGAAGGCTTGTTAAAGCTATGTTCGGACGGTTGGGCGATGGACGTATCTTTCTCCCAGCCTTGGTTCTCGAGTTTCAACCTCGATATCGCCACCGCATTGCCATCGGCATCCATCTCGGGGAGCGCCGCAAATTCGGACGGCCAACAGCGGAAAATGGTATAGGCCATCACTTTCTGGCCCGCTTCGTTATACAATTCCAGAACGACATCTTTGCGAAAGTCCTTGAGAGAAACGTCCTTATTGCTCGTCCCTTGGGGCTCATCATCGTGGGCGGAATTATGATAGTCCCAAACCTTGTTGGCCCATTGTTCGAACGCTGGATCATGCGTCACACCGCGCTCTAGCGTGATCGCCGGATACTCGCTTTGACCGGGCATCTGCCGTGAAACCGAAGGATCACCGCCCGAACGATGTGTGACGACATTGACGCTTCGGGAAAGAGCGCTGACCTTTGAAAAGCCGGCTACATATTCACCATCCCATTTCAGCCGGAATTTGTGGCTGCGATAGGGATCATACCGGTAGGTCGCCTTGGGAAATTCGGTGCTGTTGTTCATATCCTGTCTCGATCCCTCGCTGCAACGCACTTTTTAGACCACTACTCGGCCGCTTTTACAATTTCGGCCCAACCTGCCTCGTCGATCACTTCGATGCCGAGTGTTTCGGCTTTCTTGAGCTTGCTGCCTGCTCCCGGCCCGGCGACCAGCAAATCGGTTTTGGCACTGACTGATCCGGAGGCTTTCGCGCCTAGTCGTTCGGCCTGCGCCTTGGCCTCATCACGGCTCATGGTCTCAAGTTTTCCGGTGAATACGACTGTCTTGCCCGCGACGGGACTGTCCAGCGTTTCGACTTCATAACGCGGTGGGCTGACTTCGCTCAGCAAGTCTTCCCACACGGCTACGTTGTGATCTTCATGGAAAAAGTCGCCGAGTGCTTCGACGACTGCGCTGCCAATCCCATCGATGTCGGTCAACTCGGCTCGGGCTTCCAAAGCCCTCTCCTCTCCAGAGGAGGGGGTTGGGGGTGGTGCCGAAGCGACCGCGTCGTTCTTGGCTTCAACACCACTCCCCGGCCCGCTCCTCGGAAGAGGACGGGGAGAGGCGCGTTCCACAACCTCTCTGAGTGCTTCCAGCGTATGGAAATGCTTCAGCAAATCCCGTGCTGTTACCGCACCGACATGCCGAATACCCAGCCCGAACAGCAACCGCGCGGCATCCGGCTCTCGCTTGTCTTCCACAGAAGCCAACAGCTTCTCCACAGACTTATCCTGCCACCCTTCCAGCGCGAGAATGTCATCTTTCCGCAGATGCAGGCGGAAAATATCAGCGGGACTTTCCAGCCAGCCGAGCGCGAAGAACTGGTCGATGGTTTTCTCGCCGAGCCCGTCAATATCCAGCGCGCCGCGGCTGACGAAATGTTTGAGCCGCTCGGTGCGCTGCGCAGGGCAGATCAGCCCCCCGGTGCAGCGCACATCGACTTCGCCTTCTTCGGCGACACCCTCGCTATCGCATTCGGGGCAGCGCTCGGGAAAGACGTACGGTTCGCGCTCTACATCACGCGTCAGATTCTCGACCACTTGCGGGATCACATCACCTGCGCGCTGGACTTGAACGCGGTCCCCCGGACGCACGCCAAGCCGCGCAATCTCGTCCTTATTGTGTAGCGTCACATTGGTGACCGTTACACCGCCAACCAGCACCGGAGCAAGCCGCCCAACCGGTGTGAGTTTGCCTGTCCGCCCGACCTGAATATCGATCGCCTCCAGCGTCGTCTCCGCCTGTTCCGCCGGGAATTTGCGCGCGATGGCCCAGCGCGGGAACTTGGTCACAAAACCAAGGCGTTTCTGCCAGTCG
This sequence comes from Pontixanthobacter aestiaquae, assembly GCF_009827455.1. Lineage (NCBI taxonomy): Bacteria > Pseudomonadati > Pseudomonadota > Alphaproteobacteria > Sphingomonadales > Erythrobacteraceae > Pontixanthobacter > Pontixanthobacter aestiaquae. The sequence goes on from NZ_WTYZ01000001.1 coordinate 2,178,626, forward strand.
AGCCGGTCGACCTTGTACACCACGCCATCAATTTCATACGGCAGGTCAGGCCGCTCGGCGTTGATCTTTTCGTAATGCGCCAGCATCGCGTCCAGCGTTTCAAACCGCGCAAACAGCGGCGATACGGGAACGCCCCACGCCTCCAGCGTGCGCACCATCTCTTCCTGCGTTTCGCCGGGCACTTCGGAAGCATCGCCCCAGCCATGCGCCCAGAATTTCAGCGGACGTTTCGCGGTGACGCTCGCATCCTTCTGGCGCAGCGATCCGGCGGCGGCATTGCGGGGGTTGGCGAACAGCTTGCCCTCCACTTTTTGCTGCGCAGCATTGAGTGCAGCAAAATCGGCGCGAGACATATACACCTCGCCGCGAATTTCGAACACCTCGGGCGCGTCATCGGGCAGTTGCTGCGGGATGTCGGGAATATGCGCGACATTGGGCGTCACGTCCTCACCCACCTGCCCGTCACCGCGCGTGGCGGCACGGACCAGCTTGCCGTGCTCATAGCGCAGCGAGCAAGACAGACCGTCAATCTTGTCCTCCGCCGTGAACGCCATCGGCTCATCTTCGGACAGGTTCAGATAGCGCCGCACCCGCGCGACAAATTCGCCGACTTCTTCATCGTTAAACGCATTGTCGAGGCTCATCATCCGAACCTCATGTGTCACCTTGCTCAGCGGAGACGCCGCGACCGCATGGCCGACTTTCTTCGACGGACTATCCGCGCGAACAAGATGCGGAAACGCCTCCTCCAACTCGCGATTGCGGCGCAGCAACGCATCATATTCCTGATCCGAGATTTCGGGCGCATCCTTGGCGTGATACAGCTCGTCATGCCGCGCGATCTGCTTGGCAAGGCGCATAAGTTCATTGGCGGCTTGGGCTTCGGAGACCACTTAAGCCCCCTCTTCTTTAGACGAGGGGGTTTGGGGGCGATGCTGGCTGCGGCGCAAGGTCAAATCACACCCCCTCCAACAATCGATCCGCCTGCGCTCTAGCCTCATCGGTTGTTTCCGCGCCGCTCAGCATCCGCGCGATTTCTTCTTTGCGTTCGATATCGCTTAGCAATCGTACGGAAGTGCGTGTTACGGTGCCCTCGGAGGATTTCGCGATCATGTAATGCTGCCCGCCGCGTGCGGCCACTTGCGGTGAGTGGGTTACCGCCAGCAATTGCCCGCCATCGGCCAGTCGTGCCAATCGGTCACCGATCGCGCTCGCCACGGCACCGCCGACGCCGCGGTCAATTTCGTCGAAGATCACCGTTGCCGCGCCGCCTTGTTCGGCCAGTGCCACTTTCAGCGACAGGATAAAGCGCGACAGCTCACCGCCTGAGGCAATCTTGTTGAGCGGTGCAAAGGGCGCGCCCGGATTGGTGGAGATGAGGAATTCCACGCCGTCCATCCCGCTGGCACCCCAGCGGTCTTCGGGCAGAGCCTCTACCTGCGTTTGGAATTTCGCCGCATCCAGTTTTAACGGCGCCAGTTCAGCTGCAACCGCCTTGTCCAGTTTCGCCGCCGCTTTGGTGCGCTTGTCGTGCAGCGCTTTCGCTTCGCTCTCATACGCCTCACGCGCGGCCTTGGCGGCTTTCTCCAGCGCGCCAACACCCGCTTCGCCGCCTTCGATTGCGTCCAGTTGCGCGCGCATGTCCAGCATCAGTGCAGGCAGAGCGTCCACCTCGCACCGGTGTTTCCGGGCCGCCGCGCGCAGTTCGAACAGCCGCGTTTCTGCATCGTCGAGCGCCGCCGGATCATGCGTCAGTTGATAACCCGCCTCGGTCAGCTTGTCCTCCGCCTCGCCCGCTTCGATCACCGCGCGGTCGAGCGATTCCAGAGCACCGGCGAGCAATTCGTGCTCTTCGGCAATCCGCTCCAGCTTGCGCGCAGCGCTACGCAAGGAAGCAAGCGGTGATTTCGAACCGTCCCAGACCTTGCGCAGATCCTCCAGCTCACCCTGCAACCGTTCGCCCTTCTGCATGTCGGAGCGCAGACCCGCCAAGTGGGTTTCCTCTCCCTCTACCGGTTGCAGCTCCACCAATTCCGCCAGATGCGCGATCAGCAGATCTTCGTCTTCCTTGGCCTGCACGATGGAGGCTTTTGCCTCCGCCAGTTTCGCGTCCGCCTCACGCCAAGCCGCCCAAGCCTTTGCCACCGCATCGACATTCGCATCAGCATAGCGATCCAGCAGCATCCGGTGGCCGCGCGGATTGACGAGACCGCGATCATCATGCTGCCCGTGCAGCTCGACCAACGCCCCCGCCATCGCGCGCAGCAGCGCCACGCCGACAGGCTGGTCATTCACAAACGCCTTTGATCCGCCATCGGCCTTGAGCCGGCGGCGCAGGATCAGTGGTTCGCCCGGTTCAATCTCGACCTCGGCATCGTCCAACACTTCGCGCAGAGCATCGGGCAGTTTCGCAAATTCGAACGTGGCCGTTGCACTCGCTTGTTCCTCGCCCGCGCGGATCAGGCCCATATCGGCGCGATTGCCCAGAACCAGCCCCAGCGCATCGAGCAGAATCGATTTACCCGCACCCGTCTCACCCGTCAGCACGCCAAGGCCACCCGCAAATTGCAGGTCCAGCGCCTCGATCAATACGATGTTACGGATGGAAAGCTGGGTAAGCATCGCATGAACCTTATCGCAGTCCTCCGCGCACGTCATTACCCCTGCGCGCCCTATTGACAGGTTAAGTCAGGAGTCAGGCTGCCAGCCGCGCGAACCAGTCATGCACCGGACGGAAACGGAGCAAAGATTCGGCGGTGTTGCGCGGCCCGTCGGGACCGAAGGCAGGCGCATGATCTTCATGGTCGAACCACACGGTCAGGCCCTTATAGCGCAGCAGATCGCCATGGCGGTGCTCGGCATCATATGGCGGCGGAACCCGTTTCAGATCAGCGGGGCCAAGCCGCGCACCATCGGCGAGTTGCTCTGCCAGCATTTCCGCCAGAGCGTCACCCTTCTCGCTATCCATCCATTCCCGGTAGCGGGCCAGAGTAGGCTTTTCCCAAGCAAACGTGCCCAGGCCAATGGTCAGTCTGTCCTGATCCAGTCCCATCATCCATTTCGGGTGATCGGCGGCCCGATTGGCCTCGGAAACCACAATCCGCAAATAGGTTTGGTAGGGCGTTTTGTCTTTCGAGAAACGTATATCGCGGTGGATGCGGAACACTTTGAAAATCATTTCGGCGTCCAAGGCCTAGCCGATTTCGGACGCCAAGGCGTCGGCGAAAATCTCGGCCGGAACTTTCAAATCTTCTTTGTAGCGCTGCGGATTCGCTTTGAACCATTCGCGATTGTTGTTCGCGGCAAGGTCTCGCAGGAAGGATACGGTGTCGGGGCTCAGCATTGCGGGGCTCCTTCTACCGGTTGCCGATCAAGCGTCGGGTGATTCGTCCTGAATCAGCTCGTAAGCCTTTTCGTACCACTCATTGCCGGGATAGTTGGCCCCCAGAACAGCGGCGTATTTGTTGGCTTCTGCCGGAACGCCCAAAGCAAGGCTGCTTTCGGTCAGGCGATAGAGAGCCTCCGGCGCGTGGCTGGTGGTTTGATAGGTGTCGATAACATTCTGGAAGCGGATCTGCGCGGCGAGCCAGCGGCCCGAGCGTTGGTAATAGCGCCCGATTTCCATTTCCTTGCCCGCCAAGTGGTCATTCACAAGGTCCAGCTTCAGCCGCGCATCGGCGGCATATTCCGTTGTCGGGAAACGGCGATTGACTTCGGTCAGCGCGGCCAGCGCCTGCTCGGTAATTTTCTGGTCGCGCGTCACATCGCTGATCTGCTCGTAATAGCTGAGCCCGATCAGGTAATAGGCATAGGGTGCATCTTTGTTGCCCGGGTGGATCGACAGAAAGCGCTGCGCGCTCGCGATCGACTTGTTGTAATCACGGCCCACATAATAGCTGAACGCGCTCATCAACTGCGCGCGGCGGGCCCATGGCGAATAGGGATGCTGGCGCTCAACCTCGTCAAACAGAGCCGCCGCAAGAGGCGCATTGCCGCGATCAAGCCGGTCCTTCGCGCTGAAATACAGCGTCTCCACATCGCGCGCGATATAGGCTGTGTCGGCACCATCACCGCCACCGCCGCCAAGCGAGGCACACCCGCCAAGCAGCATTGTGCTGGCGAGAAGGCTGGAAGCAAGAATGAGCGGGCGCGAAGTGCGTGAAGTCTTGATCATGGAAATGCCTATAGCCAGCCACTCGCTGAACGCCAAGTGAAGGTTGACGGTTTTCATCTCTCATCGAACGATCTGCAGCTGCGTTTGGTGGTTTCCCCTTAAACTGCTACCAACCGGACCTTAGGTCGGAGGGTCACGTGAACAAATTCAATCGCCTCGTATTGCCGCTTGCCGTGATTGGCTGCGCCGTCATCGCCACGCCCATCACTGCCGAAACTCTGGAAGAGCTCGATGCCTTGGCCGAGATCACCCAAGATGAAGCGGCGGGCATAAAATTGGCGCAGGAGCAGGCCGGGCGCGGCGAGTTTCTGGAGGCGATTGGCACACTCGAACGTGTATTGGCCAACCACCCCAAATCACAGTCCGCGCGCCTTCTGCATGCGGTATATCTGTGCCGGATCGACGATCAAGCCGGCGGGGCAGCCGAAGTGGCAAAGCTGAAGAGGAAGCACTTCCCCGAAGAAACGTGGCAGCAGGCAACGACAATCTGCACTCTGTCAGGGGAGGACAATTAATGGCAGTCCTCAAAACCCTCTCGCCGAGAACGCTATTTTTGGCGCTCGCCGCGCTGTGTGTGGCGGCCTCACCCGCAGCCTCTGCGCCCGTGCGCGTTGGCATCGCGGCGCTGGTGGCGGGCGATGTCCGCATCAGCAACGCGACTATCACCAAGCCTACGAAGATCGCGCGCCGCGCGCGGCTTGCTTGGGGCGACACGTTACAAACCAAAGGCAACAGCAAGCTCCAGATATTGCTGCTTGACCGATCAACTCTGACGATCGGATCCAAAGCCCGACTGACGATCGACCGCTTTGTCTATGATCCCGGCAAGAGCCGGACGTCGACCTCCACCGTGACCAAAGGCGCGTTCCGCTTCATGTCAGGCCGTAAGACGGGCAATTCCAAAGCGACTATCAATTCGCCTGTCGGCACCATTGGCATCCGCGGCACCGCGCTGGACGGCATCGTGGGCAAGGAGGCGGTCAAGATCGCCAAGGACGAACCTTTTCTCGACGGTGTAAAGAGCGACAAGAAAGCCGCGACTCTCGTGGTGCTGAGAGGCCCCGGTTCGAATACTGGTGGCGGACTGACGGTCGGCCTCGCCGATGTTACTGCAGCGGGCAAGACGGTGGTCCTCGATCAGCCTACCCTCGCAGCCTATATCCCGCGTCCCGGTGCACCGCCGATTGGCCCGTTCCGTCTATCGGCTGGTGGCCTCACGAAGCTTCAAGAAGAGCTATCACCGCGTGTAACCAACGCCAACAATGGCGGCTTGCTAGAGAAGATCGTTCCGGGTGTCATCGCGGCCGGTGTCGGTCTGCTCATATTGACCAATGGCGACGACGACGATGCCAATCCGAATAATCCGACAAGTAGCACACCGACCAATTGCGACAATCCGAACAACCCGGCGGGCGTTTGCTAAACGGTCGGTCCGCTATTTCTGCGTGGCCTCGAATGTGCCATCCCAATTGGCGGGCAAATTGCTGTCCGCGAGACCTTTGATATGGTCGAAATAGGTTTGGCATAGCGCGGATAGACCGAGCTGTTCGTAGCGGGCGCTGAAGCGATCCAGTGTGGCGATCGCAGCTGACCAGTCTTGTTCGCGATATAAGCTCAAGAATGCGGTGTGACCTTCTACGAGCTCGGTGAAAGAGCCATTCGACGCCACGTCTTCATCGCCAAGCAATGCATAGATTGTATCAGGCGCATCCCGGCCAACCACTTTGACACGGTCGAGTTCAAGCAGGGCAAAACCGCCGAGCTGCTGTGCAAGCGCGCTGCCGATTAAAATCTTTACGCCATATTGCTTGGTCAGGCCTTCAAACCGCGACGCGATATTCACCGTGTCGCCAATCAGCGAATACGACAGGCGTTGCTCCGATCCCATATTGCCGACGCAGCATAGGCCGGCATTCATACCGATGCCGATGCCGACATTGTCTGGCCAGATTTGATTGGCCTTGTCCGGCATATCGCGATTGAGCTGATCAAGGGCTGCGGTCATTTGCAGGGCTGCGCGCGCTCCGTTGCGAAACTGGTCCGGATCATCGAGCGGCGCGTTCCAGAAGGCGAGAATTGCGTCACCAATAAACTTGTCGACCGTCGCTTTGCGCTCAAGCAGAATGTCGCACATCGGAGTGAGAAAACCGGTCAGAAAGTTGATCACTTCATGCGGTTCATACTGCTCAGATATCTTCGAAAAGCCTCGAATATCACAGAACAGGACCGTCATCTCGCGCTCTTCGCCGCCCAGTTGGAGCTTGTCCGGATTGGCGGCGATCTGGCGCACCATTTCGGGCGAGAGGTAGCGGTCGAACGCGTCGTGGATATAGGCGCGCTGCTGCTCCTCTTGCCGGAAGCTGAGCAGCGTCTGCAAAGCATAAACCAGCACCAGCGCGAGAATCGGATAGGTCGGGTCGAGCAAATACTTCCATTGATCGAATGCGATCCAGCTTCCGCCTGCAACGGTCGCGGTACCGCTGAGGCCGATTATGGCGCCCGACACCGCGCCAACTTTCGGCAGGATCAACGCGAGGGCCCCGCCGAGCAGGATGATCACGAAGAATTCCAAGCCGCGCGCCCAGTCGGGCCGTTCGAGAAACCACCCCAGGATCATTTGCTCGGCGGCTTGGGCATGGACCATCACGCCTGGCACGCGGTCGTCTCCGGGAGTCGCCACGACATCGCGAAGACCCGCGGCACTTGCTCCGACAAAGATGATCTGTCCGCCGAACAGCTCTGCTTTTTTCTGGGCAGAGATATCCGGCGAGAGTACCTGCCACGCTGGCACGGTCCTGCCTGGTACAGGCTCGGTAAACTGCGACCAAAGTTCGCCCTCGGCATTGGTCGGCACTTCGAAATCGCCCACTTTCACCGACACCACCGCACCCGGCGCGCCGCGTGTTTCGCCGCTGCCATCGCTGGTGGTGATCAATATCGACTCCGCCTGCTGCGCCACCCGCAAGGCCTCGAGCGAGAGCGATGGCACCAGCTCGCCCCGATGGAAAAACAGCAGCGGCGCGCGGCGGACGACACCGTCCTCACCCTTATTGATACTCAGCGAGCCCAGGCCGGAGACCGATCCTTGCAACTCGGGCAGCGATTGCACCGATCCCTGGTAATCCGGCTGGACCATCGCGGGCGGCGTCCCCAGCCACGCCATTCCGGATGGCAAATCCAGCGCCCGCCCGCGCTCTTCCTGCAGCAGAAAATATCCGCCGACGACGGGCGACAGCAGAAAGCTATCCGCCAACACCGCATCATTGCTGGGCAGGCGGGACAGCGCCGTCACCAGCGCCGCGTTGCCCTCCTCTGCGGCAAGCTGCTCGGCGACTTTCGCGGGTGAGGTGCGGTCGGGTTCGGAGAACACCATATCGAACGCAATCGCCGCCGCGCCCGCCTCGGCCAGCGTATCGGTCAGCCGCGCGATCTCTGTCCTCGGCCAAGGCCACTGGCCGAGCCGCTCGATCGATTCCTCGTCAATATCGACGACCCGCACCGCCGCATCCTCATACGGCCGCGGAGCCGCGCGCTGATAGGTGTCGAACACCATCAGGCCCGCCCGGTCGAACCCCGGTATCGCCGCAAACTGCAACGCCGCCACAGCCGCGACGACAGCAAGCCCCGCCAATAGCGGCGCACCTGGTTTGAAGGTCCCTCTCACCTGTTCAGGGATGCACTCCATGGTGCGGTGGTGCAAGGGGAGAAGAGTCGTTTGTTTGGCCTCTCAGTCGCCGGAGTCTTTTGTTTTTGCCCTCAAGCGCCGGGCGCCTGCATCCGCAGGCTTGGCTACGCCTAACGGCGGCGCGCGGTCGCGCTTTGGCTGCCGCGACCAAGAACAGGCGCTCGGTAGACAGGTAACATCAAGAACCTTGGTCACGGCAGTCATAGGGCAAAGCGGCCCGCCCGCAGCGAAGCGACCGTCAGGGAGCGAAAGCGAGGAAATCGCGCGCCGGATGGCGTGCGGAAAACAAACAACGTTTTCCTACTCGCACCAAATCTGCTTCACACTCTCCGATGACGAGAAGATCAGACCCCCGCACCACCCGCATGCCCGTCCTCGCGAGCGAGCTGCCCGATTTCACCCCCGTCCCGCGCCAGTGCAATCGGCACGATGGCTGGACCCCGCAGCGCCAGCGCGACTTTATCGAGGCGCTCGCCGACACCGGCTCCGTCCACGCCGCCTGCAAGGCCGTCAATATGAGCCAGCCCGGCGCGTACCAGCTCCGCCGCCAACCGGGCGCAGACAGCTTCCGCGCCGCATGGCAGGCCGCGCTCGATCTGGGCGTGCAAATGGTCGAGGACGTTGCGATGGAGCGCGCGCTCCACGGCATAGAGGTGCCCATCATCTCCCACGGCAAGCATTACGGCACCCGCCGCATCTATAATGACCGGCTGCTGATGTTCATCCTGAGAAACCGCGCACCAGAGCGCTTTGCAGAAGGAGGCGCCGCAAAAGGTCTCAACGCCGTCGGCAAAATGCAACTGGAGCGCAAGAAGAAGGAATGGCAAGAGGAATGGCAGGCCAAACGCTTCAAAGACATCGCCGAGACCAGAGAAAGCATCACCCGCAAATTCGACGCCCTTCGCGAGCGAGTAGAGGAAGAAAACGCCGCCAAAGAGGCCTGCCTCACCGAAGAAACCCGCCAGGCCTTCGCCCACGCCGAAGCCCTAAAAGCCCGCGACCTGGCCCGCGCCGGTCTCGGCCCCGATCCGGAGACGAGCGCCGAGGAGCCAATAGCCCTACCACCCTTCCCCACCCGAGAGCCGGAGTGCGACGAGGAGCCGGAGGTTGAGACCGGACCGAGGATCAGGCGGTTGAAGGATGAGGGTTGGGAGTGAGCACAAGGTAGCGGGCTTGGAATGGTCCGGTTCGCGACCAGCGGACCGCAAGGGCGACCGCCCGCCCGAGCTTATGCGAGGTAGCCAAGGAATGCGGATGCATTCCACCCGGCGACGGAGGGCCAAAACAAACACGCCAACGCCCGAACCACGGTCCCGCGTTCTCAACCAAGCACCTAGAACCACGCACCAACTCGAAAGGTCCATCCAAATGACCCAGCGCCACCTGCCAAACTTCCTAAAAGAAGGAGGCCCTGCTCTCACCCACCCATGGGGCAAAAGCTACAGCCCACTGCACCCGAACGGAGCGCCCGACAGACCCTACCCCACCGACCCCAAGCCGAACGCGACTGGATGGTGCGGGAGTGAAGCTCTTTGACAAGAAGGTGGCATCGATACCTGAAAGCCTCCCGCCAAAAAAATGTGGACCTCCAATGACAGCCTGCTAGCATCGAATTAACACATCTGGTGCAGAATTATCCCAGAATCGAAGTAGAATCGAGATCATTGTAATGATTATAGACTTTTCCATAGCAAATTTCAGATCTTTCAAGCGCGAGCAAACGCTAAGCATGAATGTTGAAAATTCTCGCGGACGCCATCAGTCAAACTACTCGAGCGTTGACGCTGGTAGGCTAGATGTGTTGCGGTCTGCAGCCATCCTTGGAGCAAATGCTTCTGGAAAGTCCAACTTACTAACTGCTCTTATGGCTCTAAAGTGGATGGTAGTTTCCTCGGGTTCGAGAGGAGAGGGGAAGCCTATATTGCCTTATGAGCCTTATAGGCTTTCAGATACGACGCGAGAGGCTCCTGTTGTCTTTGAGATAGAGTTTATCGTGCCATCAGGCGTGAGGTACCGTTACGAAATTTCGTATCTCGAAACACGTGTCATAGAGGAACGGCTATGGTCTTTCGCAAAACGACAGCGCGCGATGGTGTTCGATCGAAACGCAGACGATAGCTGGGAAACAATCCGCTTTGGTGGGACATACAAGGGGGGGAGCAGACGATTACCATTCTTTGCGAATGCATCGTATCTCTCGCGTGCCGGAAACGATGCATCAGCCCCTGATACCATCAGAGAGGTTTATCAGTATTTCAAACGATTAACCCTCATTGGCGCAGGTCAGCATCTGATGTCATCAAGCTCGCTAACCGACTCGACTAAGATGAAAGCCGTTAGCGAGATTATCTGCTTGGCCGATACGGGCGTCTCTCAGGTTACAAGAGATCAGAATGAAAATGCCCCAGATATCAAACTCCCAGAAGACATGCCTGAGGATTTGAAAGTGATAATTCAGGAGCAGAATGAGATTGCGTACCATTTTTGGATCGCTTCCGAAAATGGCGAACTTATCGAGTTTGAACAGGATGCAATGTCTGATGGAACGGTCCGGTTACTCGAAGTTCTGCCTGTGATCCTGAACGCATTCGAAATTGGTGCCATTTTGCTATTCGACGAAATGGATTCTCATTTTCATACTCATCTTCTAAGTTTGATACTGAGGCTCTTTAACGATGAAGAGATCAATAGCAGAGGGTCTCAACTTATCTTTACCACGCATGACACTAATGTACTGGACTCAGAAATCATGCGGCGTGATCAAATTTGGTTTGTAAGTAAGTCTGAGGGTGAATCCACCCTAAAATCTTTAGATGAGTATGACAAAAAGTATGTCCGGTCCGACAGCCCTTTTGAATCTTTCTACAAAGATGGTAGACTCGGTGCGCTTCCAAAGTTTTCATATGCAAATGTAAAAGAGACAATCCTGAAATCACTTCCGAAGGAAATCGGATCGGATGCCTAAGCGACGGAAGCCATCAAATCTTGTCCCTGAAAAGACAATGCGAATATTTTGTGAAGGGGAGAAGACCGAGCCCATCTATGTTAATGGGTATCTACAAAACTCGGTCAATTCGGGACGGAAGAGTGTTATACGCATTGAGAAAACCAGGAAGAATACGCCTATCCAATTAGTTGAGGCCGCAATATCGGCCAAGCAATCACCAAATTCACTACCGGACGATGAGTTTTGGGTCGTTTATGATCGAGAGGCCGTGAGCAAATATAGTCACGTTTTGCATTCAGAAGCACGTCAAAAAGCTGTCGGACAAGGCATCAATATCGCGCTGTCAAACGTTTGCTTCGAATATTGGCTACTATTGCACCTGATCGACACGCAAGCTCCCTATTCGTCGCACACTAATCTTCGTACAACGAGTCCATTTCTCGACGAGTTTAAACTGCAGACCGGTAAGGACTATGGAAAGTCTTCTGCAGAAACCTTCTCGCTTCTCCGCGAATGGATTCCGCTGGCACGTGAACGAGCCAAACGGCTGAACCAGAATGGGCATGACAATGCCGTCTCACCAAAAAATGCGCAGCACCATATTAATCCATATGTTGGCGTCGTTGACCTCTTGGATGCAATAGATGACTTCGACTAATCAATTGGTAAAAATTTGTTGCGGATTGAGAGCCTAGCAAGGTGACAAAACGCGTGACAGATAGTTGGCTGACTCTTCCCCCATCCGCAACGCAGCAATAACCGTTGACCTGCGGTCGCCGCCGGCCCCGACACGGTCGCTGCGCTCCCTGCTCAGGATTGGTCGGAATGCGGTGCTACTCCTCCCCCATCCGCAGCGCCGCAATAAATGCCTCCTGTGGAATACTGACATTCCCATACTCCCGCATCTTCGCCTTACCCTTTTTCTGCTTCTCCAGCAGTTTCTTCTTCCGCGAGATATCGCCGCCGTAGCATTTTGCGGTCACGTCTTTGCGCATGGCCGAAATAGTCTCGCGGGCGATGACTTTGCCGCCGATGGCTGCTTGCACGGGGATTTTGAACAAATGGCGCGGGATCAGGTCTTTCAGGCGTTCGCACATGCCTCTTCCGCGCGCCTCGGCCACGTCGCGGTGGACGATCATGCTGAGTGCGTCGACCGGCTCGTTATTCACCAGAATGCTCATCTTCACCAGATCGCCGGGGCGCAGGCCGATTTGCTCGTAATCGAAGCTGGCATAGCCGCGTGAGATGCTTTTCAGGCGGTCGTAGAAATCGAACACCACTTCGTTGAGCGGCAATTCATAGGTCACCTGCGCGCGGCCGCCGACATAGGTCAGGTCGGACTGGATGCCGCGCCGGTCCTGACACAGTTTCAGAATGCTGCCGAGATAGTCATCGGGGGTGTAGATCACCGCCTTGATCCACGGCTCCTCGATCACATCGATGCGCGTGGGATCGGGATAATCGGCGGGGTTGTGCAGCATCAGCTCGCCCGCAGGCTCGGTCTTCGATTTGTTGAGCTGGATGCGGTACACCACAGACGGCGCGGTCGTGATCAGGTCCAGATCATATTCGCGGGTCAGCCGTTCCTGAATGATTTCAAGGTGGAGCAGGCCGAGGAACCCGCAGCGGAAGCCGAAGCCGAGTGCGGCGCTGCTTTCGGTCTCGAAGGTAAAGCTGGCGTCGTTGAGGCGCAGTTTGGCGATGCTTTCGCGCAATTTCTCGAAATCCGCCGCGTCGACGGGGAACATGCCGCAGAAGACCACCGATTGGACTTCCTTATAGCCGGGCAGCGGCTCGCTGGCGCCGCCTTTGACGGTGGTGATCGTGTCACCCACGCGGGCCTGTTCGACTTCCTTGATCTGCGCGGTGATAAAGCCGATTTCGCCGGGGCCGAGTTCGGGCAATTGTTCGATTTTGGGGCGCATGCAGCCGACGCGGTCGATCAGATGCTCGGTCTCGCCGATCATGAATTTCACCTGCAGGCCCTTTTTGATGACGCCCTGGATGACGCGGACGAGGATGACCACGCCGAGATAGGGATCGTACCAGCTATCGACGAGCGAGGCCTTGAGCGGGGCGTCGCGCTCGCCCTTGGGAGGGGGGATTTTGGCGACGATCTGTTCGAGGATGTCCTCGATCCCGATGCCCGATTTGGCGGAGGCGAGCACGGCTTCGGATGCGTCGAGGCCGATCACGTCCTCGATTTCGGCGCGGACCTGCTCGGGCTCGGCGGCGGGAAGGTCGATTTTGTTGATGACGGGGACGATTTCGTGGTCGTGCTCGATCGACTGGTAAACATTGGCGAGCGTTTGCGCCTCGACGCCTTGGGCCGCGTCCACGACGAGCAGCGCGCCTTCGCATGCGGCCAGGGAGCGGGAGACTTCGTACGCGAAATCGACATGGCCCGGCGTGTCCATCAGATTGAGCTGATAGGTCTCGCCATCCTTCGCGGTGTAGTTGAGACGCACGGTTTGCGCCTTGATGGTAATGCCGCGCTCTTTCTCGATGTCCATATTATCAAGGACTTGCTCGGACATCTCGCGCTCGGTCAGGCCGCCAGTGTGTTGGATTAGCCGGTCGGCCAGCGTCGACTTGCCATGGTCGATATGGGCAATAATGCTAAAGTTGCGGATAAGGGAAAGATCAGTCATCACCGCGCAATTAGCGGCACTGAACAGCTATGTCAGCATCAATAGCTGTAGCACAGCGTTTTTGATCAAGTCTTATGCTGCTTCATATCGAGTTCCATAAACATCGGCCGGGTCGGTGTTCCGTCAGCAGTCTGATTATTGACCAGCGGATAATTGCCCGGTGGCAACGCTGCCAATGGCATGCCTGCCGCAGCTAGCGAGTATGGCGAAACGCGGTGGCGGGTACACAGCCCGTCCGCCCCATCGCTGACCAGCGGTGTTTCAAACTCGAGGCCTTGGACGGCATCTTTTGATCGCCGGACAGTAGCAACCGCCAATTGCCCCTCACCCAGATCGACGACCAGGTTGGTACCCTTCGGAATATTAAGGATGCCCTCAATCATAGCCCCGGTGACCGACACGTTGCGCATTACGGCGCTGTACCGATGGTCCTCGTGGATCACACCGATCCTGCGATATACCGTCTTGCGGTCTGCGCGGTGCTTCGCAGGGCCTGTTGCTTCGAAGGTCAAATCACCGCCCTCGCAGCGTTCCAGCAAGTCTTCTTGCGTAATCGCTCTGGAGAAGATGAACCCTTGGATTTGGTCGGCACCGAGCGTCGTAACCAGTTCCAGTTCGTCCAGCGATTCGACACCTTCCGCGACAGTCTCCATTTTCAGTGCATTAGCGAGACTAACAACAGCGGTGATTATCGCCGCGTTGTTATTTCCTTCTACAGTTGAACCGCGAACGAAGCTCTGGTCGATTTTGATTTTGTCGAACGGCGCATCGCGCAGGTAACCGAGCGACGAATATCCCGTACCAAAATCATCAAGCGCCAGTCTAACACCAAGCTGTTTGAGTTGGTCAAACATCCGGCTCGTAGCGTGGGGGTCGCCCATGAAGACACTCTCAGTGATCTCCAGCTCCAACCTGCTCGGGACGAGGCCGGAGCTGAGCAATGCTCGTTCCACGATGCGCGGAAAATCCTCGTTGGCGAATTGGACGGCTGACACATTGACGGAAACCCGCGTGCCTTCAGGCCATTCGGTTGCATCCCGGCATGCGCGCATCAGCGCCCATTCGCCTATGTCGGCAATTATACTGGTCTCTTCGGCAATAGGAATAAATTGTCCGGGGCTGATCCATCCTTGCTCTGGATGATTCCAGCGCATCAACGCTTCGAACCCCTTCGGTTGCCTCGTTTCTGTCAAAATCAGCGGCTGATAGTGCAATTCAAGTTGGTTCTGGTGCAATGCATCACGCAGATCCTCTTCGATCTGTTTGCGCAATTTTGCTCCATCTTTGAGGTCACTGGAGTAAAAGCGGAACTGGCCGCGCCCGCCACCCTTGGCAGCATAAAGTGCCAAATCAGCCGCGCCAACGAGTTCGTCAGCGGCGAGCCCATCATACGGCGCAATTGCGACACCGATCGATGTGCCGATAATTGCCCGGCTACCATCGATGGAATAGGGCTGCGAGACCATTTGGATGACCCGCTGAGCCAAATCCCCCAGCTTACCGCGGTCGTCGATATCGGGAAGCATGATCTGAAATTCATCGCCGCCCAGGCGGCCGATTTCACCCTGATCGCCGATGATCGTTCGGAGGCGCTGTGCAACCTGCTTCAACAATTCGTCCCCGGCCGGATGGCCGAGCGTATCGTTCACTTGCTTGAAGCGGTCCAAGTCGAGCATCATCAATGCACAGCTGCGTTTGGCCGCCTGATAAGCGATGAGCGTGGCCGACAGACGTTTTTCCATGCTGTGCCGGTTCGCGAGACCGGTCAGCGTATCAAATTTGGCCAAGCGCGACGCATCGAGATCGCGCTGGCGAACCGCAGTGATGTCTTTTGCACCTCCGCGATAGCCCATGAACTCGCTATTCCCGTCGAATTGCGGTTTCCCGGATATCGACCACCATGTCTCCGTGGCGCTTTCACCTATGTTGATTCTGGCGGCCAGATCAGCGAAAGAGTTGCGCGCGCTGATAAGGAACGGAAGGGGGCGCTCCGATTTTTCCGGATCGTCACTCTTATCAGGAATGAATAGGCTGGTCAGTTGCCGGCCTAGCAAGGAAGTGCTGTCGCTACCCAGCGCCGCTGCTGCGCTTTCAGACAAATAGATCAGCTGGCCTTTGACGTCTGTTGCCCAGAACCAGCCAAGCTCCAGATTCTCGAAATTATCGAGCAGTTCCAGCCTTTTCTGCATGTCGCCCTTGCTGATTGGCGCGGCCATTG
Source organism: Pontixanthobacter aestiaquae (assembly GCF_009827455.1). Lineage (NCBI taxonomy): Bacteria > Pseudomonadati > Pseudomonadota > Alphaproteobacteria > Sphingomonadales > Erythrobacteraceae > Pontixanthobacter > Pontixanthobacter aestiaquae. The sequence continues at coordinate 2,194,301 of NZ_WTYZ01000001.1, forward strand.
GTCCAGCTTCGGGCTGACTATCACTTCCGCTTAGACGCGAGAAAAATCCACTTTTCGCCATTACCGGGCCCCCATTTTGGAAATTCTGCAGATCATGCCTGCTTTCTCACATTTCCAAACTCATTCGGCGATGAAGAGGCAACTTGCCGCATTTCGAGGGAATCCATGTCGACCGGTTTCTCGAACTGGATGCCCATCCGGTTATCTTCACTCCAGATCGTCTTTGCCGCGACAATGAGCTTTTTGGAGATAGCCACTTTGAATTCTGTACCGGGTGGAACATTCCACAAGCCTTCAACCATCGCACCGCCAGCCGCCATGTTCCGGATCGCGCCATCGTACATTTGGTCGCCATGGCTCAGCACCACTTTGCGCAGCATCTTTTGCCGGAAGGCACGCGCCGAACGCGGTCCCTTAGCGACCATATTAACACCCTGCTGCAAACGAGCCAAAGCTGCTTCAGCGCTCAGCGCCTTCGAATAGATATATCCCTGAATATGGCTGCAGCCGAGTGATCGGACGAGTTCCAGCTCGTCCATCGTCTCCACGCCTTCCGCTGTGGTATCCATGCCCAGCGCTTCTGCCAGGCTTGTGATAGACGTGATAATTGCGCCATTGCGACTACCCGGCTTGGTTGCGCCGCGAACAAAGCTTTGGTCGATTTTGATTTTGTCGAACGGCGCTTTCTTCAAATAGCCAAGCGACGAATACCCGGTACCAAAATCATCGAGCGCCAGCCGGACGCCAACGCGTTTGAGCGCTGCGAACATCGCGTCGGTACCCTCATCATCGTTAAGAAATACGCTTTCGGTAATTTCCAACTCAAGCCGCGACGGGTCAATATTTGCATGCGCGATCGCATTGGTAATGACCGTTGGCAACTGCGGGTTTGCGAACTGCAAGGGTGACACATTGACGGCACAGCGGACATTCTCTGGCCATGTGGCCAAATCATCGCACGCAGCACGGATTGCCCATTCCCCGATGGCTGAAATCAGCCCGGTGTCTTCAGCGACCGGAATGAATTTCGCCGGAGAAAGCCAGCCCTTGGTAGGGTGGTTCCAGCGCAATAGAGCCTCAAAACCTGCAATAGTCTCATCATGAGCATAAATGACAGGCTGATAATAAAGCTCCAACCCGCCTTGCGAGATAGCATCGCGCAGATCCTCCTCCAGCTGGGCGCGCTCTTCGGCAGCGGAATGCAGGTCGTTGGAGTAGAAATGGTAGCGCCCTCGCCCGCCATCCTTGGCGGCATAGAGTGACAGATCAGCATTCCGGATCAAAGACTCACTTGTCACGCCGTCATGAGGAGCGATGGCGATGCCGATTGAAGCACCAATGACCACACGTTGACCTTCTATGGAATATGGCTGCGACAGAGAATGAATGATATCATGCGCCAACTGGCCTAATTCTTTGCGATCAACCCCGCCTGGTGTGATCACTTTGAACTCGTCACCACCTAAGCGGCCGACCTGCCCCTTTTTGCCAACGGTACTTTTCAAACGCTCTGCTACTTGCTTGAGCAATGCATCGCCTGCGGGATGCCCCAGCGTATCGTTGACCTGCTTGAATCTGTCGAGATCGAGCAACAGTACCGCGCATTCGCGTTGTTGCTGTAACGGCGAGCTGAGGATCTTTTGCAGCGTCTGCTGCGTTTGAAAACGGTTAGCAAGGCCGGTCAATGAGTCGAATTGCGCCAAGCGATTAACGTTCTCCTCGCTCCGCTTCTTCTCGGTCAGGTCGGTACCCGAACCGCGAAAGCCGACAAAATTGTGGAAACTGTCATAAGCAGGGCGGCCGTTGATCGACCACCAGCGCTCTTCGCTCGACGCCGCTGATCGCACTCCCAGTTCCTGAAATGACGAACGCGAAGAAAGGTGAAACGCAAGAGTGCGCTCGCCCTCTCTGTTCTCCTCGCCAAGATCAAACAGATCGGTCAGGCTCCGCCCGAGAATTTCCCCTTCCGGCTTGTCCAAGACATCCATAACGGAGGCTGACAGATAGGTTAGCATACCGCGCCGGTCGGTTTCCCAGAACCAACCTTGCCCGGTTTCCTCGTAATCGCGAAGAATATCCTCGGCGCGATTCCGCTCCCGTTCCCGTGCCTGTTGTAACTCATTGCGCCGCTGCGAAATCAGGCTTTGATGATACCCGACAACCAGCATCGCTCCTGTTACGATCGCAATTCCAAAATAGGCTGTCGTGGTTCCTTCCAGCACCGCGAGCGGCAGCCAACAGCATATTTGTGCGACAAATTGCTGCGGAATGCGGCCAGTCAGCATACTCGTGCTGAGCGCCGAGGCAGATACCATACCGGCAAGTGCCCATGTCAATTCGAGCGAGCCGTAAACGACCCAGTATGCAAAGTTAAATCCGGTGCACAGCATGACCGCTGCGATCGATGCCCATGCGAAGATTTCCAGAGTGCGGTTTCTCTCGTCGCTATCTTCTTCTTTGCGGGCAACAGTCCTTGCGCCGAAGCAGGCTGCTACGCCAAGAATCGTGCCGATCCCGACCGGCCACGGCGGCAATGCGTTGGACAGGACTGCTCCCATCCCGACCGATATGACGATTAAAACGGATAGTAACCACCAGTCTGACGGCAAGACATGCAACCGGAAACCGTCATTTTCGCTGGAAATGCGCCCGGCACGCTGCGCGATTACCCGGCGTTGAACCCCGTCCCGGCGCTCTTGCTGAACGGTTTCGGATCGTTCTACGAGGTTTTCGTCATCATGGGCTTCACGCACACGGAAGGGCGCGTCGGAGCGCGTGCTAAGATTATCCTCGGAAACTCGCCGTTGCGGCTCAACTGTACCCATGACGCCGCCATGCGCTCATCCTTTTGAAAAAACGTTAACCATCCAGCCCAATTCGCAGCATTTTTGGACCGTTGCTTGCCATTCACGAAAGCGCCGTGCATGAAACCCAAAATATAAAAACGCATCAGGAGAGCACATGGCTGACGGCACCAAGCTTGAAGACGAAGCAGCGCAATCGACCACCGCATTAGGCCCGATGATCGGGCTGGCCCGTGAGGATTTCGTGGGCGCAATAGCCCTGCTCCTCCGCGAAACAGCATCTGATCCGATGCGTTCGATGAAGCATGCGCAGGAAATGGGGCAGGACATGATTAAAATCATGACCGGAAAGTCCGATCTCGCACCCGATCCGCGCGACAAGCGCTTCAAAGACCCGGCATGGCAATACAATCCGTTTTTCCGCGCCGGTGCACAGTACTACCTCGCCGTGCAGAAGGGCATGAGTAATTGGCTCAGTGATCTGGAGCTCGATGATCTGGAGCGTGACCGCGCCAATTTCATCTCCAATATCATCATTGACGGCTTGGCCCCGACCAACACTCTGATGGGCAATCCGACCGCTCAGAAACGCTTGGTCGACAGCGGCGGCCTTAGTCTCGTGAAGGGCCTGAAAAACGCCTATAACGATATGGTTCACAACAAGGGCATGGTCAGTCAGGTTGACAAGCGCCCGTTCAAGCTCGGCGAGAATGTTGCAACGTCGAAAGGGTCGGTCGTTCTACGCACCGAAATGATGGAACTGATCCATTATGCGCCGACCACCGATGAAGTGCATGAAATCCCGCAACTGACAATCCCGCCGCAGATCAACAAAATGTACATCAACGACCTCTCTCCGGAGAAGTCGGTGATCAAGTGGCAGACCGACAACAAAATCCAGACCTTCGTAATTTCGTGGCGTAATCCTTCGAAAGAACAGGGCCACTGGGACATGACCGACTATGTGAAATCATGCCGTGAAGCGATGGAGGCGGTGTCTGCCATTACGGGCGCCAAAAAGGTCAATGTATCTGCAGGGTGCTCTGGCGGCCAAACAGCGGCGATGCTCGCCAGCAAGATGGCATCGGACAAGGACGATCTGCTCGGCGCGCTGACGCTAATGGTATGTGTACTCCACCCCAAGCAAAACGATATCGAAGCAGGCTCTCTGGTCAGCGAAAACGGGATGCAGCTCGCTCGTCAACGCGCTGCCAAAAAAGGCATAATCAAGGGTGACGATCTGGCGCGCGGCTTCGCGTGGCTACGGCCAAATGATCTGATCTGGAACTATGTCATCAACAATTACCTTCTTGGCGATGATCCGCCGGCATTTGACGTGCTGTTCTGGAATGCCGATGCGACCAATCTGTCAGCCAGCCTGATGGGCGATTTCCTGACCGCATTCGAGACGCTGGCTTTCACACGCAAAGGCGAAGTCGAGATGGTCGATCACATGGTCGATCTGTCGAAAGTGAAGAGTGATCTGTTCATCCTAGGCGGCGTCACCGATCATATCACGCCGTGGAAAGCGACCTATCGCTCGACACAGCTATTCGGCTCCAAAAACGTGACCTATGTTCTCAGCCAATCGGGCCATATGCAGGCAATCCTGAATCCTCCGGGCAATCCGAAGGCGAAATATTTCGTCCAGAAGAAGGACGGCAAACTGCCAAAAACTGCAGACGAGTGGCTGCAAGGGACCGAGGAAGTTGCCGGTAGCTGGTGGCCCTATTGGGCGGAATGGGTCCAGGCACGTGCAGGCAAGATCAAGCCCGCGCCGAAAAAGCTTGGCAACGCCAAATACAAACCTCTCGATCTTGCTCCGGGCCTTTACGTCTCCGAAGAAGTCGACTGATTCATCTGAATAATCAAAGGAATTTCGCTTGAGCGATCCTATGGCCTCGGCCGAAATCTCGATTGAAAATGTTGGCGGCCGCAATCTGCGTATTGCCCGCTGGCGGCTCGATGAGCCAAGTGACCATCCACCGGTCCTATTCTTCAACGGTATCGGCGCGAATATCGAAGCAGTAGCCCCTCTCGCAGAAGCGATGAACGACCGCGCTTTCATCATGTTCGATATGCCAGGCACGGGCGGCTCGCCCGATCCGGTCATTCCTTACACAATTGTCACCATGGCATGGACCGCAACGCAGGTTCTGGATCGGTTTGGTCTCGGTGTAGTCGATGTCATGGGCATCAGCTGGGGCGGCGGCATGGCGCAGCATTTCGCGATCCAGCACCCTGCCCGCACGCGGCGATTGGTGCTTATTGCAACCAGCGCAGGCATGCTGATGATACCGGGCAATCCGGCTGCACTGACCAAGATGGCCAACCCGCGCCGCTATGTGGACGCAGATTATATGGCACAGCATTTCGAGACGCTTTACGGCGGCGCGCTCGACGGAACCAAAGGCAAAGGCGGCCATATGTCGCGCCTCACCCCGCCCAGCCCGCGCGGATATATGTATCAGCTGCTTGCGATGCTTGGCTGGACCAGCGCGCCGGTGCTGCCCTTTATGCGCAAGGAAACGCTCATCCTGATGGGCGACGATGACCAGATTGTGCCGCTGGCCAATGGCAAATTCCTCAACACGCTTATTCCGAATAGCGAATTGATCGTGATGGAAGGCGGCGGACATCTCTTCTTGCTCAGCCATAAAGACGAGAGCGTCAGTGCGATTACCGACTTCCTCGATGCGCCGGACGAAACGGAGCTTTCGGCAGCAGCGTAACGGTCCGGAGGGGATGGCATGCGGCACATCGCGATCATTGGTTCGGGTCCGGCAGGATATTACACCGCCGAAGCTGCGCACAAGCAGTGGGGCGACGATGTCCAAATCGATGTGTTTGACACGCTGCCCGTTCCATACGGATTGATTCGCACCGGCGTTGCGCCCGATCACCAATCGATCAAAAGCGTATCGCGGCGATATGAGAAGACAGCGTTAACCGACAATGTCCGCTTTGTTGGTAATGTGGCGGTGGGCACGGACATCTCGATCGCCGAGTTGCAAGCGCTTTACGATGCCGTGGTGTTGGCGACCGGCGCGCCCAATGACCGGCAGCTTGGCCTGGATGGTGAAAATCTCGAGAATGTGTTCGGCAGCGCCAGCTTTGTCGGTTGGTATAACGGCCATCCGCAATTCGCCGAACTTAACCCTGACCTGTCGGGCAGGCATGCCGTGGTAATCGGCATGGGCAATGTCGCGCTCGATGTCGCGCGGATACTGGCCAAAACCGACGCCGAATTTGCCGGAAGCGACATCGTTTCCCATGCGCTGGATGCGTTGAAGGCCTCTGGCCTCGAGAAGGTCACGATCTTGGGCCGGCGGGGCCCACACCAGATCATGATGACCCCAAAAGAGCTGGGCGAGCTCGGCAATCTCGAACGTGCATCACCACGCGTCAATCGCGATGATTTGCCTGAAGAAGCCGATGACGCAATCCTCGAACCCGGCATCCGCAAATCGGTCACACATTTGCGCAGCTTCGCGGCGATCCCGGAAGATATGCACGCCGAGAAGGCGATTGAGGTGGAATTTGACTTCTTCGCCAATCCCATTGCGATAGAAGGCGATGGGACGGTCGCGTCAGTCAGGGTTGAAGAAACACGGATCGCGAACGGAAAGGCTGTCGGCACCGGGAAGATCTATGCAATCCCGGCAGATTTGGTCATCGCCTGCATCGGCTACAGGACCTCTCCCATCCCCGGGGTCCCGTTTGACGAACGCGCAGGCCGCTTCGCCAATGACGGGGGACGCATCTTGGCCGGGCTTTACTGCGTCGGCTGGGCGCGGCGCGGACCATCGGGAACGATCGGCACCAACCGCCCCGATGGCTACAGCCTGATCGAGAAAGTCGCCGAAGACATGGACAGCGGAGTCTTGGGCCGTATTGGCAAAAAAGGCCGCGAGGGCTTCGATGCGCTGGCCAAAGAGCGCGGCCTCGATATCGTGACTTTTCAGGACTGGAAGAAAATCGAAGAAGCCGAAGCCGCCGCCGCGCGCGACGGATCACCGCGTGAGAAATTCGTCGACATCGAAGCGATGATTAAGGCTGGCCATTAACGGCTCACGCCGCTCTGCCCGACTTCAGGCAATTGCCCGCTTCCCGCAACGCGGCCGCTAAACCAGCGCTGCCGCTCGCAAGCAGGCACCCATGCAATGTCGGCCTGTTTTATCAACTTTAGGAAAGCTCCCATAGCGGGGGGGTCGTTACCTTTAGGCATCGCCAAGTGCACTCTATCCCAGTCAAATGACAGCTCGCATATTCACTCGGCGATCTACTGTGTGAGCCATTCACGCATCGCTGCATTGACTTCATCAGGAATATCCTGCTGCACCCAATGCGATGCTTCGGGAAAGCGCCTGACGGTCAAGTCCGGGACATACTGATCCGTACCGTCGAGGCAGTGAATATCTATCGCAACATCCTGCTCCCCCCACAGTATCAGCGTGGGCGTTTCGACGATCCCATCACCGATCTTCCGCCCGTCAGGCCTGCGTAACAAAGCTCTGTAATAGTTGAACATGGCCGTAAGTGCGCAGGGCTTTTTGGCGGCATCGCGGTACGGTTTCAGCTCCGCACTGGTGAACCGTTGCTTGTTGACCGCAGACTCGCGAAACACGCGCGCGATTGGCGCGGCACCGCCCCGCCCCAGAAGCTTCTCCGGCAGCCACGGAAGCTGGAAGAAGAAGATATACCAGCTCTTCTTCAACTGCCGCCAGCTCTTGAGCTCACGCTCACCGCATTTCGGATGCGGGACATTGAGAATGATAAGCCGCGCCAAAGGGCGCAGCTTCAGAATCGCAAAGTGCCACGCAACGATCGCACCCCAATCATGCGCTATCAGGGTGACTTCCTTCGCGCCGCTTGCATCGATCAATGCCGCGACATCCTGCACCAGCGTATCGAGCCGGTAATTCTCGACACCCTCGGGCCGCGTAGTCTCGCCGTAACCACGCATATTGGGCGCCCATACGCGGTACCCCATCTTGGCCAGCATCGGCATCTGGTATCGCCAGCTGTAATGTAGCTCGGGGAACCCATGCAGGCACAGAGCAAGCCTATCACCCTCGCCCGCTTGAGCGACTTCAAAGCGGATGCCGTTGGCTTCCACCCAGTCGATTGTGATCCCGCTTTTGGCGTCCGGCGTCCAGCTCATTGTCTCGGTCATGCGCGCACCATAGCGATGTCATTTCGAATATGCTAAATCGGTCTCAAATAAAAATTGAACGGAGAGACCCGATGCCCGCATTTGATATGATCATCCGCAATGGAACCATCGTAGATGGCACTGGTAACGCGCGTTTCGCTGGCGATGTGGCGATCAAGGACGGACTGATCGCGCAAGTCGGTGAAGTCCGCGGCGATGCGGCAGAAGAGATCGACGCCGGGGGCAATCTGGTCACACCGGGATTTGTGGACATCCACACCCATTATGACGGCCAAGCCACATGGGACCAGGAGATGGCCCCGTCCAGCTGGCACGGTGTGACAACCGTGGTGATGGGCAATTGCGGCGTTGGCTTTGCCCCTGCCAAACCTGACCGCCACGAATGGCTCATAAGCCTGATGGAAGGTGTCGAGGACATTCCGGGCACGGCTCTGGCAGAGGGTATCACGTGGGATTGGGAGACCTTCCCCGAATATCTCGACGCGTTGGAGAAACTGCCCCGTACGGTCGATATCGGCACCCATGTCCCGCATGGCGCAGTGCGCGCTTATGTCCTTGAGGACCGCGAACAGCCCGGTGCTGTGCCGACCGAGGAAGACATCGCCAAAATGTCCGAAATCGTCGAGGAAGGCGTTCGTGCCGGCGCATTGGGCTTCTCCACCAGCCGCACAGTGCTGCACAAATCGGTTGAAGGCGAGTTGGTCCCCGGGACCACCGCCACCGCAGATGAACTCGTTAAGATCGGCCGCGCGATGGGCCGTGTGGGTCATGGTGTGTTCGAGATGGCCAGCGACCTTCAACGCGACTGGAACGAGTTCGAATGGATGGGCGATCTCAGCCGCGAGACCGGCCTGCCGGTTACCTTCGCCGCGCTGGAGTCGATCGCGAAGGAAATGCCGCTCAAAGAACAGATTGCCACCATGCGCGCGCAGAACGACAATGGCGCGAATATCGTCGCGCAGATTGCATTGCGCGGAAACGGCATCATCATGGCGTGGCAAGGAACGGTGAACCCGTTTGTTTACCGCCCGAGCTGGCAGGCAATCGCAGAACTCCCTTGGGAAGAGCAGAAGCCGAAACTGCTCGATCCGGACTTCAAGAAACAGCTGCTGTCTGAGGCCAATGACTATTCCGAAGCCCCGCAGGATATTTTGCCGGTGGTGATGGTCATTACCCAAGGCTGGGCGCTGCAATATGAGATGGATCCGGACTTCGATTACGAGCCGGACGAAACCGCCAGCGTCAATGCGCGCGCCAATGCCAAGGGCATCGATCCGCAGGAATATGCTTACGATATGCTCTGCGCTGACGACGGCAAAGGTTTCATTTACCTGCCGATTTTGAATTATGCAGAAGGTAATCTGGACTTCCTCCATCCGCTGCAGCACGCCGAAGATACGGTGAATTCACTGTCGGACGGCGGTGCGCATTGCGGCACCATTTGTGACGCCGCGAGCCCGACATTCATGCTGGAGCATTGGGTCCGCGACCGCAAACGCGGCGACCGGATTACGCTGGAGAACGCGATCAAGCGCCAATGTTGGGACACCGCCCGTCTGTACGGATTGGAAGATCGCGGGATCATCGCACCCGGCTATATGGCCGACCTCAACATCATTGACTTCGATGCGATCAAGCTGGGCAAGCCATGGCTGGCATTTGATTTGCCCGCGGGCGGCAAGCGTTTACTGCAAAAAGCCGACGGCTATGTCGCGACAATAAAGAACGGCAAAGTCACGTTCAAAGGCGGCAAATGGACCGGCGAAACACCCGGCGGCCTGATCCGCGGCCCGCAGCGCGCTGCACTGGCGGAAGCGGCTGAGTAGAAAGCGACGTAACAATTTTCGGTGTTTTCCTACACGAAGAAACGCCGCTACGCTCGCAAGCCGCTCTTTCTCATAGTCGATCTGCGAAAAACTGGACCGTTATCGCGTATCGGTCCAGGCCAGCTGCCAAGTACCTTTTGCACAGAAAGGGCGCAAAATAGCCTCCGGTCCCCTGTCCGTCCGGCCTCGGGAAACGCGGCTTTATGCTTGCCTTACAATGCTCTAGCGATCAAAGTTCAAAGTGACACGGTGTAACCTTTGTCCGGTTACGGCTTGATCACAATCCCCTGCGCAGGGTCCACCTTACCGCTCATCATCGTGACGAATGCTTCGCGAGCAGCATCGATACCTTCGCGGATATCGACTTGAACCGTATCGCCGACATCGGCGATAAATTTATGCCAGCTTGCTGCCAGTTGTTTTGCAGCTTCTTCATGGCCAAGGTCTTTGAACAACGCGACCGCGTGATCGGGGGCGAAGAACAAAATGGGTTCGGGGCCTGACATCTTCGCGGGTCCGCCAAGGGCACCGCCGCGTGCCTCGATATGAGTCGCTCCGACCAGGCATGAATATTTGAGATTTTCGCCGAAGTGGTTGTGCAGTTCTGCCAGTAGTCCGGCATTGCCCGCAAAATCGACGGTGACGCTGGGGTTCTGCGCCAATGACTCGACATCACCATAGGCGACGACTTCGTCATAAAGACCCGTTTTTTCGACAAAGGCAACGTTGCCCGCAGATGTCAGGCCGATCCGGCGTATGTCCGGCGAACGGTCTTTAGTCACGCTGGCAAGGCCCATCGCGGTTTTGGAAGAGGCGCTGGTCAGTATCACCTGCTCCGCGCCAAACCAGCTTTCGCGGCGCATAAAGTTCTCGATTAGGAAGCCGGTTTTGAACAACGGTCCAAAGATCATCCGCTCGGGCTCTTTCGCCGGATCATGCTCTGGATCGGCGGCGAGGCGGCTGTACTGATTATAGATCGGGCTCATCGGCTGGCGGTGTTCGGCCAGGTCCACGAAGCCGTGGGGCGTGACTTTGCCCGGCATCACATTCAGATGCGTTCCCATCGGGATATAGCCATAGACGCGCTCACCCACGGCGAATTCATCGTGGTTCGACTCTTCGACCACAGCATGCCCCCACATCGGCACGATTCCATCATCGCCAGCGGCAGGGAAGAAGTTCCAATAGCCAAACCGGTCGCCAGCGACCGCATAGGTTACATTGTTCGCGGTAACCGCAAAACTCTCGATCTTCAGCCGGACACCGCCATCGGGTAGCGCACCCGGCGCAACATCGACAGTCTTCGCGTCTGACGGATTATCGCGGGTGACATATACGGCTTGGTTCATGGCGTGTTCCTACTCTTTGGCCTGATCTTTGAAAGGAGCGTAGCGTTTTGAAACCGGCCTTGCGAGGGTGAAATTGGTCAGACTTACGTCGCCACCGGCTCATCCGGCCAAGCCGTAGCGGCAATTGAGGGACGCGCCCGGCACGATGCCATCCACAGTGGCAATACCTGCATCTGCGCCATGCCCGCAGCGCCCTCTGGCGTCGATTCCACGCCGCGCAAAATGCAATAGAGGAAGATATCGGCGAGCGTGAAACCGGCCGAGCTCCACGCGCCATCTTTCTGCAATTCCAGATCGAGGAAAGACAGCGTTTTGGCGATATCGGGCAAAGCCTTGGAAATACGCGCTGTGTCGAGCTCCATCTTGGCATAGCGATGCATTATATACGGCATCACCAAACCGCGCTCGAACAACGGAAACAGATAGGAATTACCCACCGAAATCCATCGCTCCATCACCGCGCGCTGCGCCGGATCGGATGGCTGCAACGCGCCACCATTATGGGAATTGTCTATGTAAGCCGCGATTGAATGCGTTTCGTAGAGCTCTAGCCCGTCGATTTCAACCACGGGTACTTTGCCGAACGGGTGGCGATTTTCGGGGGCGTGCGCGGGTGTCGGGATGGTTTCATGCGAGAGGCCAGCCTCCTCGCACACGATCTGAACTGCGCGAACGTAGGTTGATATGACCGGCCCAAAAATGCGGACCGGCAAATCCGGCATACTAAACCCGCATCGGCATCAGCACATACAGCGCAGGGCTCTTATCGTCCTTGCGGATCAGCGTCGGCGCGCCGGCATCGGCAAGGTGCAGTTCCACTTCGTCGCTGTCGATCTGACTGAGGATATCTTTGAGATAATTGGCGTTAAAGCCAATCTCGAACCCTTCGGAACCATATTGCGCGGCAACTTCCTCGGTCGCTGTGCCATTGTCCGGGCTGGTGACAGACAGGACGACTTTGTCCGTCTCCAGGCCCATTTTCACGGCGCGGGTTTTCTCGGTTGCGATGGTCGCAACGCGGTCCACACCGGCGAAGAAGCTGGCTGGATCGATCTTGAGAAGCTTGTCGTTAGCCGTCGGAATGACCCGGCTGTAATCGGGGAATGTGCCGTCGATCAACTTGGAGGTCAGCACAACGCCGCCCTCGCCGCCCATGGTGAAACGGATTTTGCTGGCCGACAGGTCAATCTGGACATTGGCGTCGAGCGCTTCCTCAAGCAGCTTGCGCAATTCCGCCACAGCTTTGCGGGGAACAATCACATCAGGCATACCCTCGGCACCCTCAGGCTGATCGATTGTAAAGCGCGCGAGACGGTGGCCGTCAGTCGCCGCAGCTTTCAGCACTGGCTTGTCTTCATCCGATACGTGGAAGAATATCCCGTTGAGGTAGTAACGGGTTTCTTCGGTCGAGATCGCGAAACGCGTACGGTCAATCAATTCAGCCAGCAATTTTGCGGGCAATTCGAAGCTGGTTGGAAGATCGCCTTCAACAATGACCGGGAAGTCATCTTTTGGCAGCGTAGGAAGCGAAAAGCGGCTTCGGCCCGCCTTAATGGCCATGCGGTTGTCAGCGGCTTCCAGGCTTACCTGACTGCCCTCTGGCAATTTGCGCGCAATATCGAACAGCAAGTGCGCAGACACGGTGATCGAACCTGCGGTATCGACCGAGGCAGCAGTCATATTCTCGATCACTTGCAGATCAAGATCGGTTGCCATCACTTTGACAGCTCCGCCATCCTCGGCCTCGATCAGGACGTTGGACAGGATTGGAATGGTGTTGCGGCGTTCCACCACGGATTGCACGTGGGACAAACAGCGCAGCAGCGTAGCGCGTTCGATTGTGGCCTTCATCGCGTATCAATTCCCTATTGCGCGCCAAGACTGCCAATTCATCGGCCAGAATTGCCAGCCAGCGCCGGTAAAATCATAAATATCCTTAGCGGTGAGGCGCTATGGGGCAAGGCTGTGTCGGCATATACGAACCAGAATGGCTGATTCCTTGGGGATAAACGGCCCAGTGAGCCAATTTTCGCGATTTGACGCACCGATAAAGCATTGCTCACCTAGCTATTTTCAAACCTGTGAGCGGATGACAAAACGCCCAAATAGGCATCGAAAAAAGCAAACTCGCTTGTTTTGCGGAAGTCTGCAAAACGCACGCCTGTATGACGGTTCAGCCAGCCGTTGAACTGCGGCCACTCCTTGCGCAGAGCCGGTCCTCTATGAAACAGCGTAGCACCCTCCAGCAACACCGCCCGGCGGCTCGCGGTCATTCCAGCCGCGCGGCTAGCGGAATCCACCTGCCGAAACCGCAAGACAAAACCGGTATGTGCTCCCGCATCGAAGGTCTGCTCTCGCGTCCAGCCATGCCGTTTTTCGCATGAGGCCATGGCCCGATTAAAAGCACTCATTTGGGCTGCGGTCGGCACGAAACCCTTGCTACCCAAGTTTACAAAAACAGCTGTCGCCTCAGCACCGCCCTTTTCAAGCAAACACATGCTGGCTTTTTCCGCATCGCGCGCAACAGTCGGAGCAGAAGACGCGGCAAATGCAATCCCCAAAAGAACCGCCGCAAATACCGTTTTTGCCGTTCTCATCCCATGTTGTCGTCGATTGGATCTCAACCCATCATCGCCATGCCGCCATTCACGTGCAGCGTTTGGCCAGTCATATAGCCCGCTTCGTCGGCAGCGAGATAAGCCACCGCAGCGCCAATATCTTCGCCCTCGCCCATGCGGCCCATTGGAATGCGCGCGTTCAGCGCTTCTTTCTGCGCGTCAGGCAGTTCGTCGGTCATCGCGGTGCGGATGAAACCGGGCGAAATGCAGTTCACAGTGATGCCGCGCGTGGCCAATTCCTGTGCGAGGCTTTTGGACATGCCAACCAAGCCAGCCTTAGCCGCAGCGTAGTTCATTTGACCAGGATTACCGGTGCTGCCAACCACGCTGGTGATGTTGATAATCCGGCCATGGCGTGCCTTCATCATCGGACGCGCGGATGCGCGCATCAGACGGAAGGCGGCCTCAAGATTGACCTTCATCACCTGATCCCATTCTTCGTCCTTCATACGCATCGCGAGATTATCACGCGTGATACCGGCATTGTTGACGAGGATATCCATTTTTCCGAGCGTATCTACCGTGGCGGGAATAAGCTGTTCAACGCTTTCGGTATCCGACAGGTTACAGGTGATCTCAACGTGATCGCCACCCACTTCATCGTTGAGCTGCTCACGAAATACGCGCAGTTTGTCTCCGTTGGAGCCGGACAGCGCCAGCCTTGCACCTTGCCTGGCCAAAGCATACGCAATCGCAGAACCGATCCCTCCGCTGGCACCGGTTACAAGGGCAGTTTTCCCGCTCAGGTCGAACATCAGTCAGTCTCCGAAAATCTATGATACGCCTGTCGCGCGGCGCAGCCTATTGGTCAACCGCCGTTGCACGTTCTTCCGCAGCAGACAGCGGGTTGGGCGCAAAATCGATGCGGCGCCTTTCGGTGATTCTTCCGTTTTTCAGATCTCCCTCGATCAGCTCGTAGCCCAGCAGCGCAAACATCCGCTCGCCCAGGAATATCGGGCGGGCATTTCCGTACCAATCTGTGCAGGAAGCAACACATTGGTCGGGAACGCTGCGCTGATACTCGGTATCCAGTGTGCCTGCCTCCTTCAATTCACGATCTTCGCGTCGCAAAAATGCGAGAGAGGTTGCGCGGCCCAGAAATTCGTATCGGTCATCATCAAGCTCACGATTGACCGGCAATGCCAGCGTGCCGCTTTCGCCATCCTCTGCACCGGCATCGGGCCGGAAGAAAAATGCCTGACTGCGGTTCTCGCCTTCTTCAGCCGATGGCAGCAGAAAGGTGCTGCCGAGGCGCGCCGTCCCGCTTCCGTCATCCAGCAATATTGCAGAGAACCCCAATGCGTCGTCTTCAGCTTCGCCAGCAACAAAGCCATCGCCGCCTATCATATCAATCCGGGATACGCCATGCGGCAATTCGATCCGCTGGACCCACCCTTTATCAATCGGTGACACATAAAGCTGCGGCGTTTCGTCCTCATCGCCGTAATAACCGCCGCCATAGAGCAAGTGACGCCCGACATAACGGTTTTGCTTGCGGTATCCCTCAATAGAAGGGAGGCCACGATAGGCCCATTTGGGAGCCTCTGCAGAGCCATCGCCAAACATGTCCAACGGCAGTTGCAGCAACGCAGAACCGCCAAGAGAGAACTCACTCCCCCACATCGCATCGCCATAGCTATCGCCGTCGACAACGACGTGTAATTTGTCGTCTTCATCATCTTGCAGGAACGAGAATTGGTCGACCGGCGAGCCCCGGACTCCGATTGCGGTCACATCATCGGTGGCGAGATCGAACCGGTAGAGCATCGCAGGATTGTCATCATCATCCTTGACCCGCCAAGAATTTGCCTCGCTCGTCCACACAAACACAGCGTCGCGGGTGATGTAGAAATTGCGCGACCAGCTGCCCAGTATCATCTGTGAGGAGCATTCGAAGTCCTCGCTCAGAAGGTCACATCGGGTAACGGTATGAAGCGTATCAAGGTCAGGATGGGGCGTATCGACGTAGCGCTGCGGAATGTGGAAATTGTCGAGCGAGACACGGTGGGTCTCCTCGACCTCGTCCTCAGCGATGCGTTTTCCGACGGATGGCAAGCTCTCACGCCACTTGGTCCAATTCATATTGCTCGGCGAATATAAGATCAGCGTGTCACCAATCCGACGCGACGCGTAATTGCGCGAGGAATAATATTCTTGCGATTTGACATAGTGCGTATCGCGATAGGTCAGTCCGCCATCATCGGCCAAGGTGAAGCGGCTAATCTCTGTCCCGTCGTCCCCGTACGAATAACCGATAACAACAATAGTATTCCCGCGTACAAGCATCTCATCATACCAAGCATCATCGGGGTCTTCAGCACCGGGTGGGAACACGTCGATTTGGCCAGCCGGCACAAGCTGGTCATCGCCGTGACGGATTGTAAAAAGCCGACCACGCCGCAGCACTACGAGAAAATCGGAAGTCGCCTTGACGATCCCACCTTCGTCAACACCCTCCTCTTGCGTGTTTGTGATATTTGGCCCTTCGACCCGCGAGCCGGTCACAACGATATATTGATCGGCCTCACCACCCTCTTCGTAGAGGGCACGGATCCGCTCTTTCTCTCGATCAATGGACCGTGCATAGCGATCAATTGCCTGCTCCGAGGCAAAAACCGGGACCGTATCTCCCCCGCCGCTGGTCATCGGAATTGTGGCGCAAGCCCCGGACATGCTGGCCGCGACAACTACCAAAAGCGTTGAGACGAAGCGCATTCGTTTCCCCTTAAGCCGGAAGAATAACTGATTGTAGCTTCTAGGTAAATCCTCGGCTTACCACTCCAGATAGTAGATCAGGGCCAGTTCACCGGTCGCTCCGGTTTTCTCATAGAGTCTTTGGGCAGGAACATTGTCGGCCTCTGTACCTAGCCATATCTCTTCAATCCCCATATCATCTGCGCGAGCGAAAACAGCGTGCATCAATGCAGTAGCGATTCCTTGGCGGCGCCAATTATCGCCGGTGCCAATTTCATCGAGGTAAAGCTCGGTTTCCTTGTCGGGATGTTGATGCACCACGCACATACATTGAGCAACAACCAGCCCGTCGACAATTGCCAAGACCATCCAGTTGTGCGGGTTCGAGAGATAATGCCTCAGCCGATCCTGCCTGATCGATTCATCGAAAACACCCGTTGCGATGTTGTCGAGCAAGCAGCAGTTTGTTTGATCAATCCAAACAATCTGAACCGTATCGCCCTTCATCCGCGCTCACCCGTTACAACGTAGCAAACTCTGCCAAGGCTACTCGCCGCGCCGAGACCATCGCCAGCAACGCGCCGACAGACTCTATCGTCTCATCATCGCTTTCCGGATCGAGCTTCAGCAAAATCGCCCCCAGGAAGAGGACGTCTTCATCATTCATACCTTGTTCGTTCTCGGTCGCCTCGACATCTGAAGCAGCGCCAATGATTTTCCATACCCGATCACGCTCGCCTGCTGTCAATTCGCTATCGACCCGGTCGACAACAGAGCTCGCGCTTGGAGAGAACGCTCGCAGTGCTCGTTCGTCAATCACAGTCGTCGCATAGTAGAACGCGGCATCAGCCGCCTCGTCGGACCAGCTATGCTGTTCCGCGCACACCAGAATGCGATCCGAGACCGCGTCGATCATCGGCGCTTGGCGTTCGAGATCTTCCAGCCCTTTAGTGGTAAAACCGCTTTGATAAGTATCGAGAACCTTCTGCTGCTCGTCACTGTAGCCAGTCAGACTGCACTCGATGTTCTCTGCTGCCAATACGGGTGCCGCGAACAGCAACATCCCCGCGCCAAGCACGCTCAGGCCGGCCTTCATCATGATGATTCCTTAGCCAGCGCTTCAATGTCCTC
Organism: Pontixanthobacter aestiaquae; assembly: GCF_009827455.1. Lineage (NCBI taxonomy): Bacteria > Pseudomonadati > Pseudomonadota > Alphaproteobacteria > Sphingomonadales > Erythrobacteraceae > Pontixanthobacter > Pontixanthobacter aestiaquae. Next base: position 2,211,899 of record NZ_WTYZ01000001.1, read on the forward strand.
CATTGTAACAACACTGGCAACCGACGCCTCGCGATCAATCCGGCCAATCATCGGACCAAGGACTTTGCCGCCCATTTCGACGAAATGCTCGACGCCTTCAGCGCGCATGGCCAATACGCTTTCACGCCAGCGGACACGCCCGGTAACTTGCTCGACCAGCAGGCGTTGCTCTTCGCTTGGGTCATCGACTTTGGATGCGGTGACATTGGCATAGATCGGCAGTGATAGGCTTTCAGGCGATGTTTCGGCGAGCGCTTCCGCCATCGCATCCGCCGCGGGCTGCATCAACGAACAATGGAATGGTGCTGAAACCGGCAGCGGAATACCGCGTTTAATACCGTGCTCTTTCACCAAACCTACGGCGCGTTCGATCGCTCCGACATGGCCCGAAAGTACGACTTGCGTCGGGTCATTGTCATTGGCGAGTTCGCAAACTTCGCCTTCGGCAGCTGCTCCCGCCAGAGCGAGTGCTTTCTCGACGTCGGCGCCCAGCAACGCGCACATCGCGCCAACACCAACCGGAACCGCAGCTTGCATCGCCTTGCCCCGCAACTTCAACAGGCGCGCTGTATCACCCAATGAGAATGCTCCAACAGCACAAAGCGCCGTGTATTCGCCCAGCGAGTGGCCCGCGACGCAATCACCGACAGATGATAGCGCGACATCGAAATCTTCTTCCAGAACACGCAAGGTCGCAATCGCATTGGCCATTATCGCAGGTTGTGCATTGGCAGTAAGAGTCAGTTCTTCTTCTGGCCCGTCACGCATGATGGTCGAGAGGTTCTGCGACAACGCGTCATCCACCTCTTCAAAGACTGCACGCGCAGTTGCGCTGGCATCGGCCAAGTCTGCGCCCATGCCGACTTTCTGGCTGCCTTGTCCGGGAAAAACGAATGCTCTCATTGAAACCTCCTGTCGCGGGGCAGCAAAAGCGCCCTCGCCAATGTTCAGCGCGGATTATGCGCCTGCCGCGCTTCCCGCAAGTCCGAAGGGCACAATCATATTGGCTGCATCATGCCCAATATCGGCAAAGCCCAAATAGGGGATTTCTGATTTCTCGCACCAATAACGAGCGATGTCTTCAGGGCTTGAACCAAACGGTCTGTCATTTTCCGGCACCGCCGAAATGCGCCCCAACCGCAGGCCCGCAACGCCTTTCAAGTGCTGGGTGACGTGGAAGAACAACCGATCGACCGCATAAAGATGCTCGGCAACTTCTTCGACCATGACGACATGCTCCGATAGGTCTGGCATCAGATCAGTACCCACGAGCATCGCTAAGGTTGTCAGATTGAACGCCACAGTCGGCTGATCGCCAACAGTCGGCTCCAATCCGGCATAAGTGCCCTTTAGCCACTCTAAACTTCGCCGGATGGCGTCTTCACCACCATCATGTTTGATGTCGCCAACCATCGGGCCGTGGACAGGTTTGCCGATCCCGGCCTTGTAGAGAGCTGCCAGCAAATATCCGGTATCGGAATAGCCAAGGAAGGTCTTGCTTAGCGCAGCGTCAGTCATCCCGGCAATCGCATCTGCCGCTATACGGTTCGCGCCATAGCCGCCCATAGCGAACCAAACTGCATCCATCTCTGGATCGTTTGCGCATTCGAGTAGTGCCGCCAACCGCTTCGCATCATCGCCAGCAAAATGCCCGTGCCGTTCAAAGCATTGCTTGTGGAAATGCAGCTCAACTTCCGCCTCATCCGCGGCCAGATCGCCCACTGCATCGGCATGTTCACGTTCCAGCCGTTTTCCCGGCGCGCATATCGCAACTTTCACCATTGACGCACTTAGCCATCTTGCAAGGCGGCGCACAACTGCATACCGCACCGCGCATGAGCGAATTCCCCACTTACGAAGAGCTTTTGGCTCGTCCGTTCTTTTTCTGCGGCATTGGCGGATCGGGCATGTTGCCCCTTGCCCAGATCCTGAAAGGTCGCGGCGCTACCATTGCCGGATCGGACCGCAGCAACGATCAAGGCCGCACGCCGGAGAAATTCGCGGCGCTGGAGAAGCAGGGCTTCGCTCTACATCCACAAGATGGCAGCGGGATGGTTTCGGCGGACCAAATCCTGGTCGCATCCGCCGCGGTAGAGGACACGGTTCCTGAAGTCGTCCGCGCAAACGAACTCGGCTGTCTGCGGATGAGCCGCGCTGAATTGCTGTCGATTCTGTTCAACACTTCCGGTGCCGGAATTGCGATTGGCGGAACGAGCGGCAAATCCACTGTTACCGGTATGCTTGGCTGGATCATGCACGCCACCAAAAACGATCCTACAATCATGAACGGTGCGGTGATGAAGAATTTCGTCACCGAAGATCGACCCTTCGCCAGTGCGATTGTTGGCGGACTGGGGGCATTCGTCAGTGAAGTGGATGAAAGCGATGGATCGATTGCGCTCTATCGCCCGGCGGTCGGCGTGCTGCTCAATGTCAGCCTCGACCACAAAAGCATGGAAGAGTTGCGCCTTCTTTTCGGCGATTTCCTCGCGCGCAGCGGTGTCGCGGTGATCAATGCAGACGACGCAGAGGCATTGGCTTTGCTACCACGCGCAAAAGAAGCGATCACCTTCGGCATCGATCAAGAGAAGGCGCAGATCGGCATCGTCTCCGGTGGCATCGCGGATGGCCCAATCCGCCAAGCCGCGACCGTAATCGACCGTCACGATGGCAGCGAGCATCCGCTGGTTCTCAATCTACCTGGAAGGCACAATCTGTCCAACGCGCTCGCCGCGATTGCAGGCGCAGTTGCTGCTGGCGTTCCAGTGGGCAAAGCTGTCGCCGCGCTGGCCAGTTTTTCGGGATTGGCACGCCGTTTCGACATTATCGGCACAAGTGAAAACGGCATCACTGTGATCGACGATTTCGGCCACAACCCAGAAAAATGCGCAGCGACCCTGCGCACACTCAAAACCCATGAAGGCCGTGTCATCGCGTTCTTCCAGCCGCATGGTTATGGTCCTCTGCGCCAAATGGGACACGAACTGGCCGAAACATTTGCGCGTGAGTTGGGTCCCGACGACATCACTATCATGTGCGACCCGGTCTATTTCGGCGGCACGGTCGACCGCAGCGTCGGTAGCGAGCGCATTGTCGAATTGATCGAAGAAGCAGGCGGTTTGGCAGACCATATCTCAACCCGCGAAGATTGCGGAAAGCTTATCCAATCCATGGCCAAACCGGGCGACCGGATCGTAATTATGGGCGCACGCGATGACACTTTAACGCAATTTGCAAATACATTGCTCGCTAAACTCTAGCGGATTGCTGGCTTGATTCCCGCTTCTTTTGAGAACGATTTCTCAAGCGCGATTGCCTGTTTGAAGCCTGAGCGGTTTTTAAGCGTGGCGAGATATTGGACCAAGCGCGGATCCAGATACTCTCCCAAACCAATATTGGTCGCCAAATACAGCGCATATCCGACGCAAATATCAGCGACGGTAAAGCGATCCGCGCATAGAAATTCGCGGCTTTCGAGGCGCTGCTCTACCTTGATAAGACGCTTGCCAAACCATTTGGCGTAAGCGTGGCCAGCCTCCTCAAAGCCTTTATCCTTCTCAAACTTGGCGAACCGCAGATAGACCGTTTGGGGGAAGGTGATCGTTGCATCGGCATGGTAAGTGAAGTCGAGATATGCGGCATAGTCCTGTTCATCGGGCTTAACCACTAGCTCGGACGCGCCACTTTTCACTGCGAGATAATGCGCAATTGCGCAGCTTTCGGTCATACGGTTGTCGCCATCGACAAGCATGGGGATTGTCCCGAGCGGGTTGATCTCCAAATAGTCCGGCTTCAGGAACCGCGGTGGAAAGGGCAGCATCTGCAAGTCCAGATCGACACCTGCCTCACATGCCGCCCATGTAGCGCGAAGACCGCGCGAGCCTTGGCATGTGTAGAGCGTTGGCCTCCAGTCAGCAGCCATCAATGCGCCTCTTCGGCGTGACCGATCTTGAGCACCTTATGTATGACAAACGCAATAATCGCACCCACTACAAGCGCGAGGATTGCTGACAGCGCCGCATAGGTGAGCCAACCGAGCAACCCGCCAAAAGATCCTGTTGTCGATTGCACCGCATTCTCCAGACCATGGGTTGCATCATACAGGGCGTGGAAACCCAGTTCGTGCGTGCCGTGCAGCAATATGCCGCCGCCGACCCATAGCATTGCGATGGTACCGATGAAGCTCAGCGCAATGAGCAAATAAGGGACAAAAGCCACTAGACCGCGTCCAATGCGCTGCGCCGCTACTGAACTCGTCTTCGACAGATGAAGCCCGACATCATCCATCTTCACGATGATCGCGACCGCGCCATACACCGCGACAGTGACCAATATAGCCACCAGCGCGAGCGCCAGCCCGCGTTCCCACCAGACATCCAACTCGATCTCGTTGAGGGTAATCGCCATGATCTCTGCAGACAGAATGAGGTCGGTACGGATCGCACCGGCAATCCGCTGTTTTTCGAATTCTTCAGGGTTCTCGATCACGTCGTCTACGGTTTTGCCGTGCTTCCCACCGCCCAGCTTCTCGATCACCTTTTCTGCGCCTTCATAGGCGAGATAGCCCCCGCCCAGCATCAGAATGAATATGATCGCCCCGGGCAGAAATTCGCTGAGCAGCAACGCTCCGGGCAGCAAGATCAGCAGCTTATTCTTGAAACTGCCTTTGGTGATGCTCCAGATGATCGGGAGCTCCCGAGCAGGAGACAATCCGGTGACGTAACTCGGCGTAACCGCCGCATCGTCGATCACCACGCCGGCGGTTTTCGCCCCCGCGCGGCTTGCTGCCACCGTAATGTCGTCAGCGGACGCTGCCGCCGCTTTCGCGATTATCGAAATATCGTCGAGAAGGGCTACCAGACCGCTTGGCACGTGCGAATTCTCCGCTGATTGAATGTCAGGGGACGCCCTAACCTCCAATCAGAGGTTTGGCGAGCATTCGCTCAAATACATATTCAGGCGAACAGCGACGCCAACCAGGATTTTCGTTTCGGGCTGGCATCCTCCTCCCTTCGCTCTTCGAAAGCGAGCGGGTTCGGATTGTTCCAATATGCATAGACTGCATCGACAATTACGTCCCATCCATCGGTTTGAACGAATTTGGCGACGGCTTCTTCCAGCACGCCAATGTCTTGCCAATTATCAAGCGCGTAGGCTTGCTCCAGATCGAGATTGGCGCGAATGTAGTGATTACCCAGCATGCGCTTCGCATATTGCTCGCACGACGCGGCAGATGCGGTCAGCGCGGCTTCGATCAGCGGTGCAGCGGGAACCTTGCCGTTGTCGCGGGAGGATGGACGCAGCCACTGCCACGCGCCCCAGCAATCTGCCTTGCCGACATCGCCGGGATTGATCCCTTGGCGCGTCTTGCCGGTGCCGATCGACAGCACACGCATGTTGGAGACATCAGCGCCAAAATTCTCGACCGCATAAGAGACCGCTGAAGCCGATGGATTGTTCGCAAACAGCCCGCCATCCGCGAAATAGCCCCATTGCTTGCTCGCCGGCGAAACTGGCTCATGCGGAGGAAAATACGTTGGCGCAGCGCCAGAGCACATGGCGGCGTCAACCATATGCATTTCGGCGAATGGGTCGTTCCGACCACTACCGATCATAACCGGCGACCATTGCCCTTCCCATTCGGACCATAATTGGAGCGAGTTCACCACAACTTGCGCGCCCGACATCGGCAATTCGCTAAGCTTGGCCGCACCAAAGATACGCCCCAGCTCGCTGCGCAGATTGTCCGGCTTGTATTTGGCTTGGAAGATCGACTTGATCGATTCCCCTTCGCCATCAACTCTGTCGACTGTTATCGCATCAATGGCTTGTTGCTCTTCAACGCTGAACGGATTGGCGCAATTCCAATCGACAGGCGCCTCTTCAAAAATTTCGCTGCCTTTGGTCTGGTACATATCGATAATCGTATCGAGCGGTACACCATCAGCGAGCGCCAAAGCCATGAACGAGCCGGTCGATGTTCCGGCGAACATATTGGTGCCTTTCACCAACTCACCATTGGGGTCCAGTTCCTTCAACAGAAGCGCGGAGACCAATCCGCGGATACCGCCACCGTCAAAAGCGATAATCTTGTAAGACATATTCGTAAGATCCCGTCATTCAGAGTTTGAACAATGCCCTTATTGATGATTCGGAATTTTACTTATTGTACTGAACGGACATCGGCGGTTGAATTTGTTAACTATTACCCGATTTCGCAGCGGCCCGGCCAACGCGTTATCGCCTTGCATTCCCTGTAAATCCCGCTATTAGCGCCTCTCCCTTTTACCGAGGGGAATCGAAGAAAGCCGGAGGGGCCCCGCAATAGTGCGGATCAGCCAGCGATCGGCATTACAATGTGAAGGAACGAGAGCATGGCTCATTACGAGCATGTATTTCTCGCGCGTCAGGATTTGAGCCAGGCTCAAGTGGACGCGCTGGCCGCATCGGCCACAGAAATTATCGAAGCCAACGACGGTAAAGTCACCAAGACTGAAACTTGGGGCCTGAAAAATCTTGCCTACAAGATTGACCGTAACCGCAAAGCGCATTTCGTGATGCTCAACATCGAGGGGCCCGGCTCCGTTGTCGCAGAACTCGAACGCCAAACCCGCATCAACGAAGACGTGATCCGTTACATGACGATCCGTATGGATGAGCCTGAGGAAGGCCCGTCGGTAATGATGCGCAAGAATGACCGCGACCGTAAGAAACGGTCTGACCGCGAGGAGCGCAGCTAATGGCACGTCCTTTCTTCCGCCGCCGCAAGACCTGCCCGTTCTCGGGTAAGGGCGCACCTGTGATCGATTATAAAGACGTTCGTCTGCTGCAGGGCTTCATGTCCGAGCGTGGCAAGATCGTCCCTAGCCGCATCACCGCCGTATCCGCCAAGAAGCAGCGCGAGCTGGCCAAGGCAATCAAGCGCGCACGCCACATCGGCCTGCTGCCCTACATCGTTAAGTAAGGAGAAGATCCGTGGATATTATTCTCCTCGAACGTATCGAGAAGCTTGGCACAATCGGTGACGTTGTCACTGTGAAGGACGGCTATGCCCGTAACTTCCTGCTGCCTAACAAGAAGGCTCTGCGCGCCAATGCGGCGAACAAGGCGGTCTTCGAAGCAAACCGCGAACGTCTTGAAAAAGAAAACGCCGAGAAAGCTGCAGAAGCAGCCAAGACCGGTGAAAAGGTTGATGGCGCTGAAGTCGTCCTGATCCGCGCATCGTCGAACTCGGGCCAATTGTATGGTTCGGTTACTGTTCGCGATATCGTGGAAGGTCTGGCCGCCCAAGGTCACGAAGTGACAAAGAAGCAAGTCATCCTCGGCAACCCGATCAAGACCATCGGCATGTTCGACGTCCTCGTACGTCTGCACGCTGAAGTCGACGTGACGGTGAAAGCCAATGTGGCCCGCTCCGACGACGAAGCCGAGCTGCAAAGCCAAGGCGTCGACGTTCTCGCGCAAATGTTCGAAGACGAGCAGAAGGAAATCGAGGAAGCGGCTGCTGCAAACGCACCGAACCGCGACCCGAGCCTTGAGCCAGGTGAAATCCCTGCCGACATGCTCGACGACGGCGTTGCCGAAAAAATCGCTACAGAGGCTGAAGCCGAAGCTGCTACTGAAGAGCAGTCGGAAGGCTAATCCTTCACTCGCATACGCAATCAAAGGCGCGGCTCCTTCGGGACCCGCGCCTTTTTTGTAAGAACCGCAATAATCTGCGGCCGACTTTGAAATGTAAGAAAAAAGGCGCTATCTGCCCAAGATGAAATCAGTAGAAACAATAATCGGCGAGTTGGATCGCCTGTATAACGCCTCTGTCGAACGCCTCCGCAATGATGTGATGGCCTTTGGCCGCGATGGCTCCCTCCCCTCGAAGACGCGCCGCAGCGATGGCAGCTATGCTTATCCGGAACTGGTCATGCGCTTCATGGGCGGCGACCAACCGGAAGACCGCAGCCGCGCATTTGGCCGTTTGAACGAGCCCGGCACTTACGCCACCACTGTGACCCGCCCCGCAATGTTCGCGGACTATTTGCGCGACCAGCTGGAACTGATCGGCAGCGATTACGAGATCGAACTGGAAGCGCGGACCTCTTCGCAGGAAATACCCTTCCCTTATGTACTCGATGGTGATGTTGCGGCAGAACTTGCCGGGATCAGCCCACAAGACATTGCCCGCCACTTTCCCTCGACCGAATTGGCCGACATTGGCGATGAACTCGCAGACGGCATAGAGATTGATGACAGCAATGGAACAATCCCGCTGTCGCTGTTTGACGGGTTGCGGACGGACTTCTCGCTAGCGCGCCTCGCGCATTACACCGGCACCGATACCACGCACTTCCAACGCTTCGTGCTGTTCACCAACTACCACCGCTATGTCGATGAATTTGTCGACTGGGCCGGCGAACAACTCGGCACTGGCAGCTACAAAGCGCTTGCCGGTGCGGGTGGCCTCTATCTGGAACAGGCCACCCAGAACGCCAGCAGCCAGCTATCCGATACCGCATGGCGCAAACACCAGATGCCGGCCTATCATCTGATCAGCGAAGGCGGCTGCGGGATTACGCTGGTCAATATCGGCGTCGGACCGTCCAACGCCAAAACCATTTGCGACCACCTCGCGGTTCTGCGCCCCGAAGCATGGCTGATGATCGGCCACTGCGGCGGCCTGCGCCCGACGCAGAAGATCGGCGATTATGTTCTGGCGCACGCCTATCTGCGCGATGATCATGTGCTCGATCCGGTATTGCCACCGGAAATTCCCCTCCCCGCAATTGCCGAGGTCCAGCAGGCGCTGGCGGGCGCAGCTGAGGAAGTCAGCGGTTCAACCGGAGCCGACCTCAAGAAACGGATGCGCACCGGCACGATCGTCACCACCGACGACCGCAATTGGGAACTGCGCTACACCACCAGCGCCAAGCGCCTGAGCCTCAGCCGCGCCGTCGGCATCGATATGGAAAGCGCCACGATTGCCGCGCAAGGATACCGGTTCCGCGTTCCCTACGGCACACTCCTTTGTGTGTCAGACAAGCCGCTCCACGGAGAGATCAAACTCCCCGGCCAAGCAAACAAATTCTACGAAGAAGCGATCAGCGCCCACCTTAAGATCGGCGTAACCGCCTGCAAACGTCTGCACGAGGAAGGCAACCGCCTCCACAGCCGAAAACTGCGCGCGTTTAATGAACCGCCGTTTAGATGAGCACACCCACCGCCAACCGCTCGCGCTCCATTGAAGGCCGCGTTGCCATCGTAACCGGCGCAGCCAGCGGCATGGGCCGCGCGACCGCAAAGCTATTTGCCTCGGAAGGGGCGCAGGTTGCGGTGACCGACCTAGATGAATCTGCCTGCGATGCAGTTGCGGCGGAATGCGGCAGTGGTGCGATGGGCTATGCGCTCGACGTATCTGATCACGATGCGATCCAGCGCGTTGTCGAGCAGATCGGGAGCGACCTCTGCGGGATCGATATTCTGGTCAACAATGCCGGTGTGTCGAGCCATGCGTCGCTCGATGGCAGCGATGAGTATGAGGAAATCTGGCACCGCGCCGTCGCCGTGATGCTGACCGCGCATCAGCGCATGGTCCGCGCCGCGCTGCCGTGGCTGCGCAAAAGCAATGCTGCCCGGATCGTCAATATCGCCTCTACCGAGGGATTAGGTGCAACGCCCGGCCTCACGCCCTATGTTGCCGCCAAAACGGGCGTAACAGGCCTAACGCGCGGAATGGCAGTCGATCTGGGTAAAGAAGCGATCACCGTAAATTGCATCTGCCCCGGCCCCATCAGCACCGCGATGACCGAGCGGATTCCCGACGAACATAAAGCCATCTACGCCAACCGACGCACAGCCCTGCGCCGTTATGGCGAGCCGGAAGAAGTCGCGCATATGACGCTATCGTTAGTGCTACCCGCCGCGAGCTACATCACCGGCGCAGTGATCCCAGTCGATGGCGGACTGACGGTTAGGAATGCTTGAATAGCAAAGCCATGGAATTGTAGTATCAGATCCGGATTAGGGCATCGCAATGCGACCTTCGTCTTGGGTCATTGCGTTTCGTTTACTCGTCTTAACAATTCAGCGTTTTCCTCGGCTTCGGCTAAAAGTTGCTCGAATTTCGGCTCAATTTCTCTTTTGACCGCGATTGACCAAAAGTGGGCAATGATGGTGTCATTTCCGAGGGTTGCGAGCAAATAGGACTGGCCAGCCTTGGTAGAGAAAAAATTTGCATTCTCCCGTAAGTTCGGAGCATTCAATTGGTAGGCAAAATGCAGAGCAATATCTGGCCTGATCACATCCGCCAGTCGAGATGCTTCTTCGCGTGCGGTGTCTCTAACCTTCAAGACAAAAAGCCGATGAGCGTTCCGGTCAGGCAAGGCCGATCCGTTGGCTACAAGCCAAGAATCGCAGATTTCACGGATTGCTTTCTGATCCTGCACTGCCCGTCGAAATATCTCGTCTAGTGGCATTTGTGACACCATACTATTTGCGGCGGCGACGCGCTCGGGGTCGGGCGGAATAGGGGACAGTGTGTGTGCCAACGCCGCGCCGCAGCAGACTGTTATCCAGGCCGCAAGTATGTAGCGGAGACTCCTCACCCCTTCCCCTTCGTCTTAGTATTCCCCGGCTTCGCATTGCCTTCGATAAATTCGATAATCTGGCCGGCGATATCCTTGCCGGTCGCATTCTCGATACCCTCAAGACCAGGTGACGAGTTCACCTCCATGATCACCGGGCCGTGATTGCTGCGCAGCAGGTCAACGCCGCATACATTCAGGCCCATGACCTTTGCCGCGCGGACGGCGGTTGAGCGTTCCTCCGGCGTGATTTTGATCAGTTGCGCACTGCCGCCGCGGTGGAGATTGCTGCGGAATTCGCCTTCTGCGCCCTGGCGCTTCATCGCCGCGACGACTTTTCCGCCCACGACCAGACAGCGAATGTCCGATCCGCCCGCTTCCTTGATAAATTCCTGCACCATGATCGCGATATTTGCACCGCGAAATGCCTCGATAATCGATGCGCCGCCTTTGAGCGTCTCGGCCAAAACCACGCCGATGCCTTGCGTACCTTCGAGCAGCTTGATCACCACCGGCGGGCCATTGACCGCCTTGATGATCTGTTCCGCCTGCTTGGGGTCATTGGCATAGGCCGTGAGCGGGAGGCCGAGGCCGTATTTCGCCATAATCTGCGTGGAGCGCAGCTTGTCCCGGCTCCGCCCGATCGCGACGCTTTCATTGAGCGACCATACGCCGCCCATTTCAAACTGGCGCAGCACCGCAAGCCCGTAAGCCGTAATTGACGCACCGATGCGCGGAATAACCGCTTCATAGCCCTTCAGCGTCTCGCCTCTATACATCACGGTAGGACGGTGGCTGGCAATATTTACGGTGCAGCGCGTGGTGTTGAGGATATCGAGCGTATGGCCGCGTTGCTCCGCCGCCTCCACCAATCGTTTGTGCGAGTAAAGGTTGGGGTTACGCGCTAGCATGGCAATTTTCATAGGAATTCTTCCTTCGTATCGTCCCGGTTGGAAACTAGGAATGATCGCCCCGGATTGACGAGAAACCTTCTTCTAAGTGCAGTGCGCCCGATCAGCATCGGGAACACCATGTCGGATCTGTCGGCGAGGCTGAATTCTGCGCGGAATTCCTGCCCGCCCATCGCCAATATGGTTTTGACGATCAAGCGTTCCTGCGCCAAGCCGTTGGAGCTTGTTATCGTCCTGTGCGCGACGCGGACGGCTTCACAGTGGCGGAATGGCTTGCCCTCACCGAAATCTAGATCGAACCGCGCCACTTCTTCTCCATCGCGTTCGAACAATTCGATATTGTTCGCGTGAAGTGAAGACGTGCGCGCGCCCGTATCAATCTTGGCCGGAATGCCGGTGATGCCGAGCTCCGGCAGAGCAACAACTTCACGCCAGCCGACGGTTTCCTTCTTGGGTGTAGCCATCTTTCCTTTACCGTCCGCCAAGAATGGCCAAGCCATCCCCGCCATCGCCAGCTTGCAATCTCCTGAGCACCGTTCCGCTGGCATAATCCACTTCGGCAATAGTATCGCTGCCTGTTTCGGCGACGTAAATGCGTTCGCCATCATCGGACCACAGGATCGTGACTTGCAGACGCGCTCGGGCTTCTTCTGCGCTGGAGACAGCAATCGACCGCACTGGTTTCGCCGTCGCCAGATCGATCACAGTCAAGCCACCATCAGCCAAATCGGATGTCACCGCAACATCGCCTTGCGGACGGATTGCCAGCCGCAATGGAAATGCACCGGTCGCGACTTCGCGGCGTATTTCGAGATTTTCGGGATCAAGGTCGAAAGCCTTGTTCGATCCGCGCGCAGAAACCCACAGCGCTGTGCCATCGGGCGACAGTGCGATGCCCTCTGGCTCCACTCCCACCTCGACCGACAGCGGCGCGCGGCGCGTTACCAGATCAACCAATGTCACTGTTTTTGACCCGAGATCGGTTGTCCAAGCGTGGCGACCATCAGGCGATATTGCAAGCATATGACTGCCGTCTTTGCCCGTTGCGAAACCCAGCGGGTTCGCGTCGCGGGCGAGCGGCCGACGGATCCAATAGACGCGCTTTTGCCCTTCTGCGGTCGCGTAGAGCGAACCGTTTGCATGCCAGACGATTCCGTGCGGGCGAGCATTGTCGCCCAGCTCTATGCTTTTCACCCGAACAAGATCGTCTGTGCGAAAAATATCGATTGTCGTCCCGCCATAACAAGCGAGCGCGACATGCTCGCCACTTGGGGACGCCGACAGTTCATGCGGATTCTTGCAGCTATCGACCCGCTTAACCTCTGCGCCAGAACCAAGATCAATCTTGGAGAGCGTATTGCCAAACTTGTTGGCTACAAACAGTGCAGCCCCCTCAAGATCAGAGCTGCTCGCAGCGACGCTTGTACTAGCCTGCTCCCCAACGGGTGTACAAGCGGCCAAGAACGCCGTGATCGTTGCTATCCATGCTGACTTCATATTGTCATTCTCTCGCTGGGCGCCGGAGATTATCTCTCGATCCGGCTCTGGAAGAGCGAATACCACAACGGGTGACAACCCATCAGCAAAAATTTTTATGGCTTCGGGAACCTATCTCCGGATGCTGCATTGTGGCGGTATGGCAGTGTGCAATTCGTGCGCCGCTATCGGCGGACCGGGCCCCTCTGGCATGTGCAGAAACGCACATGTGATGTCGGACGCTAGATGAGAACAGCAGAGGCGGCCGCGAACTTTCCAAAGCCAGTCTCTGTAACAATTTTCAGTCGAGCCGCATCTGCGGTGCAGACGATTTAGGAGTTTAGGGAATGAAAAAGTTTTACACCGTGCCGGTACTGGCAGTTTCAGCATTAGCTTTGGCAGCCTGCGGTGGCGCAGCAGCCGAGGGCGAAGCAGCAGCATCAGCTGACGCAGATCCGATCACCGCTGCAGAAGTTACAGCCGCTCAGCAAGCTTGGGGCGAAGGCATTGTGACTATTGGTAAAACCTTCACCGACGAAGGCGATTTCCGCAAAGCGGCACAAGATCACATTGCAAAACACTACGCTTATGGCGACGATGCGACAGTCCTGTTCAAACCAACGCTTGCTTCGGTTGACCAGTATCGCGAAACCGCCGACGAAGCGCTCAGCTATTTCGTAGGCACCGAAGGCACTGAAGATGGCGGTTTCGCTATCGCGCCTTACACCGCAGTCCGCTGGGAGCCGAATGGCACCGTGATCGACGAAGACGGTGACATGGCTGTCGCCATGGGCAACTACTACTTCACAGGCACCGACGGTAACGAGACCAAGGTTGAGTACTCGTTCGCTTACGAGAAAGACGATGCTGGCGATCTGAAGATCGTTTTGCACCACAGCTCGCTGCCATTCTCGCCAGAGTAAGTTCCGGCATTATATAGTCCAAACAGCGAAAGCCCCCGTCACCCGAGAAGGTGGCGGGGGCTTTTTTGTGCCTGAGTCAGATGCACCGGCTTAACAGCGCGATCACCAGCCCTGCGGCTTGCCCTTGTTCTGCTCGTCGAGCCATTCTTTTAGCGGCGCGAAATATTCGAGCATCGCTTTACCGCTCATCTGGCGTTCGCCGGTGAAGGCTTCGAGCGCATCGGGCCATGGCTTGCTGGAACCCATTGCCAGCATATCGTTCAGGCCTTTGCCGACTTCCTCGTTACCGTAAAACGAGCAGCGGTGCAGCGGCCCTTCCCAACCCACCTTATCGCAGGCCGCTTTGTAGAACTGGAACTGCAGCAAGCGGGCAAGGAAGTAACGGGTGTAAGACACATTGCCGGGCACGTGGTATTTCGCGCCGGGATCAAAGCCGTCCGCGTCGCGGTCAGTTGGCGGTGTGATACCCTGATATTCGAGACGCAGCTTGTTCCAATCGGTGTTATACTCTTCCGGCGTGGTCGAACCGTCGAAAATACCCCAGCGGTACCGGTCCATTAGCAGACCGAATGGCAGAAACGCGGCTTTGTCCATCGCCTGGCGGAGTAGCAGGCCGATATCTTTATCCGCACTTGGCACATCTTCCCGGTCAAGCATGTCGATCTGGACCAGATATTCGGGCGTAATCGACAATGCGATCATATCGCCGATGGCTTCGTGGAACCCGTCATTGGCGCTATCGCGATAGAGGAAATCCTGCACACCATAAGCGCGCTGGTAGTAATTGTGACCCAACTCATGGTGGATAGTCACAAAGTCATCGCCATTTTTCTTGATGCACATCTTTATGCGCAGATCATTGCTGTCTTCCACATCCCAAGCCGATGCGTGGCAGATCACTTCACGGTCGCGCGGCTTCACAAATTGCGAACGTTCGTAGAAGCTTGCAGGCAGATCTTTGAAACCGAGAGAAGAGAAGAACTTCTCCCCTACCTTGACCATATCGACTTCGCTCAGACCCTTTTCCTCGATCAGGCTGGTGAGGTCATAGCCGATATCACCGGCACTCTCGGGAGCGACCAGCGGGTAGATATTGCCCCATTCCTGCGCCCACATATTGCCCAGCAAATCAGCGCGGATCGGGCCAGCAGCGGGCTGGATATCGTCGCCATATTTCTCGTTGAGCTTGCTGCGAACGTAAGTATGGAGCGACATGTAAAGCGGCTTCACTTCCTGCCACATCCGCTCGGTTTCGGCGGCGAACTGATCGGCGCTCATATCGTATTTTGACCGCTGCATCGCTCCGAAATCGGCGTAACCGAGTTCCTGTGCACCCGCGTTAGTCAGCTCGGCCAAGCGGACATAGTCGCCCTTCATCGGCGCACCGACATTGGTGTGCCAACTCGACCACATTTCCGAAAGTTCTTCCGGAGTACGCTCCAGATTACCCATCTCCGCCTCGATATCGGAGCCGGAGATTTCCTCTCCGTTCAGCGTGCCCTTGCCCTGCCCGTAAGCCGCGCCAAGCGATGTTGCGAGTGAGGCAGCTTCCTCCGCGGCACCGGGTGTCGTTGGCGCTGGCAAAGTCAGCGCGACGCGCAGAATATCCAACTTGCGCTTCACATCGGGATCTAGCCCTTCGATGTCTGCGAATTTCGCCGCAGCCAAACCCTTGGCTACCGACATTTCCGCCGCCATCGCCCCGAAATGCGCATTCAGCGCGTTGGTGTCGTCCGTTATGTATGTTGAGTTGATCCACGCAGCGCGCCCGCCAAGCACCCACATCTTTTTCATCTCGGCTTCGGTATCGGCGACAAACTTCGCCGCGCCTTCGGCAGTTATCGGGTAGCCATCGACCATCGCCAGATCGCCCGCTTTGGGACCATCCCCGGCGTGGTGATCGGCAAGCGCGGGCGCGGCAAGCGACAAGGCGAGCACGGACGCCGCAGTTTTCAAAGCAATAGATGCAAATTTCATGGGTGTATCCTCTCAAGACGGGCCGGCGATCACCGGCTTCTCATGAGAGGGGTTTGAACGCGAATAGCGGCTTTATCAAGCCTCGGCCGGCCCGCTCAAAAACTCGACCAATGCATCCCCCAAAGCACCCTCGGTGACGGAACTCATATGCGTACCGGGTATCTCGACATAGGTCGCATCGGCCAATGTCTCGGCCAGTTTCGGCGCGGAGCCATTATCCTGATCCTTATCGCCGCACAGCACCATTGTCGGCATCGTCAAAGCCGCTAGCTGATCTGGCTGCGTATCGGCTACGGATTGCAGCAACAGCCTGGCCGCCACGCGGTCAACTTTCATCGTTTTCATAAAGCTGACCGCCATGAACGCTGGGTCACCGCGCTTTACCTCGTCAAACCGGTCGATCGCATCGATAAAAAACGCAGAGCGCTTGCCCCAACCCGCAAGCCCTTCAAGACCCATACCGGACAGCACCAGCTTGCGCGGTTTGAGACCCGATATTACGGCCCGCGCTGCAGTCCGCGCGCCAAGAGAAAAACCGACCAAATCGAAATCATCCAACCCCAGTGCATCGACCAGCGCGAGCGCGTCCTTCGCCAACACATCATCCGGATATGCCTCCAGCTCATGCGGCGCATCGCTTTCGCCATGCGCCCGCAAATCGGGCATAATCACCTTAAAGCCAGCGTCAGCCAATTTTTGCGCATGGCCGAACTTGATCCAGTTCATTTCCGCATTGGAAAATAGCCCGTGAAGGAGCAGAACCGGACGGCCAGCACCTAGACGGTGAACAGCGAGTTCTGTGTCGTCGAATGACGGAACCATCTTACTCACCGCTCCGTCAACCCCTTCTCATTCATCCGCCACAGGACCATTTCGATGCGGTCCTGCCCGAAGAACGGTTCTCCTTCGAACACCAGCGTTGGCACGCCCCAATGGCCCGCCGCCTCCAGCGCATCCTGATTGGCGGCGATTTCGGCATCCAATACTTCTGCGTCGGAGGCAGCCTCTGCTTCAAGTTCGGCGAAATCCAAACCAGCACGGGCGGCGGCACCGGCCAGATGATCGCCCTCGTGCCAATTGTCGGTCTTCCCATCAAATATGAGCTTTGAGGCTTCGTCTGCGAAGACCAAGCCTTTGCCGCGCCGCGCTGCTGCCTGCCCCAGCCTGCAAATCCGGTGGATATAGGGCTGATCCTCGGCGACTTCTTTCGTGGCGAAATCCTGCACTACTGGATCCGGCCTGGGCCAGCGGTAAGGGATATCCAACATTTGCGCGGTCCGCATCGAATCCGTCATAATATACCGCCCGACATTGGGATTGCCGGAAAACAATATGTCAGGATCCCGGATCGCAATCGGCCATACGACGCGCAGATCAATCTCCACATCAAACATCTCGGTCAGTGCGCGGTAGCGACCGATCGCGAGATAGCTGTAAGGCGAACGGAAGGAGAAATAGAGGTCTGCTTTGAGGGTCATGCAACGGTATTGCCGCAAGACTCGCTTGGCGTCACCCCTTCTTCAGATGCTTGCGCCCGAGCAATTCGGCAATCTGCACTGCGTTCAAAGCCGCGCCCTTGCGCAAATTATCGGATACGCACCATAGCACCAGGCCGTTATCCACCGTCGGGTCTTCACGCACGCGGCTGACATAGGTTGCGCTGTCACCGGCGCATTCGACCGGGGTGACGTAACCGCCGTCCTCGCGCTTATCGACGAGCATAATGCCTGGCGCCTCGCGCAGGATTTCCTGCGCTTCCTTGGCGGAAATCTCATTCTCGAATTCGATGTTGATCGCTTCGGAATGGCCGACAAAAACCGGCACCCGTACACAGGTCGCGCTCAGTTTAATCTTCGGATCGAGGATCTTCTTGGTTTCCGCGACCATCTTCCACTCTTCCTTGGTCGATCCATCGTCAAGGAAGACGTCGATATGCGGAATCACATTGAAAGCGATCTGCTTGGTGAAAGTTTCCGGTTCGGGCTTGTCGCCCACAAAGATCGCGCGGCTTTGCTCGAACAGTTCGTCCATACCCGATTTGCCCGCACCCGATACCGACTGGTAAGTCGAGACGACAACGCGCTTGATTGTGGCCGCATCATGCAGCGGCTTCAGCGCGACGACCATCTGCGCGGTCGAACAGTTGGGGTTCGCGATAATATTGCGCTTGGTATAGCCGTCAATATCGTCCGGATTCACTTCCGGAACGATCAACGGTACATCGGGGTCCATCCGGTAGAGCGAGCTGTTATCAATGACGACGCAGCCTGCCGCAGCGGCCTTAGGTGCATATTGCTTTGCCGGGCCTGACCCTGCCGCGAACAGGGCAATATCCCAACCGCTCCAATCGAAATGCTCGATATTCTTGCATTTGAGCATTTTGCCGGTTTCGCCGAACTCGACTTCGCTGCCATGGCTGCGCGAACTGGCGACGGCAGCAACTTCCTCGATCGGAAACTCGCGTTCCGCCAAGATTGCCATAACTTCGCGGCCGACATTCCCTGTCGCGCCGACAACCGCTACCCGATAACCCAACTCAATTCTCCTGAACTGCAATTCGCTTGCATCACTATGTGGTGCCTCTAGCATCAATTGCGAGCGGCGAAAGCAAGCATAGCTATGCCGGGGATAAAGATAAGAGAGATGGGGATTTGAACCGAAATGACGATCAGATTGATTGAGTGGCGCGAACGAGCGCAGCATTTCGAGTTCGAGGGACACAGGATCGCCTATTGGACCGCCGGAACAGGCAAGCCGCTGCTCATGGTTCATGGCTTCCCGACCGCCTCATGGGATTGGGCGCCCATCTGGGAGCGGATGAGCAGTGAGCACAGCCTGATCGCTGCCGACATGCTTGGCTTCGGCTTGTCCGACAAGCCTCGTTCAGGGCCGCGCTCGGGCTATTCGATCCACTGGCAAACCGACATGCAATTGGCGCTGCTTGAACATTTGGGCATCACAGAGTTTGATGCGCTCGTCCATGATTATGGCGTATCGGTCGGTCAGGAATTACTCGCGCGGCAAGAAGAATGCAGCGGAGCCGCTGGCCTCGGCAAAATGGTATTCCTCAATGGCGGTATCTTCCCCGACCAGCACCGCGCCCGCCCGATCCAAAAGCTGGGGGTATCACCGCTGGGTTTTCTGGTGAGCCGGATGCTCAGCCGCAAAGGCTTCGGGAAAAGCTTCTCTGCCGTATTCGGACCCGATACCCAGCCAAGCGAGCAAGACCTAGATGAGTTCTGGTCTCTCATCGCCGAGCAGGACGGCAATCGTATCTTCCACAAGCTGCTCCACTATATCGGCGACCGCCGCAATAATGAGGCGCGCTGGGTTGGAGCGCTTAAATATTCCGAGGATCGCATCGGTCTGATCAATGGAGCCAAAGATCCTGTTTCAGGTGAACACGCGTTCCGCCGCTGGGCCGGTCACGTGCCTCTGGCAAAAGCGCATCTGTTGCCAAATGTCGGCCATTATCCACAAGTTGAAGCACCGCGTGAAGTCGCTGAAAAGGCTCTAGAATGGCTCGCCTGACTGAAAAATCGCAATAAATTGACATCTACCGACTTCACCAAGACCATTACCGAAAATTTACCCTATTATAGCGCTGCGGCCTTAGTTCGCGTATGTAGAGCACTGATCCGCCAAAGCGGACGTGACAAAACATACATCTGGCAAGGGTCGCACTTTGGCAATTTCTATCGATGATTGGCGCGCGCGTGCCGAATATTTCATGTATGATGGCGTGAGGATCGCCTATTGGACACAAGGTATGGGCAAGCCCTTGCTTCTGGTCCATGGCTTTCCAACAGCGTCGTGGGATTGGGCGCCGATCTGGGACACACTCAGCCGCACCCACCGATTAATTGCCGCAGACCTGATTGGCTTTGGCCTGTCTGATAAACCAAAATCCGGATATTCGATCCAGCGTCAAACCGACATGCTCTCGGCATTGCTTGACCATCTGGGTGTGTATGATTTCGATGCCATGGTCCATGACTACGGCGCATCGGTTGGCCAGGAACTGCTCGCACGCCAAAAAGAGGGTAGCGGTGCAGCGGGCCTCCGGAAGATGATATTCCTCAATGGCGGTATGTTCCCCGATCATCAGCGGGCACGTCTGATCATGCGGCTGGCATCATCGCCCGTCGGCTTTGTGCTGGGCCGCACTCTCAACCGCAAAACATTCGGGAAGAGCTTTTCGCGAATATTTGGTCCCAAGACCAAACCCAGCCAAGAAGAACTCGATATCTTGTGGTCATTGTTCACCGAGCAGCGCGGTAACCGGATCGTCCACAAGCTGGCCCATTTCATGAATGAGCGCTTCTTCTATGAAGATCGCTGGGTAAACGCTTTGGAAGATGCGCAAGAACGCGTCGGGCTGATCAACGGCGCGCATGACCCGGTATCGGGCGAGCATTGTTATCGCCGCTGGGTCGACACTATGCCCGAATCCAATGAGTACCTTCTCAGCGGGATCGGCCATTATCCGCATGTTGAGGCACCCGCTGAAGTCGCCTCGACCGCGCTGAGCTGGTTGAACTAGGCCTATTCCGGCGGCGTCACGCCGTGCTTCTTCAGGAATGCGAAGATTGTGTTCCACAAATGCGGACTGATCTGCTCGCCCGCGACGCGGTGCGTGTAGCCGGGATAGAGCATCATTTCGAACGGCTGATTGCTGGCTTGCATTTTCGCGATCAACTCAGAACTGTGTTCGAACACGACATTGTCGTCCGCCATACCATGGATCAGCAATAGCGGATCGGTCATCTTGTCCGCGTCAGGAATGGCGCTGGCTTTTTCATACGCCTCGGGCACTTTGCGCGGATCGCCCATGAAACGCTCGGTGTAATGCGTATCGTACAGTCCCCAGCGTGTTACCGGAGCCCCTGAAATCCCCGCCGCATAGACGCCGGGATAGGCCTGCATCCGCTTGAGCGTCATATAGCCACCATAAGACCAGCCATAGATCGCAACCTTATCCGGATCGACGAAGTCGAGCGCTTTGAGATACTCTGTGCCTTTGGCCTGATCGTGCACCTCGACGCCGCCCATCGCGTGATAGAGCGGCTGCTCAAATGCTACGCCGCGATTGGCGCTGCCGCGATTGTCCAGCTCAAACCAGATATAGCCGGCATCGACGACCGCCTGCTGCAACGCACCGTCCCATCCCTTGGTAACAATCTGCGGTCCGGGACCGGAATAGTGGTAATAAAACACAGGGTATTTCTTGCCCGGCTCCATGTCAGGCGTGACCATTTTGTAATGAAGGTCGGTCGTGCCATCGGCGGCTTTGATCGTACCGAATTTGGCAGGCCGGTGGCTGGCGAGATGCGGCGCATAAGGATGATCCGCATCAAGCGCATTTTCTTCGACCCATGCCAGCCGTTTGCCAGACCCGTCGGCCAGGTAGCTTTGCATTGGCTGGTTGTGATTGGAACGGCTGACAAACAGAGTGGTCGCTTGCTTGTCCATAACTGCCGAGTGGGTGAAGCCGCGTTCGGTCAGTTCGACGATCACATCGGTCATCTCACCTGTGTAATCGCCCACATAGATATGCTGCTCCAGAACATCGCGGCCCTGACTGTAATATATCCGCCCCAATTCCTCATTGACGCCAACAAGTTTTGTCACTGGCTCTTTCCCGCCGGTAAGCTGTGTCCAGGTGCCATCAGCCAATCGGTAGATATGTCCAAATCCGTCGCGCTCACTCCACCAGATCAGCGAGCCGTCCTGCAAGAACTTGTAGCTATCCGACAGATTAATCCAGTACTCGTCCGCCGCTGCCTTTTCGGTAAACCAGATGTCGCTCTTGCCCGTAGCTGGATCCACCTGAAGCATATCGAGCACGGTCTGCTCGCGGTTCTGCCTTTGAACATACAGCATCCCATTGGGCGACCAATCGACCCGCGCGATGTAGAAGTCAGTTGGATCATCCGCATTGTAGAAAGCGGGGTCCTGATTGCTGGTTAGATCGACTTGCACCTGTTCACCGCCGTCAGGGTCCATGACGAACAGCTCGACAACCGCATTGTCGCTGCCCGCGACTGGATAGCGCTGATCGAAAACCTTCGTACCCGTCGCACCGATGGCCGCGCGGGTAACGATGCCTACGCGTTCTTCGTCGGTCCGCTGGACCGCAATCCGTGTGTCGTTCGGGTTCCACCAATAGCCGGTCATCCGGCTCATTTCTTCCTGCGCGACAAACTCCGCCTCGCCCCAGCGGATTGTGTCGCCCTCTTTAGGGGTGATTGGAGCAGCCTCGCCGCCCACTTCCCCGACCCACAACTGCCGGTCGCGAATGAAAGAAGCATACTTGCTTGTGCTGCTGAGGACCGGGTTGAGCTCGCTTTCCTCGGTATCGGTCAACCGCGTTACGCTGCCATCCAGTTTGGCCAAATACAGATCACCATCGAGCGGCACGAGAATACCCGAACCATCAGCCGTCCACTGATAAGAGATAATACCCTTCAGATTGCCAACCCGCGCACGTTCGCGCTGCATCTTTTCATCTTCGGACAATTCGCGGCCGGTGCCCAGCTTTTCGCTATCGACCAGCATCGTCCATTCACCGCTTTTGCGGTCATAGCCCCACAGATCATACCGCTCACGCTCGTCCTCGCGGTTGCGCAGCAAGGTCAGATAACGGCCATCGGGCGATAACTTCGCCTGACGCGGACTCGCACCATCAAGCGATGGGCTGGCGAAGACACGTTCGAAGGTGAGGTCAGAAGTCTTTTCGCTCATTGCATGATCATCCGCGAAAACGGGAGCGGAAAAGGCGAGCGAAGCGGCAACGGTAAGCAGTAGGCGCATATCAATGGATTACCTCTCAAATTCGTCATTGCGAGCGTAGCGAAGCAATCCAGAGTATCCAAGCGCTTACTCTGGATTGCCGCGCAGCTTCGCTGCTCGCAATGACGTGCCAGCATAGTAAAGAAAAAGGGCGCTCCGGCCTGACCGAAACGCCCTCCTCTAATCCGACGATCCGAGAATTACTTCTTCGGAGCGTTAACCCGGCGTTCCGCGATGCGCGCACTTTTACCGGTGCGGCCACGCAGATAGTACAGCTTGGCGCGACGCACGACACCGCGGCGAACCACGGTGATGCTGTCTACGATTGGCGAGTAGAGCGGGAACACACGTTCCACGCCTTCACCAAAGCTGATTTTACGAACGGTGAAGTTGCTGCCCATGCCGCGATTGCTGCGGGCGATGCACACGCCTTCGAAATTCTGAATACGTTCCCGAGTTCCCTCGATAACTTTAACACCGACGCGAACTGTGTCGCCGGCTTGGAATTCAGGGATATCTTTCCCCAAAGCGCCGATTGCTTCGGCTTCCAGTGTTTGAATCAGGTTCATGCCCTGGTCCTTCTTCTTCATGCCGCGCGCCAGAGGCAGGTCAGTCCCGATCACCATTGTGGCGATCCCAAAGGTCTGGCCTGCGTAACCGAGTGTGATCCTCTGACATTGACTTGCGCCAAGCAGCGATCTTCGCATGATCCCCCGATCGCAGCACTTCGGGGATCGTGCGCCCTTCCCATTCCTGAGGTCGGGTATATTGAGGGTATTCCAGCAGTCCTTCCTCGAAAGACTCCTCGGTACCACTCGAAGCCGCGCCCATTACGCCGGGAAGCAGCCGAATGCAAGCATCAAGAATCATCAAAGCGGCCGGTTCTCCGCCCGATAGAACGATGTCACCAACGCTGACTTCCTCAATCTCGCGACCTTCAAATATACGCTCGTCAAATCCCTCGAACCGGCCGCATAGAATTGTCACCCCCGGCCCCTCGGACAATTCGCGAATGCGCGCCTGAGAAATCGGCTTTCCTCGCGGGGTCATAGCAAGGATCGGCGCCTTGGGCTGCATCCGCTTCGCATGATCGACCGCACCAGCGAGCACATCAACCTTCAGCACCATCCCGGCCCCGCCCCCCGCAGGCGTGCCATCGACATTGCTATGCTTGTCCGTCGCGAAATCGCGGATCTGAATGGTATCGAGCGACCACTTCTGCTCCTCCAACGCCCGCCCCGCCAGCGATAGTCGCAGCGGCCCGGGAAACATCTCGGGGTACAGTGTGAGGATGGTGGCGGCGAAGGTCATACCTCCACTCCCTTGAGGGAGGGGATCGAGGGGTGGGTGTTCGACGCTGCTGGAGCCGCACGCCTCTCCCCAACCCCTCCCCGCACGTGGAGGGGCTTAAGAGATGATAGCTTGAGAATGGTGGCGGCGAAGGTCATGGGTCGATCCATTCGCCCTTTTCAAGCACCTTGGCAATATGACCGAGTTCGAGCCTTTCAAGACTTTCTGGATATGAAAATTGACCCCGAAACGGCCAAGTCACCAGTTGCTTGACCAGTATGAATGGGAAGAGCAGCGACAAACCCTCGCCAAGCTCGGCAAACCGATGCCACGGCCAGTCGAACACGCCCGGCCCGTATCGCTCACCCAATTTCGCAGCAAAATCTTCAACGTCGAGGCCATAGATATCTAGGTCTTGATGAACCGCCGAGCTGGGGCTTGCGTCGACGCAGCCATGCACATCTTTCGCTACCCAGAGAACGTATGAGAGGGCCCCATCGCTCTCAGGGGGCGGATCATTTGGTTTTGCGAACAACGCCATCTTTAGCTCTCACATCGACACTCAACTCAAACACATCGGGCCGGGAATAGTGGCCATCGGTGTCGAGCGACGTCAGGTTCTGGCCAATTTCAGACAGGTCGAGTTCGGCGCAGAGGATTTCCTCTTCCTCGCCCGCCTGTACGATGACCCGCGCATCGGGTGCGGCGATCAGGCTGCCGCCCTTGTTGAGCACATCGCCTTCGATGGCTTCGATCAGCTCATTCGCATCGGAATCACCACCGCAACGCTCCAGCCCATCGAACAGATCATCCTTGCGCTGCACCAGCCCTGCGGCCAGCACAAAGCAGCGCCCCTCAAACGCATAGTGCCGCGAATTGAGCACATATTCCTCGCGCACAGTCGGCCATGCGGCGACATGGACCGCCTCGCCCAGATTGTGCATCGCCGCGCGGGCGAGCGGCATCCAGTGTTCCCAGCAGATCAGATTGCCGGCCTTGCCCCATTCGGCCTGATGCACGCCCAGCGTAGAGCCGTCACCGCGCATCCAGATCAGCCGCTCGCCATGCGTCGGCACCAGCTTGCGATGCGGCAGCGGGCCTTGCCCGGGACGGAGCAGCAGCTGGTTGTTGTAAAGGCTCGAGCGAACCCGCTCATGCGCGCCGATAGAAATGCACGCATTATGTTCGTCGCACAGCTCCTGCAAGGGCAGCAGCCGCTCGTCATTCGCGACGATAGCATTGTCGAGCATGATCCGGTGCATCGCCCGCGTGCCGGGGTGATCCCACAACGCCGCACCCGGTGCCTCGTCGAGCCACAGTGGATAACCACCGAGAAACGTTTCTCCGAACGCAACCAGCTTCGCACCCTGCCTGATCGCCTCACCCGCAAGCGTCACAGCCTTCTCGATCCCGTCACCAATCGCCAGCGGAATAGGCGCTGCCTGAACAATGGCGACGGGGAGCGTTTGGATCATCACCTATATGTCGGCGAAATCCTTGGAAACCACAAGGCGCTTGTCATCCCATTCCAGTACAGCCTGTTTGGTCATCGGGATCATGAACTTCTTACCGTTCGGGCGCTCAATCTCGATCACGTCCTGCGCGCCGAAGTTATCGACAGCGCAGATCGTACCGAGCGGATCGCCTGCCTCGGATATAGCGGCCAAGCCCAACAGGTCTGAGTGGTAATATTCGCCCTCGTCCAATTCGGGCAGCGTTTCGCGCGGGATGGTCAGGACGGTGCTGCGCAAGGCCTCTGCGGCGCTACGATCAGTTACCTCGACAAAGCGGGCGATTGCGCCGCCTTTATTGTCCGGCCGGATTTTCTTGAGCGTTAGCGAGCCATCGTTGAAGGTCTTATGCTGCTTCAGCGCAGCGATCCCTTCCCCGAACAGCTTTAAACGGACTTCGCCCGTCACACCATGCGCGCCGGAAATGGCGGCAAGTGTAACGGGCTCATCATGTGGCAAGCGGGTTAGCCTTCAGCCTTGTCTTCAGCAGCCTTCTCGTCCGCAACCGGACCGCCTTCGGCAACTTCTTCAGCGATTGCGGCTTTGTCTTCCGCCGGCGCGTCTTCAGGAGCGTCCGTTGCAGCTTCTGCCACCGCATCAGCTGTTTCGTTGGTTTTGACCGAACCAGTTGCGTCATTCTCTGTGGAATCTGCATCAGCAGCGTCTTCCTTGGGAGCTTCTGCAGCAGCTTTTGCTTCTTCTTCAGCAGCTTTCTTGGCTTCTTCAGCCTCGGCAGCTTTTTCAGCTTTCTCTTCAGCGCGCTCGGTGGCTTTCTCGCCCGGCTTGGCTTTGTTCGGGTTGTTGCGTGCTTCACGCTCGCGAATGCCCGCAGCGTCAAGGAAGCGCGCCACACGGTCCGAAGGCTGTGCGCCAACGCCGAGCCAGTAACGCGCACGGTCTTCGTTCAGCTTCACGCGGCCTTCGTCATCTTTCGCAAGCAGCGGGTTATAAACGCCGATTTGCTCAAGATACTTACCATCGCGCGGGCTGCGGTTATCCGCAGCGACGATGCGGTAGTAAGGGCGCTTTTTCGCGCCGCCACGGGATAGACGGAGTGCAATTGCCATTATGTATTTCCTTCTTGAATTAAATATCTGTAATTATTGAATTTCTATGTAAGTTCGTATGCTATCTTCTTTTGGGTCCGCCGAGGCCGGGAAGACCGGGAGGTAACCCTCCACCACCAGGTCCACCCGGGCCGCCAAGTCCGGGCATTGCGGCTTCCATACCGCCCTTGCCGAACATCGCGGCGAGGCCTTTCAGGCCGCCCATTTTCTTGATCTGTTTCATTGCGCGGGACATTTCCTGATACATCTTCAGGAGCTTGTTCACGTCCTGAACTTCCTTGCCCGCGCCCGCTGCAATGCGGCGTTTGCGCTTGGCGTTCAGGAGCGCCGGATTGGCGCGCTCTTTCGGTGTCATCGACCCGATAATCGCATCCATATGGACCAGAACCTTGTCGTCCATGCCGCTATTGGCCATGGCCGCCTTGGCTTTCTTCATACCCGGCATCATGCCCGCGAGCATGCCAAGGCCGCCCATCTGGTTCATTTGCTGAAGCTGGGTGCGCAGATCGTTGAGATCGAACTGCCCTTTCGCCATCCGTTTGGCGAGCGCCTCAGCGTCTTCTTCCTTGATTGTCGCCGCGGCCTTTTCGACCAGCGAAACGACATCGCCCATGCCCAGAATGCGGTCTGCAACGCGTTTGGGGTGGAATGTCTCCAGCGCGTCCAGCTTCTCGCCCGTACCGGCGAACTTGATCGGCTTGCCCGTAACATGGCGCATAGAGAGCGCCGCACCGCCGCGCGCATCGCCGTCCATCCGGGTCAGGATCACACCGGTAAGCGGGACTTCCTCGGTAAAGCTCTTCGCGACATTCACGGCATCTTGACCGGTCAGGCTGTCGACAACCAACAGCACTTCGGTTGGCGCAGAGATAGAGGAAACGGCCTTCATCTCGGCCATCAGCGCTTCGTCTACATGCAAACGGCCTGCCGTATCGAGCAGCAGCACATCAGCAGCTTGCAATTTCGCCGCATCAAGCGCGCGGCGGGCAATATCGACCGGCTGTTGGCCAGCAACAATCGGCAAGGTCGCGCATTCGATCTGCTCGCCCAGAACGGCAAGCTGTTCTTGTGCCGCCGGACGATTGACGTCGAGCGACGCCATCATCGATTTCTTGCCGTGTTTCTCTTTAAGGAACTTGGCGAGTTTTGCGGTCGAGGTCGTTTTACCCGAACCTTGCAAACCGACCATCATGATGACGACCGGCGGTTTGGCTTCGAGTTCGAGCGGAACGCTCTCTTCCCCGCCGAGCATTTCGACCAGTTCGTCCGAGACGATTTTGACGACTTGCTGGCCCGGCGTGACCGATTTCAGAACTTCGGAGCCGATGGCTTTTTCAGTTACCGCATCAATAAACCGGCGTACCACCGGCAGCGCGACATCGGCTTCGAGCAGAGCGATCCGGACTTCGCGCATTGCATCGCGAACGTCCTGCTCCCGCAGCGCGCCGCGACCGCGCAGGCCATCGAACACACCGGTGAGGCGATCTGACAGACTGTCGAACATACCACGCTACTCCTCTGTTGTTTCCCCTGAGATAGGGGCTGCAACGCCAAATGCCAAAAACGCCGGCGAACGAAACCTCGTTGGCCAGCGTGCGGATTCCAATGCGGAACACGACTTTTATCACAAAATCCATTTCGTCGGATTTTGGTTCTGGGTGGAAGCGAAAATGGTGGAGTGTGAGAACCGGCGCGCAGTGGGCATTAAGCCCATGAGCACCGGAAGCGCAGCAATCCGCCATTTGCAGCCCGCCCAGGGCCGAAAGACGATGAAATGGTGGAGCCTAGCGGGATCGAACCGCTGACCTCAACACTGCCAGTGTTGCGCTCTCCCAGCTGAGCTAAGGCCCCATAACCGATTTGTTGTTTCGCCCGAAAGCGAGACGAGGCCCTTTATGGGGGCAAACCGCGCAATGCAAGGGTATTTCGCGGTTTTGAGTTGTTTGTTTTAGCCTCTAGCGCCGGCGTTCGCATCCGCTCACTTAGGCTTCCGCCCTAACGGGCGACCCGCGGTCGCGCTTGCGATCGGCTAGTCGCCGACCGAACCATTCCCGGCCATTTCTGTATCGCGCCAGTCCGGTTCGCGACTAGCGAACCGCAAGGCCAACCGGCCGCCCGAGCCTATGCGAGGTAGCCAAGGGATGCGGATGCATCCCGCCCGGCGACTGAGGGGCCGAGTGAAACTCGGCCAACCAAACAAACCGAATCCGGATCGAAGATCAGGATTCAGGCTCGTCGTCGTCGCCCTTACCCTTCGACACAGCCATATCTTGGCTGTCATCGCCAAGATCGACATCGGAGTCGGGACGGTTTTCATCCTCGTCAACGTCGCTCAGCTCATCATCCTCGTCATCGGCCAGATCGCTATCCGCTTCTCCGCCCTTCTTCTTCTCGTCGTCAAACGGGATAGGCTGTTTCGTTTTGAGAACCGGCTCCGGTTCCCATTCTTCACCGCATTCGATGCAAGTGACCGGGTCTTCTTTGCCCAGATCGTAAAAGCGAGTGCCGCATTTTGGACACGTGCGCTTTGTGCCCCATTCTGGCTTAACCATTATAAATCCTTACGTGCTGTCCAGATTAGCTATCTGGAGCGAAAATTCTGAATGTGTATTGGGTGCGACCTGCTTGGAATGCAAGAGATCAGAATCACATGCGGGCGCGCCTTGCCATAGGGTATGTGCCCTGTCAAAGCCCTGATCGCTAGCCGCCGAAATCGAAAGCCATTTGTGACCAATATCCTATCCTCTGGCCCAACCCCGAAACGCTTTGCACCGCTTGGCCCATTGCGCGGAACGATCCGCGTGCCTGGCGACAAATCGATCAGCCACCGGTCACTGATGTTCGGAGCGCTGGCTGTCGGCGAGACCAAAGTGAGCGGATTGCTGGAGGGGCACGACGTCATCGCCACAGCCGATGCGTTGCGCGCGATGGGCGCCACTATCGACCGGACCGGAGAGGGTGAATGGTCGATCCATGGTGTCGGTGTCGGCGGCTTGCTGCAACCCAAGCAAGCGCTCGACATGGGCAATAGCGGTACCTCCACCCGTTTGCTGATGGGTCTGATCGCGAGCCACGGTATCACGGCATCATTTGTCGGCGATGCGAGTCTGTCAGCCCGCCCGATGGGGCGCGTGATTGAACCGCTCAGCCAGATGGGAGCGAGCTTTACCTCCAGTCCCGGCGGGACCTTGCCACTGATGATGACTGGCAGCCTCCCCGCTGTTCCGATCACATACCGACTGCCGGTTGCCTCGGCGCAGGTTAAAAGCGCAGTGCTGCTGGCGGGCCTCAATACGCCGGGTATTACGACTGTTATCGAACCCGTGCCGACGCGCGATCATTCTGAGCGGATGCTCAAAGGCTTTGGTGCCGAATTGACAGTCGTGGAAGTGGATGAAGAGCGGCATATCAGCATCCACGGAGATGCAGAGCTTTCGCCACAGACCATCACGGTGCCTGGAGACCCCTCCTCCGCCGCGTTCTTCATCGTTGCCGCGCTCATAACCGAAGGCAGCGATCTGCTGATCGAGAATGTCGGCCTCAATGCCACGCGCGCTGGTTTGATCACCGTGCTCCAACAAATGGGCGGCGATATCGAGCTGGTGAACCAGCGCGAGGTCGGCGGAGAACCAGTAGCCGATCTGCGCGTCAAACATTCACGATTGACCGGTATTGAAGTCGATCCGGCCATTGCTCCCAGCATGATAGACGAATTTCCTGTGCTGTTCGTCGCCGCCTCGCTAGCGAAGGGTCGCACAACCACCAGCGGGCTCGACGAGCTGCGGGTAAAAGAGTCCGACCGGCTGGCTGCCATGGCGGCCGCTCTGAAAGCATCCGGTGCGATCGTGGAAGAACTCGAAGACGGCCTGATCATTGAAGGCAGCGACGGAACACCCCTGCGCGGCACCAAAGACGAAGCAATCATCACCCATCTCGATCACCGCATCGCGATGAGCATGGCCGTCGCAGGGCTTGCTAGCAAAAGTGGCGTCGAGGTGGATGATACGCGTCCGATTGCGACGAGCTTTCCCACATTTGAAGAGCTACTCAGGAAGGCGTCGAGTTGACTGATAGACGGCTCCGTCATTCCCGCAAAAGCGGGAACCCAGAGCAATCTCGCGCAGACCAAGCCACCCTAGATTCCCGCTTTTGCGGGAATGACGAGTTGGGAGCTTAACGACCGTGGCCGCAACATTCGACATTTACACCGCAATCGGCTTTGTCGGCATGGTTTTGATCGTGTCCGCCTATGCCTATCTCACCGCAAAGGATGAGCCAGATCCGTTCATTCTACACGGCACCAATCTCGTCGGAGCGACCTTGCTGGCGGTATCGCTGCTGGTGCACACCAACCTGCCTTCGCTGGTGCTCGAAGCAATCTGGATAAGCGTCGCAATTTGGGGTCTGACAAAGGCGTTTCTGGCGCGGAGGAAAGCTGAATGATTATCGCCGTGGACGGCCCCACCGCTTCGGGTAAGGGCACGATTTCCAAGAAGCTGGCGGCGCATTTCAGCTTGCCGCATCTGGATACCGGCCTGCTCTATCGTGCGGTCGGACGGCAGGTGATCCTGAATGGCGGCGATCCTGATAATCCGTCGGACGCGCTGACAGCAGTATCGTTTCCTGACGAATTGCTCGATGATCCGGTATTGCGCAATGAAGCCACCGGTAGCTTGGCAAGCAGAGCTTCTGTCCATCCAGCGGTGCGCAAAGCCCTGTTCGAGCGGCAACGGGCCTTTGCGGAGCAGGATGGCGGTGCAGTGCTTGATGGTCGCGACATCGGGACGGTGATTGCGCCCGATGCGGATGTAAAGCTGTTTATCACCGCCAGCGTCGAGGCCCGCGCCAAGCGGCGTTTTGCCGAGATGGAGCAGCGCGGTGTCTCTATAACGCTGGAAGAAATCACGGCTGATCTGGAACGCCGCGATGCGCGCGATACAGGCCGCAAGGATGCGCCGCTGGTCGCAGCGCGGGATGCGTTTGTGATCGACACATCCGAGCTTGGTATCGAAGAAGCCTTTGCTGCTGCGCTCGAGGCGATTGAGACCGCTCGGGCAAGTTAGCCTGTCCTACAGACCGGGTTTCTGCTGAATTGCAGCAATGTTTGTCCAACCGTTCTCCATCCTGCGATTTGGCCTTTCCTGCGCCCTACAAAATTATTGCGCTAGAACCCTGTTCCATGTGTTCCATCGTGTAGGAATTCCCCTCGTGCAACACAGCGCAAATCGCTTGCTTTCTACAGGTCTTTCCCCTAGGCGCGCGCTCGTCTTAAAGGCTCGCTGCCCGAGAGACCTTCATCGCGGCATTCGGTCCGGTGGAGAGTTCGGCCCTCTTGGCCCGTTGACCCCGCAATTGTGCGGGAGGCGGAGAAAGACCCGGGTAAAACCCGTGGCCGGTAAAAATACATATCAGGGAATACCCTAACCTATGGCAACTTCAGCCAATCCTACGCGCTCGGATTTCGAAGCGCTTCTCAATGAACAACTCGGTGGTGCAGAAGATGGCGGCTTTGAAGGCCGCGTCGTTAAAGGCACCGTTACCGCAATCGAAAACGGCAAGGCCGTTGTCGATGTCGGCCTCAAAAGCGAAGGCCGTATTGATCTTAAAGAATTCTCCCGCGGTGATGACGACCACGGCCTGACTGTCGGCGCAGAAGTCGAAGTCTATGTCGACCGTGTCGAAAACGCTGACGGCGAAGCCATGCTGTCGCGCGACCGCGCCCGCCGCGAAGCCGCATGGGACAAGCTTGAAAACGAATTCGCCGAAAACGCCCGCGTAAACGGCCGCATCTTCGGCCGCGTCAAAGGCGGCTTCACTGTCGACCTCGACGGCGCCGTGGCCTTCCTGCCCGGTTCGCAAGTCGATATCCGTCCTGTCCGTGACATCACACCGCTGATGGACATCGAACAGCCGTTCCAGATCCTCAAAATGGATCGCCGCCGCGGCAACATCGTTGTTTCGCGCCGGTCCATCCTCGAAGAAACACGCGCAGAACAGCGCAGCGAACTGATCGGCGATCTGACCGAAGGCCAGGTGATCGACGGTGTGGTAAAGAACATCACCGATTACGGTGCGTTCGTTGATCTGGGCGGCATTGACGGCCTGCTCCACGTCACC
This sequence comes from Pontixanthobacter aestiaquae, assembly GCF_009827455.1. Classification (NCBI taxonomy): domain Bacteria; kingdom Pseudomonadati; phylum Pseudomonadota; class Alphaproteobacteria; order Sphingomonadales; family Erythrobacteraceae; genus Pontixanthobacter; species Pontixanthobacter aestiaquae. The sequence continues at coordinate 2,244,537 of NZ_WTYZ01000001.1, forward strand.
GACATGAGCTATAAGCGGGTCAACCACCCGAGTGAAATCATCGAAATCGGCCAGACTGTCACTGTGCAGATCGTTCGCATCAACAGCGAAACGCAGCGCATCAGCCTTGGCATGAAGCAGCTCGAAAGCGATCCGTGGGACGGCGTCGGCGCGAAATACCCTATCGGCGCAAAGCTGCAGGGCACCGTCACCAACATCACCGAATATGGTGCGTTCGTGGAACTGGAAGCCGGCATCGAAGGTCTGGTCCACGTTTCCGAAATGTCTTGGACGAAAAAGAACGTACACCCGGGCAAGATCGTTTCGACATCGCAAGAAGTCGACGTCATGGTCCTCGAAGTGGACAGCGAAAAGCGCCGCATCTCGCTCGGCCTCAAACAGGCCCAGGGCAACCCATGGGAAGAATTCGCGGAGAAATTCCCTGTTGGCGCAACGGTCACCGGCGAAGTCAAGAATGCGACCGAATTCGGGCTGTTCATCGGCCTCGATGGTGATGTGGACGGCATGGTTCATATGTCCGATATCGCATGGGGTATCTCGGGCGAAGACGCTCTGGCGCTGCACCGCAAAGGTGAAGAAGTCCAGGCAATCGTTCTCGATGTCGACACCGACAAGGAACGCATCAGCCTGGGCATGAAGCAGCTTGAAAAGGGTGCTCCATCGGCAGAAGGCGCCGCTGGCGGCGGTCTGAAGCGCGGCGACGTTGTGACCGTGACTGTTCTCGAAGTTCGCGATGGCGGCCTCGAAGTACAGGCTGGCGACGATGGCGCAACCGGCTTCATCAAGCGTTCGGATCTCGGCCGTGACCGTGACGAGCAGCGTCCTGACCGGTTCCAGACCGGTAACAAGTTCGACGCAATGGTCACCGGTTTCGACCGTTCGAAGAAGCCAAACTTCTCGATCAAGGCGCGTCAGATCTCCGAAGAGAAGGAAGCAGTGGAGCAGTTCGGTTCATCCGATTCGGGCGCATCACTCGGCGATATTCTCGGCGAAGCTCTGAAGGGCAAAGAAGACTAAACCACTGCCCGTCATTCCCGCGGAAGCGGGAACCTAGGGTGGCTAGGTAATCGCATTTGGCTCTGGATTCCCGCTTTCGCGGGGATGACGAGAGTTAGTTAGGAGGCCCGTTTGCTCAGATGAGCAAGCGGGCTTTCCTATTTGGGCCGCCGCAGATAGACTGTGCTCATGCTACAGATTCACCAGTTTCCCTGCCTCTCCGACAATTACGGATATCTCGTCCACGATCCCGCCAGCGGCGAGACGACCTGCATCGATACGCCAGATGCCAAGGAGTATCTCAAACAGGCCGATGCGAAGGGTTGGACGATCACCCACATCTGGAACACCCATTGGCATCCGGACCATGCCGGCGGCAATGAAGAGATCAAAGCGGCGACCGGCTGCACCGTGATCGGCCCTGCAGAAGTTGAAAAGATTGCGAAGCCCGATGTCATCATCAAACACAGTGATACAGTCTCGCTAGGTGAATTTACGGGCGATGTGATCGACGTAAGTGGCCACACCAACGGCCATATTGCGATTCACATTGCCGAGGCTGGCATTGCCTTTGTCGGCGATGCTGTGTTTGCTTTGGGCTGCGGGCGGATGTTCGAAGGCACGCCGGAGCAATTTTGGGCCAGCTTGGAACGGATCAAAGCGCTTCCGCCGGAGACCACGCTCTATTGCGCGCATGAATACACACAGGCGAATGCCAAGTTTGCGCTGCATGCCGATCCGGAGAACACTGCCCTCGCCGATTACGCGGCCGAGATTGATCGTAAGCGCGCTGAGAACACGCCCACTGTGCCAATGGGGCTTGCGCGTGAGCTCGACACCAACCCTTTCCTGCGCGCCGACAATCCGGCTCTGATGGCAAAATGGGGCGGTGACACGCCCGAGGCGACCTTCGCAGCGCTCCGGGCGGGCAAGGATAATTTCTAAGCCTTATGCGGGCCCTCCAAGTCACATCGCTAAGCTCTGACCTTTCAGGCTGCGAGTTAGTCGACTTGCCCGTGCCTAAGCGCAGACCGGGTGAAGCGCTGGTTCGCATCCATGCCACATCGCTCAACTTCCCCGATCTGCTGATGACGCGCGGAGAATATCAGTTCAAACCCGAACCGCCCTTCATCTCCGGTATGGAACTATCCGGCGAAGTGATCGCGGTCGATACCGACAGTTCCCTCGCAGTCGGTGATCGGGTCATGGGCGGGTCAAAGACCGGCGCGATGGCAGGATATGCTGCAGTGCCCGAGCGCAATCTACGCCTTGTCCCAGAGGGTTTGGACTATCCCAAAGCCGCCGCTCTCGGCGCGGCCTACACTACGGCATACACGGCGCTGGTAGAGCAAGGAGCGCTCGAAGCTGGTCAGTGGGTTCTTGTACATGGGGCCAGCGGCGGCGTTTCGTTAGCCGCAATTGATCTGGCCAAGTCGCTCGGCGCGAAAGTGATCGCTGCGACTGGTTCACCCGAAAAAATGGAGCGGATTGGCGCGCTATACGCACCCGATGCCGTGATCGAGAGCGTAGGCCGCTTTCGTGAACAGGTCGCCGAGATCACCGATGGCAAGCTATGCGACTTGGTATTGGATACGGTCGGTGGTGACATATTCGATGAGAGCACGCGCTGTGTGGCCTTCGCAGGAAAGCTGCTGGTAGTGGGCTTTGTGGGCGGGCGCATCGCCGACATCGCGACTAACATTCCGCTGATCAAAGGTTTCTCTGTCGTCGGAGTGCGCGCGGGTGAATATGCTCGCCGCTTTCCGGATCGCGGCAAGAGTATTGCGGATGAAGTCTCGCGTATGGCCAGCGCCGGACAGATCACCCCCGCCATCGATAGAGCGCTGCCGCTTTCCGAATGGCGTCAGGCGTTTGAAGCGATGGCGAACCGCGAATTGGTAGGCAAAGTCATTCTCATACCGTGATCCCCTGCGAAGGCAGCGGCCTCAGTCAGCTTGGCGCAAGTTATACCGAGAGTCCGGCCTTCGCCGAAACTCGGTGCAAACGAAAAAGGCGGCCCAACGGACCGCCCTTAGCTCTTTGATATTGTCAGAAAATTAGATACCCGCAATCACCTGGTCGGCAAGCTTGCCGTCAGCAGCTGCGTCATGCTTCTTCGCAATCAGCTCTTTGGAAGCAACGGTCGCAGCGTTGGCAGCACGAGCGCGAACATCGTCCACCGCATCACGTTCCGCAGCGGCGATCTTGTCTTCCGCCATTTTCTTGCGGCGGGCCACCATCGCTTTGCTGTCTTCTTCAGCCTTGGCAACGATTGCTTCGGCTTCTTTTTGCGCGCCTTCCATCATTGCTTCGGCGTCTTTTTCGGCACCAGCAATTTTCGCGGCATATTCGTTACGAAGTGCTTCCGCCTCGGCGCGCAGCTTCTTCGCTTCGTCGAGCTGTTCGCGGATCGCGGCAATCTTGTTGTCGAGGCCGCCCGTGATCATGCCGGGGACTTTCTTCCACAGCATGACAAGGATCAGCACGGCCATCGAAATCGACACGATGACGTAAGGCTCCATGCCCCATAGCGCCGGACCACCTGAATCTACGGGTGCACCGATACCGACAGACAAGACGTTCAACGAGCTATGCATTGGTCATCGCTTTCTTCACAGCGGACTTGGCACTCGCCGCAGTCACTTCAACACCAGCGAGCCGCTTAACGATATCCTGTGCGGCTTCCGCGGCAACCGCTTCAACTTCGGTCAGCGCGGCAGTGCGTGCTTCTTCAATCTCGACTTCTGCTTTCGCAAGCTTGGTATCGAGACGCTTCTGCGCCGCAGCCAGTTTCTTTTCGCTTGCGGCGGCGGCATCAGCCTTCGCCTTGGCGATTACAGCCTGAGCTTCAGCGCGATTTTCATTCTCGCGCTTGCGCCATGCCTCTTCTTCTTCGTCAGCCTGATTACGCGCAGCTTCCGCAGCGGCCAGATCGCTGGCGATCTGATCGTCGCGCTGGGCAACGGTTTCCATGACACGCGGTACCATACCGCGGCCGACAACGAAGAAGACAAACCCAAAGGTCACCAGCAACCAGAAAATCTGGCTGGAATAGGTTTCCATTATCTGAGCTATCTGAGGCATAGGATCAGGTCCCGGCTTTTAGCAGAGGAATACCAAGCCGGCCCGGCCGAAGCCGGGCCGGCTTGGTGATATGTTAGGCGACGAAGATCAGGATCATCGCGACGACGAACGCCAGCAGGCCGAGAAGCTCGGCTGCGGCGAAGCCGATGAACAGGCGGCCTTGTTGACCATCTGCTGCGCCTGGATTGCGAAGTGCGCTCTCGAGGAACGAACCGAAGACGTTACCAACACCGATAGCGGCCATGCCGGCACCGATAGCGGCGAGACCTGCGCCGATGAGCTTTGCTGCTGCTGGATCCATTGTACTTACTCCTTAGAAAAATCTGTAATTGTTTATCAGTAACTTAATGACGACGTCGTCTTAGTGAAGATGCTCGGCGTCGTTGATGTACAGTGACGTCAACAGCGCGAAAACATATGCCTGAATGCCCGCGACCAGAATTTCCAGCGCGCTGATGCCAACCATCAAAATGAAGCTGGGGACCGCAACCAGTGCCGCAAATCCTGCACCTGCATTGGTACCGTCGATCACGAAGCTCGACAGAACTTTGAGCAGAACGTGCCCCGCCATCATCGCAACGAACAAACGTAGCGCGAGGCTGAACGGACGGACCAGGAACGAGATCAACTCGATCGGGAAAATGATCGGAATCATCGGCAGCGGCGTGCCATGCGGCACGAACAGGCTGAAAAACTTGATGCCGTGCTTCCAGAAACCGACGATGAGGACGATCGAGAAACTGATGATCGCAAGAACGCCGGTGACGGTAAAGTGGCTGGTAAAGGTGAACGGGTGGACCCCGATAAGACCCAGCGGAAGAAGACCGAGTAGGTTGGCGAACAGGATAAACATGAACAGGCTGAAGATATAGGGCACATATTTGCGCCCCGCTTTGCCCACATTCGCTTCCAGCATATCATCGATGAAACCGGTAAAGGTCTCAACCATCATTTGCCAACGGCCAGGCACAAGCTCGCGCTTCATGCCGCCCACAACGAATAAGGTCAGCACGATTGTCGTGATAACCATCCACATCGCACTGTTCGTAAAGGCGATATTGAATCCCGCGAGTTCCCACGAATTCGAACCCATCAAGGGCTCGATCGCGAACTGCTTCATCGGATCGACTTTGCCTTCTTCGGCTGCCACGTCTGAACGTCCCTACGCGTTAAGAGCAATCGCTGCGGTTATTCACCCTTAGGTGGGTCATCCGACTGCGTGCTCGCCATTCGAAAAATGTTCCTGAAAGCAACGATTATCCCGAGGAACAATCCCACCAACAGACCCCAGGGCGATGTACCGGCGAAATAGTCAATCGTTACGCCGATAATCACACCGCCGAGAATACCACCAAGCAGATCCGCCAATACCCGGTTTCCGCTGCGATAATTCGCATCGGTTCCCGAGCTTTGCGGCCGGTTGCGTTCACTTTCACGCTCTTTCGCGGCTTTGAGCCGCGCTTCGAGCGCATCAATGCGCGCATCCTCGGCGATAGGTTCCCGTGCGGGCTTCTCGTCGCTCATGTCTTGCTCCTATTTGAGGGGTACACGACACGGGCAAATAAGCTGCCCGCCGAGGGCGAGGCCCCCTTAGGCGGGGGGTGTTTTGAAGTCAACCGGCGCAATCTCGCACCTGCAACATTTTTGGGGTAAATCGGCTTAATACGCTTTTATCGTACTTCAGACCCCGGCGCAGCGACTATCGCGGATTGGTGGGGCACTGGTGCGGGTCTGCCACGAACCATCAGGGGCCTGATATTTTTCACCCGGCACGGTGCGTGCAATGGCCTTACAGCCGGAAGTGAAAGCAAATTGCTCGATAGTCGAGCCGCTGCTCGACGCGTTCTCGGTATATACCTCGCGCCGCTGGATATTGATGTTGGTGACGATACGCGTCAATGCGGGCGTCTCTGTACCGACTATCCCGAGATAGCCGTCCATCTTTTCACCCACTTGGCCTGCAGCACGTGCGGCGGCATAGGCGGGATCGCGCTGCGCATAGGCGGTGCCCGCGAGCCCGGTCAGCGCGATTGCCGCTGCCGCCAAAATTGTCAGTGACTTTTTCATCGTCGTACCTTTCGTCCAGCCATCGTCAGAAGATGTCTGCGTTTTCTTCAATCGCCTTATCCGCGTCTTCCGCAAGGCTCAGCACCACGTCAGCGGTGATATTAATGTTCAACTCGATCACAATGGGCTCTGTCGGTGCATTCACGGTAATACAGCCGCTCAGCACCAAAACCCCTAATATCGCCGATGCCGCCGATATCGTGCGCCTTTTCCCGTTCATCTGCATCCCCTGTATGATGCGAGGTGTTGCAGCCTGTCCGCTCAAGGTCAATTCAAGCCTGTTCATGGCAGTTCCTCGCTGTCTGAAGTCTGAATGGTCGATTCATCTGGTTTAATCGCGTCCGGTGTTGGACTGTTTGGTAAAGCGGGCATTTCCGGCGCAGGCGCGCGCCGTGCTGCGGGAATAAACCGCTTTCCATCTTCCGAAATGCGCCCGAGCTCTGCCGGGATCGCGATTGTCGCCGGGTCGTAAATGGCCCGCATCACTTCGGGCAATTTGTAAAATGGCGCCTTGATGTTGACGTTGAACTGGATCGGCAGATCAGCGAGCTGGCGGGTTATGAAATTCTGCTTGGTGCCCTCGCCCTGACGGACACCCTTGATGGCCAGCTTGGTTACGATATCGCCCGTAAGCGGCCCTGCAATATCAATCCGCATGGAAGTATAATCCAGACTTTTTAGTGTGTTAAAGGCGTAATTGGCCATCGGTGAGAGGTCTTCGTAAGTCAGCTCACCAACGTAAGACACATTGCCGCCGGCGCGCGATTGCAACTGCCCGCCCTCGACCTGTCCAAAACCCAATTCGTCAAATACGATAGGTAGCTGGCCATCGAACACGCCTTTCGCGGAGAGGTTGCTAAGCTCCATGTTCTCGACAAAGATCGCCGAATCGAGACCTTCAACGGCGAGAACGTAGCGGCGCCGTTCGACAGCACTCAGATTGAGGTTCACCGGACGCAAAGTCAGCGTGCCGCCCATGAATGGCCAAGTGCCGCCCGTTACGCCCAGGAATTGGCCGTCCCGCAGACTGAAGCCTATTTCGCCATCAACCGCTTCGATCCCCGGATTGACCGATGCAACTTTGATCCGCTGGTCGGGTGCCGTCGTAAGGCTGAGCAGATCGACAAACTCAACCGTGCCCGATGCCCCGCGCACGGGACCGAATAGGGCGGCAAGATCAAGCGATTCGGACGAGAATGCACCGTAACTGGTGACCTCTTGCGCGTTCCAGTCGACCCGGCCGCTACCAGTGACGAGGCCTTTGACATTGGCCACAACGCCCTTAGCCAACTCCGTCAGATCTTCCGGCTGAAGAGTATCGTCGAACAATACACCATCGACAGCCAAATCGGCAAAGCCGGTACTGTCATTCAGATTGTGCCGGATCGCGATATCGCTGATCGCACGGTCGCTTTCCGGCGCGCGCAATGTGGCGTTGGCCTGAATCACATTGTCGGCAAGCGTCAAAGTTGCACCGCGCGCGACAAACGGGAAATAGCGGGGCTCTGGCGCACGGTCGACGAGAGTGAACTGCCCATTGGTAATCGTCAGAACACCATCAGTGTACTCCCATTCGCCGGAGCTCTGCTGCAGGTCGATAGGCACGGCGAAAAGCCCGATATCTGCGCCTGAGAATGATCCCGCGACCCCTTCACCCAGTCTCGCGACGAGATCGGATATAATAAACCGGCTGGCCTCTTCTTCGGGGCCAAGCGCAATATTCAGAGCCTTAGCCGAAGCAACGCCGGGATAAGCCAGCCCCACAGGACCGCTGGACAGCCGAATAGGCGTTCCGGCCAGTGTTCCGGACAGGTCTAGCGATGGAGCGCCAGCGGCGATTCGCAACCCGCTCGCATTCTGGGTTACAATCGCGCGCCCTTTTGCCGGACACAAAGTCACGCTGCGGCTCGACAATGCAAGATTGGCAAAGGCGAGGCTATCGAAGCCGATCTGTGTGCATTGCCGCCACAGCTGCAGGCCCGCAACCGAACTCCAACTACCATCGACAGGCAATGAAAGACTGCGCGCAGCGCCACCAGGCAGCGGACCGCTCGCAGTTACATTGCCGGCGAAAGTAATTGCACCGGACGCATTTTGTGTGACCAGCATTTCCGGCAAGGCAATGCTGCTATCCCCTGCAGAATACCTGTCCATCCGGACACGGAAAACCGACTGCCCTGATCCGGTGAACTCCATCCGCCCAACCAGCGGTGGTAAGTCGCGTCCGCCAACGCGGAAATTGCCCGACACTCTTGGCGTACGCGCACCGTTCTGCGCATATTGCAGGCGCGATAGCGACAGAAGCTGAGAACCGCCCTGCCCGCGCAATGTCGCTTGCGGAATGACGAGCGATCGCACGTCACCCTCTTGCCGCCCGATCAGACTTGCTTGCAAAGTGGTATCGCGCACTTCGCGGATCAAAGCACCGCTCAGCTTGGCAATCAGGGGTTGGAGCAGCGTGCCCTCGGTTGCGGTTTCGAGTTCCGTCAGCTGAACGGTCGCGCCATCGCTGATCGTTACTGCGGAGCCAGCGACGTCAGCCTGCAATTCGGCAGTGCTGAAGTCGTCCCGCATACGCAGGCTGCCGTCCACTTCCAGCGACCGCGCCGCGACTTGCTGCGAAGTCAATGCATCGGCAGTAATCATGAAGCGGGAGTCCAGCTTGTCGTCCTTAAACGCAATACTAAGCGGTCCTGAAAGCCGGTTCATCCTGACCACTGCACCGTCAAGCAGGCCGGTTGATAGAGTTCCATCAACCGAAATGCCCGCAAAATCTGCGTCTATCTGTGTGGAGGCTTGGTAGCCGAAGTCTTGCAACACCACTCCGCTTTCGGGGCAGCGCAAAGACGCAATTCGAACCGGACCTTCCAAGCTGATCTTACCGGAGGACGTCGCAATATCACCATAAAGGCTGGCCTGTTCCGCGCTGCAGCCGCCATATTGGGCTTCAGGAGCTACAGCCGCGACGATGCCTGCGAAACCACCATCAAGCCGTCCCGCACCCTCGGCTTTGAGCCCGATGTCGCCATAGTCGCTTTCGATTAACGCGCGCCCATCGACCAGATTCACATCCCAAGCCGGCAATCCGGCAGGGTCGTCAGATTCAGCAAAAATGATTGTGTCGAGACTGCCAAAACTCAGCGCATTATCGACAAATGACCCGTAAAGCCGTGGCCTTATCAGCGTTATTCGGCCAATCTCGGGCACGCCGAAACCATAGGCGAGCGCAATTTCAGCCCGTTCGATCGTCAGATCCGGATCATCCGGATCGCCAACCACGATATTGGTCAATACCTGCCTATCGGTCGAAATATCCTCGATCGTGTAGGTCGCTGGTAGATCCAGACCCGCAAGCTGTTCGCCGATCAGATCGCGAGCGAGCTGCTCTCGCATAGTCCAGCCGTAAATCACCAGAGCAAACAGGATAATCAGAAGGCCGAACACGACACGATATATACAGCGGCGTTTCTTCAGCACCGGTGCCGGAGCCTCCATTTCCGCATCTATGTCCGCTTGCGACGCCATCGCTCGCTACTTGCGCGTTGGGCGCAGCAAAGGCAATGCAGTACAGCAACCAACGCAGGACCAATTGTGGCGCAAGCAGGCGAAAACACATCAAAACATGGTGGTGCCGGTCACCGCGCGCGGTTGCGCAAGCGTTTGCTGGAAGGCGGCGCCGAAGCTCTCGCCGATTACGAAGTGCTGGAATATTTGCTGTTTGCCGCGATTAAGCAGGGCGACACGAAGCCTGTTGCAAAGGCGCTGATCGCGCGCTTCGGTTCGCTGTCAGGCGTGCTCAATGCGGAAGCGGGCGCCCTGACCGATGTGAAAGGCGTCGGTGAAACCAGCGCGGCTGCTCTCAAAAGCGTCGCTCTTGCCGCGAGGCGCATGGCCCGCAGTGAAGTCTCACAAAAGCCGGTTCTAGGGAGTTGGCAGGCCCTGCTCGACTATCTCACTATCGATATGGCGCATCTAACGGTCGAGCGCGTGCGGGTACTCTATCTTAACGCACAAAACCGGTTGATCCTGGATCATCATGTTGGCGACGGATCTATCGATGAAGCCGCAATCCATCCGCGCGAAGTGATCCGGCGCGGTCTCGATATCGGGGCGACCGCGCTGATACTCGTCCACAATCACCCGAGCGGCAATCCCGAGCCAAGCCGCGCGGATATTCAGATCACCAATAAGATCGCCGAGGCGGGGCGCCTACTGGGCATCACCGTCCACGACCATGTGATTGTGGGCCGCGACGGGCATTCATCGCTGCGCGCCAAGGGGCTTATTTAGCGCCGGAACTCGTGCGCTACTGAGGCTCAATCCCATACAGCTTGTAGTGCTGTTCGAGATAAGGCCATTTGAGCAGCGCTTGCCGGATTTGCTCGGCACCATCCGCATTATTGCCCTGCGCCTGCATAACAATGCCCCGCATAAAGCGCGAGGCGGACAATTCGGGATTGAGTTTGAGAGCCGAATCCAGATCAGCCAGTGCTTGGTCCAACTCGCCCAATCGGTAATGGATCATCGCACGGCTATCGATTGCACTCGCCGGATTTCCAGCCCGCTCGATGGCTTTGGTGCAGATCGCCATGGCGTCATCCAGCGAGACATTGAAGATTCCGCGATACCAACACGCATCGTTAAGCAGACTGCCTGAGTCGGGTTCTTCCTCAATACGTTCCGCCAGCAGCGCCAAACCACCGTCCAGATCGCCGCCCATCGCCATTGCATAAGCGCGTTCGGACGCGAAATCGTCCAGATCCTCTTCCCCGATCGGTAACGCCTCAATCAGTGCCAGCGCCTCATCCGCCCTGCCCGTTTGCCGCAGCAAACGCGCCTCGGCGTAGGCAATGTAGTTTTCGGGCGACAATTCATATGCGGCGCGAATGTCAGCGATGGCATCATCGATGCGTCCAAGCGCCTCGTACATATCTGCCCGTGACATCAACAGGTCTGCGGTCGGCTCTTCCGCGATAATCACGCCGAGATCCTTCTGCGCATTGTCGAAGTCGTAGATCGTGTTGAAGAATTGCGCGCGGGATTGCAGCGGGCCGAACTCGTCATCATCAGCCTCTGCGACCGCCATATCGTAACGCTTCCGCGCCGATGCCGTCAGCGTATCCAAAGCCGCGCGATCACGTTCCCAGCGCCGGACGCTGTTTGTCGGCGCATCGACTGTAAGATCCGCTTTGGTGAGCTTTAGCGAGGCCAGCCGCGCTGCCGGAATATCTTCAGGCGCGATCTCCCCCAGACCGTTCACTTGTTGTTGTTCAAAAGTGAAGCGCCCGTCTTCCAGAGACGCATTCCGGATCACCCGTGTATTGGCGTAACCTTGATCGAGCGACTGGTCGCCGTTGATCGTATAATCATCGGCATTGCCAGGAAGCAAAACCGAATTCATCATGATTGAACGGCTGGGACCACGCGTCGCGACGGGAATATTCTTCCATTTCGGACGCGCGCGGTTTGGTGAGAACGCACGTTGCCGCCCGATCCCGTCCGCTTCCATCGTCAATTCGCCCTTGTCATAGTCGAACATGGGCTGGGAAACGCCTTCCATCTTAATGGAACCCATTGCCAATTCGTCATCATAGGCAAACTCGACCGAGCTGATTTGCCCGATACCCATCGAGCCGCCCGACATATTGCGCCAGCGTTTCTCGGTTTCGGGATCACCCTCGTCGACGATGGCCTTGAACTGCGCGCCGGCAGCGCCGAACATCTGCATTTCGACGGAAATCAGTGCAGGCAAATCGACACCTGCCGAGTGATCGGCCTCCAGCTTTATTACCACATTCGCGCTGGACATTGGGCGGTCGGTCATTGGCACCAACCCAGCCCCGCCGGGTTTCAACGGCAAAGCGTAATGAAACGCGGGGACCGTATCCATATTGGTGATACGGGTCGCGGTGGTCGTACCATCGAGCCAGTAATCCGTGCCATTCACATTTGCGCGCACGATCATGTGATCAAAGGATGCTGGTAATGGCAGCAATTCCGGCGTCGCATCGCCGCCGCGTGTCGCCACCAAAACCACGTCGGACTCGATACCCATATATTGTAGCAGAGCGAGCAACAGGACCGATTTGGCTTTGCAATCGCCGTAGCGCTTTTCCCATGTATCTTCCGCGCTTTGCGGCAGATAGTTACCACCATCCAGACCATCGAGCAGATAGCTCACCTGATCCTGCACCATACGCACGGCCAGCTCTGTGCGTTTCAACGGGTCATCCGTTTTGGCCATGATTGCCTTGGCTTCGCTGGCGACGGCACCATCGTCTGACAATTCCGCAGCTGCAGTGAAATGCGGCTCCATTACTTGCGACAATTCCTGCCAGCTATCGAAGCTGCCCGCGCGCAATATCGGTGCGCGGCGGAAACGTGATGGTGCGTCACCCGGAAAATCTTCGCGCTTTGCCAGGGGCAAATCGATGGTCAAATATTCAAAGCCATCGCGCACTTCCAAATCGGGCACTTCGACGTCCGGCCCTGCCTGATAGGTGATGCCCGAATCTTTCGGCCAACTCATCACGACGCGCGATTGCCCCACCCGGTAGGGCTCGGACGGCAAATATTGCAGCGCCTGCATTTCATCGCCTAGCGCCTGATCGTCGATTGTGATGGTGTGCGCCACGCGGAGTAAATCATCTTCTTGCAATTTCGGCACAGCCAAAGTCGCGGTCAGCCGGCCATCCAGCAAACGCCGTTCCAGCCCTTGTTCCCGCCGCAGAATTTCAAATTCTGTTCCCTCTGCGATGAGATCGATCACTTCATCGCCGCGGATAATCTCGAGCCTGTGAACAAACAGGTCACCCTTGTCCGGCGCCCATGTCATCTTGAGCGTCCCTTCGGACGTTAGGGCCTGCAGATTGTCAATACGGACAATCCGATCATGATATTCATGCACCGTGCCGCCTTCGAGCCGGTATTGCCAATCGACCAACACTTCAGAAGGGCCATCGGCAACGCTGCTCATATCGATTTCAGCGACATCGACCCAGGCCGGAACATCTTCATACAAAACAACTTCGCCGGCATAGGCTGGTGCCGAGATGGCAATAATTGCGAAAGCGCTGATGCCAGCGAATGTGTTCATGAAGAGCCCCTAAAGAAAACCAGACAGCCGGCGATGATGTCAACTGCTGCAAAACAACCTACAGACTGAATGCCCCCATGCAATGAATATTCGGCAGGTCAGCCGGTCTATTTCACGATAGATCAGCTATTTACTATTCTATCGACCGATTAGACGCGGCGAGCCCCTTGCCATTGCAGGGTGCGCGCCCTAGCCGCCTGCGCTAATACAGCACCGAACAGAATCACCTCCGGAGTATCCCATGGTCCCGCGTTATGCCCGCCCCGCAATGTCTGCCATCTGGGAGGCGGAAGCGCGCTACAAAATCTGGTTCGAGATTGAAGCACACGCAACCGAGAAACTGGGCGAACTCGGCGTAGTTCCGGAAAGTGCGGCGAAAGCGCTGTGGGATTGGTGGGCGACTGATCCGGTCATCGACGTGCCTGCTATCGACGCCATCGAAGCGGTAACCAAGCATGATGTGATCGCCTTCCTGACATGGGTAGCCGAGCAAGTCGGTGACGAAGCCCGCTTCATGCATCAGGGCATGACCAGCTCGGACGTACTCGACACCACGCTCGCGGTCCAGTTGGCCCGCTCTGCGGACATATTGCTGGAAGACCTCGATCTGCTGCTCGCCGCGATTAAACGCCGCGCGGAGGAGCACAAATACACGCCCACCATCGGCCGCAGCCATGGCATCCACGCTGAGCCGGTGACCTTCGGCTTGAAGCTGGCGCAGGCCTATGCCGAGTTTGATCGCTGCAAAACACGTCTTATCGCTGCACGCGAAGAAATCGCCACCTGCGCGATCTCCGGCGCGGTTGGCACATTCGCCAATATCGACCCCAGCGTCGAAGCACATGTCGCGGAGCAGCTGGGGCTGGCCATCGAGCCGATTTCTACGCAAGTCATTCCGCGTGATCGCCATGCGATGTTTTTCTCGACCCTGGCCGTGATCGCTGGCTCAATTGAGCGTGTCGCGGTCGAAGTCCGCCATCTTCAGCGCACCGAAGTGCTTGAAGCGGAAGAATATTTCTCTCCCGGGCAAAAAGGCAGTTCGGCAATGCCGCATAAGCGCAATCCGATCTTGACCGAGAATCTCACCGGCCAAGCCCGGATGATCCGTGGTTATGCGGTGCCTGCTCTGGAAAACGTCGCTCTGTGGCACGAGCGGGATATCTCGCACTCTTCGGTCGAGCGCTTCATCGGACCCGACGCCACAATCACTCTCGACTTTGCGCTGGGGCGTCTTACCGGCGTGATCGATAAGCTGCTCATTTATCCCGAACGTATGCAGAAAAACATGGACCGAATGGGCGGTCTGATTCATTCCCAACGTGTGCTGCTCGCACTAACGCAGGCCGGTGTCAGCCGCGAAGATGCGTACCGGCTCGTCCAACGCAACGCGATGAAAGTATGGGAATCCGACGGTGCGGTCGCGCTGCTGGATTTGCTCAAAGCGGATCAGGAAGTGACCGCCGCATTGTCGGTCGAGGACATCGAATCGAAGTTCGATCTCGATTACCATTTCAAGCAAGTCGACACGATTTTCGCGCGCGTGTTTGGCTGACGACACTGCCGTGAAGTCGGCACCGCGAGTCGTGCCCTTCACTTCGCAAGACAACCCGCCTAGCATCCCCACAACGCTAACGGAGTAACGCAATGAGAATCGTTCGTACCATCCTGTGGATCATATTGGCGGTGGTGGTAACGATCTTTGTCTATGTGAACTGGGGCGAATCCCACAATGTGATCATCTGGCCGCGCGAAGGTGGCAAGAGCATCCTGTTCGACTGGCCAGTCGGGTTCATCGCCATCGTGTTCTTTCTCGCAGGCTTCCTGCCTATGTGGCTGTTCCATCGCGGCGTGAAATGGCGCCTTAACCGCCGGATCAAGACACTTGAGAACGCCGCACATGCTGCCGCTGTATCGCCGCCTGTACAATCCGCTCCAACACCCGTTGACCCAACATCTGTTGAATCGCCCGACTCCGCTGAGAAACTAAAACCAACGCCAACTCCATCGAGCCAACCATGAGCAATCCGGTCTATGTCGCGCTGGACCTGCCGCAGCTGGAGGCGGCCAAAGCCCTTGCGGAAAAGGTCAAAGCGCATGTCGGCGGAGTAAAGCTCGGCCTCGAATTCTTCTGTGCGCACGGATCGCATGGCGTCCATGAAATCGCGCAAGTCGGACTACCGATTTTCCTCGATCTGAAACTGCACGACATTCCCAATACGGTCGCGGGCGCAATGCAGGCGATTCATGTGCTGGAACCCTCTATCGTCACAGTTCACGCCAGCGGCGGTCGCGCTATGTTGGAAGACGCGAAAGCCGCAGCCAGCGAACATACCAAGGTTGTCGCAGTCACGATGCTCACCAGCCTCGACGAACGCGATCTCGTGCGGACCGGCGTTGGCGGTACACCGCATGACCACGTTATGCGCCTGACCGAACTCGCGCATGACTCGGGCATCGACGGCATCGTCTGCTCCGGCCAGGAAGTCGCCGCTGCGCACAAGCAATGGAAAGATGGTTTCTTCGTCGTCCCCGGCCTGCGCCCGGCAGGAAGCGCAGCAGGTGACCAGAAACGCGTCGTTAGCCCGCGCAAGGCTCGCGATGACGGGGCCAGTGTGCTGGTCATCGGACGGCCAATCAGCCGCGCAGCCGATCCGGTGCAGGCAGCGCGGGACATCGAAGCGACGCTGTAACAAGGCTCTCGGAATGACCGCAGCAGTGGCTACCTATGTGATCCCACCATCCGGTGAAATATCGATATGAAGCGTATGGCGCACAGCTTGTTTTCGGCGATTCTCTTTGCTGCCACGCTTGCGGTGACAGGCTGCACCTATCGCGAAATACGCCCCTCTATAGCCATCCAAGAGGCCGAGCGCGCCGATATCATCCGTTTTGCGGGGCTAAGTTTCCAGCAGCTTGCTCCGACCGTCTGGCAACATACATCTTACCTTGATCTGCCGGGCTTCGGCGCGGTGCCATCTAACGGGCTGATCGTGGTGCACGGTGACACATCCATATTGGTAGACACGGGCTGGACTGCGTCCCAGACCGATGTGATCATCGCATGGGCCGCGAGTGAGCTGAACCGCCCTATCCGCGCCGCAGTGATCACTCATGCGCATAGCGATGCCATGGGCGGCATTGATGCGCTGCATAGCGCCGGTGTCGCCACCTATGCGCATCCGATGACCAACCGTATCGCGCCGGACAAACAGCTAACGCCGGCGCAGAACAAGTTGATATTTGATGGTGACGGATGGGCGAGAAACCCGGAGGATATGTCCCTTGCGCCGCTGCGCCTTTATTATCCGGGGCCCGGCCATACTACCGATAACATAACAGTCGGCGTTATGGGCACATCTGTCGCGTTCGCAGGAGGCTTGATAAAGGGATCAGACGCCAAATCGCTTGGCAATTTGAAAGACGCGAACACAGACTATTACGCACAGGCGGTTCGTAACTTTGAAACCGCATTTCCAGATGCCAGCGTCATTGCCATGAGCAACTCGACCGCCGAAGACCGCGATGCGATTGAGCGTACGTTGAAGTTGGCAAAGGAGCTTTAGCACATGACTGATATCGCAACGCCCAACCTGCCTTCGCGCGATCTATTCCGGATCGACATCATCGATTAATTCAACGTTTGCGCCTTCTCTGTTCTCGGATGACTCGCGCAAAAGTGTGCGCATCATGTCCGGCGAATCCACGTGATACCCTGCCACTTTGATGATGTCGCCAACCCGTTCCAATGTAAATATCTCTACGCCTGTGCCGCGCTCGAATTGCGTTTGCATTGTGATTACCAGGAAATTCCCTTGCGGCACTTTCTCCAGTTTCCAACCGGACTGGGTGCTTTCCACATTCTTCCCAAGTATCCGCCTGATATTGGCAAGCAAGTCGAGGAAATCCTCTTTCTTGATCGCCTTCTTCATCTTTGAAGACGACCGAGCCCATATATCCTCAAATTCGCGGGCATCGTAGTGAAACTGGAAGTTCCGGACTTCGGTTTGTCCTTCTTCGATATTTTCCTGAACACCGCAGGCCGCCAAAATCAGTGTAGCAAAAAAAACGATGAAGGCCCTTGGTATCCAGTTTGTCATTAGCACCCCGAGAATGTATATGTCTTTGTTGTTGCCTACTTTCCTGTGAACCTGCAAGCCTCGGCCCCCTTGTCTTGCGTATTTGGTCGTCTAAGTGCTCACTTCTGATGACCACTCAAATCAAAATCTGCGGAATCACCACCTCCGAAGCAATGAGCGCAGCTCTTGATGCAGGCGCAACGCATATCGGGCTTGTATATTTCGAGCCCAGCCCGCGCCATATTGCATTGCCCGATGCATCCCGGCTGAGGGCGATGGCGCGCGGGAGAGCGAAGGCAGTTCTATTGCTCGTCAATGCCGACATCGAGACTACATCGCGCGCAATAGAGGCTGTGAAGCCCGATGTGATCCAGTTCCACGGCAATGAAACACCCGAATGGTGCGCTCTGGTTAGTGACCAGTTGAAGCTGGAGGTGTGGAAAGCGCTGGGAGTCAAAGACGCACCAACCCTCGCAAAATCTGCCCGTTATGACGGTAAAGTCGACCGGCTGTTGTTTGATGCCCCGGCTAAGGCGCTACCCGGAGGTACAGGCACGAGCTTCGACTGGAGCTTGCTGACCGAATTCGACCATCAGATGCCATGGGGTCTTGCCGGAGGTCTTACTCCCGACAATGTAGCGGAAGCGATCAGGCAAACCGGTACGGGGCTGGTCGACACGTCATCGGGTGTAGAGAGCGCACCAGGCGTCAAAGACGAGGCAAAAATTAGAGCATTCTGTGAGGCAGTTCGCGCCGCCTGAATCGAAAAGGGCGGCCCAAAAGAGCCGCCCTTCCCGTATTAGATTTGATCTGGAAGCTTAGAAACGCATTCCGAGCCCGACTGCGACGCCACGGTAGTTGGGGTTGCCACCATTCGCTAGGAATTCGCGATATTCCATCTTTCCGTAAAGGCTCTCGCCAAACGGAACTTGGAAACCGCCGCCAACGCTCCAAGCATCGCCGCATGTAGCGCATGGCTTGGTCTGATAACCGCCGGCCACGTACAGCTTGCCTCCACCTTCGGTAACCACCCCAAGGCGGGCACTGCCGCCTACGGTCACGCGGGTGTTGTTAGCAAATATCTTGTCTGCGGAGGCTTCGATACCCATAAAACCGCCCTTGCCGAAATCATAATCATAGCCGGCACCAATACCGCCGAAAAAGTCGGAATCGCCGCCACCGATGAGGATACCGGTACGCCCTTCAACACGGACTTCTCCATTTGCGCCGTCGCTGTCCTGTGCGAATACTGGCGAGGCGAAGGCTGCCGTTGCAGCAGCCACTATAATTGCAAAATTGCGCATGAAATAAATTCCTTTTTCAATAGCCGTCTCGGCCATTCAAGAAAAACAAGTTATCTCGCCCGTCTGAAAGTGCAACGAAATTGAATGCCAAAGAAGTTGAACGAATTTGATTGTGACAATTTCGCCACTTCGGGCGGACTGTATCACGAATGTGCTGGCGCTCACGACACAAACGGAAAAGGGCGGCCTAAAAGAGCCGCCCTTCCCGATCGTGATTCAAGCGTTTCTTAGAATTTGAAGCCAACACCCACAACACCTTGATGGCGCGATAGGTCAAGCCCGGTCAACGCGCCGCCGATGCGGAGTTCACCATAGTCGCTGTAGCGATACTCGCCGCGAACAAATGCCGATTCGCCCAAGGGGAATTCTGCACCAACGCCCAGACGGAATCCGTCGAGATCATCGGCAAGCTCTACCAGCGTGGTGCCATCATCATATTCGCTGCCGATACGGGCATTGGTGTAGCCACCTTTGGCATAGACGATGCCGCCGCCGCCAAGCGATGCGCCGACGCGAACGCCAACATACAGATCACGCTCCGCACCGATCTCGACACGGTCACCAGCGATCAGGACGTTCGTGTCGCTAGCGCCGACCGAAGAATCGGCATATTCGGCTTCGATACCGACCACTGCGCCGCCAAGATCGAAATCGTATCCTGCGGTAACGCCGTAGAGGATGTCTTCTTCGCTTCCGTCTTCGATATTGACGCTGTCGATACCGGTGATGATAGCCACGCGCGCGCCAGTAGCGTCATCGCTATCCTGCGCCAAAGCTGGTGTTGCGCCAACAACGGCAATCGCCGCAGCGGTGAGTGTAAGTCCAATCTTACGCATAGAAAATTCCTTTCAATTCAAACCGTCCGGGTAAAGGGGGTGAACGGCGTGGGGAATTATGTCGGCCCTCAAACCTGAACTTCAACTGACAAATTTCACGAAAGGATACATTTTTGAATATGTCGCATTAATGCAACTATACGTTAATTGGAGATACAGAATTGTAATCAAAGTGACCGCTGGACAGGCCAGCTGAGCTCTGCCAATCGGGTCCCATGAACGCCCCTAATTCCTACCGCACCCAACCTGACGATAATGGCCATTTTGGCGATTATGGCGGGCGCTATGTAGCCGAAACCTTAATGCCGCTGATCCTCGATCTGGAGCGCGAATATCGTGCTGCCCAGGCGGACCCTGCATTTCAGGCAGAATTCGACGATCTGCTTGAACATTATGTCGGCCGCCCCAGTCCACTCTATTTCGCCGAACGGTTGACTGAGGCTGTCGGAGGGGCACAGGTGTGGTTTAAGCGCGACGAGCTCAACCATACCGGCGCGCATAAGATCAACAATTGTATCGGGCAGATCCTGCTTGCGATCCGCATGGGCAAGACGCGGATTATCGCCGAAACCGGCGCGGGCCAGCACGGTGTGGCCACAGCCACCGTCTGCGCACGCTTCGGCCTGCCCTGCGTGATCTATATGGGGGCCGAGGACGTGAAACGGCAATCGCCCAATGTGTTCCGCATGAAGCTGCTCGGCGCGGAAGTTGTCCCCGTCACCAGCGGCGGCGCGACGCTTAAGGATGCAATGAATGAGGGGCTGCGCGATTGGGTCGCGAATGTGCATGACACCTTCTACATTATCGGCACCGCTGCTGGCCCGCATCCCTACCCCGAAATGGTCCGCGATTTCCAAAGCGTTATTGGCAAAGAGGCGCGCGCGCAGATGCTGGATCGCACGGGCCGCCTACCAGACTTGCTGGTCGCTTGTATTGGCGGGGGATCGAACGCGCTCGGACTGTTCCACCCGTTTCTTGATGATCCCGATGTAAAAATGCTCGGCGTGGAGGCAGCGGGCCACGGCCTCGATGGAGACGAACACGCCGCCAGCCTCATGGGCGGCGCCCCCGGCGTGCTCCACGGAAACAAAACCTATCTGCTGCAGGACGAGGATGGCCAGATCACCGAAGGCCACTCGATCAGCGCGGGCCTCGACTATCCCGGCATCGGCCCCGAACACGCCTGGCTGAAAGAAAGCGGCCGTGTGGATTACACTGCCGTGACCGACAAAGAGGCGCTGGAAGGCTTCCAACTCCTGTGCCGTACCGAGGGCATTATCCCCGCTTTGGAGCCAAGCCATGCGATTGCGGCAGTGGCGAAAGTGGCGAAGGAAATGCCGGACGATGCGATCATCCTCGCGAACCTATGCGGGCGCGGCGACAAGGATATCTTCACCGTGGCAGAGGCGCTTGGGGTGGAGATTTGAGGCGCGATTGGCGACTTCTTCTGTCCCTGCCGCTTTTGATGGCGTCAGCGATCTTGACGATACTTCACTTTACTCGATCAGCAGATTGGTTCTTTGCTTGGGCAGCTCATGACGAGCAAGCGATACAAGACAAGTTTGGCGTGATTTCCCCGCCAGACTGTATCTATGATTGTTACGGCTGGGGCAGGTATCCGGGAGACTATTACGCATGGCCTGCATTCATAATGTTCGTAGCCGCAATCGGACTGGTGGCGTGGGCGTGGTGGAAACCGAAGTCGTGACATCTTTCGGAGCGAACTCCCTGACAACCGTCATCCCCGACTTGATCGGGGATCCAGCTTACTTCTGGCTTGGAAAGAAGAAGCTGGATTATCTTCGGGCGGCTTCACCCCCTCGTTTTCCCGGGAATGAGAATGCGGGCATGATGATATGAATATCGACCTGAGACGCCTTGGATGGGCTTTGGCCATGATCGGACTGGCTTTGGCGTTGATCGCGTCGGTCTTCGGCGTCAAAAACGACTGGCTGATTACAACTGCCCTATTGTTCTTTTTCGGAGGTTTTGCGCTATTGGGTGTTAGCGCAATTATTCGCCTTAAACGCGGACAATTAAGGCTGCGACCATGGCTTGCCCTGAAACAAGGGTTTATGTTTTTCCTACTCTTTTTAGGCATTCGGCTAGCATATATGTGGTGGGTTCCGAGTTTTGAGCAAAGCTTAAGCGAAGCGATTTTTGTAAGCGCCTTCACGGGAATTTGTTTCGGTCTTTGGCAGTCGGCCTACCGCAAGCCTTGACGACCGCAAAAACTGCAATTGGGGTGGCGGCGTGGACGTGGTGAGAACCGAGGTTATGATCTCAATCCAAGTTAACACTCCCTCAACCGTCATCCCCGACTTGATCGGGAATCCAGCTTCTTCCGGCGCAGAGCAGAAGGCAGCGGGACCCCTGCTCAGAGGCCGGGGTGACGATAGAGGCCGGGCGGCGAAATTGGGGTTTCGATTTACAAACTCCGATGTGTTGTCGAATATGGATGGAGTTTGGGAACGTTTGACCGAGATTGTTTTAGAGATGGGGTATTCCCCTCCCCCAACCCCCTCCCCTAAAGGTGAGGGGGCTTAGCTGGTGATGCATACGTTCTGTCCTACATCTCAATTTTAGTGCATATGCGTATCGATGAAACCCACGTACTCAATCAGCGCAATTTGCCCGAAAATCCCCACCCGCAACCAACGAACTTTTTTACTCTAGAACTGTGTTCCATGTGTTCCATCCTGTAGGACTTCACGAGAATAAATGACCCAATCCAACCGCATCTCCTCTGCCTTCTCTTCGCCCGCACTCGTTGCGTTTCTCACCGCTGGCGATGGAAACACCGCGGCGAATCTGGACGCTCTCGTCGAAGGCGGTGCGGATGTGATCGAGCTTGGCATGCCCTTCACCGATCCGATGGCCGATGGGCCTGCGATCCAGAAGGCAAACCTCCGCGCGCTGGCGAAACGGACGACAACGGCTGATATCTTTGCCATCGCTGAACAGTTCCGGCTGCGGCACCCGGACGTTCCGCTGATTCTGATGGGCTATGCCAATCCGATGATCCGGCGCGGGCCTGAGTGGTTTGCGGAGGAATGCGAGCGTGCCGGTGTCGATGGCGTAATCTG
Source organism: Pontixanthobacter aestiaquae (assembly GCF_009827455.1). Lineage (NCBI taxonomy): Bacteria > Pseudomonadati > Pseudomonadota > Alphaproteobacteria > Sphingomonadales > Erythrobacteraceae > Pontixanthobacter > Pontixanthobacter aestiaquae. Next base: position 2,267,082 of record NZ_WTYZ01000001.1, read on the forward strand.
CGTCGATATTCCGCCCGAGGAAGATGCTGCGCTTGGCCCTGCCCTGCGCGCCAAAGGGGTTGCGCCAATCCGGCTGGCCACACCCACCACCGATGCCGCGCGTTTGCCGCAGGTGCTCGAGGGGTCGGGCGGGTTTGTCTATTATGTCTCGGTCGCAGGCATCACCGGATTGCAGCAGGCGGCCACCGCATCCATCGAAGATGCCGTCGCCAAGCTAAAAGCCGCCACTGATCTACCGATCGCGGTCGGCTTCGGCGTTCGCACGCCCGAGCAAGCCAGCGCCATTGCCAAAGTCGCCGATGGCGTCGTGGTAGGCTCTGCCCTGGTGGAATTGGTCGAACAGCATGGCGATAATGCCCCGGCTGCGCTAAAGGAGCTGACTTCGGCACTTGCCGATGCAGTACACAACGCACGGTAATATAACCGTCATTGCGAGGCGACGCAGTCGCCGCGGCAATCCAGAGCAAAGCGCTCTGCCATTCTGGATTGCTTCGTCGCTTCGCTTCTCGCAATGACGACAAAAATAGAATAGGCTTTAGAAATGAACTGGCTTACCCGCGTCCGCAACTCGCTCCCCTTCCAGTCGAAGCGCGAAACCAATGACAATCTGTGGGTCAAATGCCCCAATTGTCAGGAGATGCTGTTCGCCAAGGAATATGAGGAAAATCAGCAGGTTTGCATGCGCTGTGACCATCACGGGCGGATCGGCGCTGATGAGCGTCTGAAGCAGTTGCTCGATATCGGCTTTGACATGCTGGAGCAGCCTGAGGTTCAGGAAGACCCGCTGAAGTTCAAAGATTCAAAGAAATATACCGAGCGGTTGAAACAAGCGCGCGCCAAAAACCCGCACCGCGATGCCTTCAGCGTCGGTTCGGGCCAGATCGAGGGCCGCGACGCGGTGGTCGGCGTACAGGATTTCGGTTTTATGGGCGGATCAATGGGTATGGCCGTGGGTACCGCGTTCTGCGCTGGCGCTGAACGCGCCTTGACCCGCAAGTGCGCTTACATCGTGGTAACAGCGGCAGGTGGGGCGCGGATGCAGGAGGGCATTCTCAGCCTGATGCAAATGCCCAAAGCGACCGTGATGACCCGCCGCCTGCACGAGGCCGGCCTGCCCTACATCGTGGTGCTGACCGACCCGACCACGGGCGGCGTAACCGCAAGCTATGCAATGCTCGGCGATATCCATATCGCAGAGCCCGGCGCCTTGATCGGCTTTGCCGGACAGCGCGTGATCCAGGACACTATCCGCGAGCAATTGCCCGAAGGCTTCCAACGCGCCGAATATCTGCGCAAGCACGGCATGGTCGATATGGTCGTTCACCGCCACGAATTGCGCGATACTCTGGCCAATCTGCTCGACTTTTTACAGGGCGAGCCAAAGGGCGAAAAGGCGGCTTAGCTAATACACCTCCCTCTTCTATAGAGGAGGGATAGCGAGACTTGGAGAACGCAGTGAACCTAGTCGCAGCAGGGAGGTGCTTTAGCTCGAACGACACGTGTGCGCCGGAACCACCCCCAACCCCATCCTTTAAAAAGGAGGGGGCAAAGAAGTGAAAGACTTCGGCACATCTTCCGATCCAGCGGTACAGGCCCAGCTTGACCGGCTTGCAAAACTGTCACTGCCCGAAGGGCGCATGGGCCTTGATACTGTACGCAAGTTGCTCGCGCGATTGGGCGATCCGCAAGACCGGCTGCCGCCCGTTTTCCACGTTGCCGGAACGAACGGCAAAGGCTCCGTCTGTGCATTCCTGCGAGCGATGTTGGAGGCTGATGGCAAGACCGTTCACGTCACCACCAGCCCGCATCTGGTCCGCTATAACGAGCGTATTCGGGTAGCGGGCAAGCTGATCGAAGATGCTCGTCTGGCAGAATTGCTTGAGGAAGTACTGGATGCGGCTGAGGGCCTGAATCCCAGCTTTTTCGAAGTGACGATCGCTGCTGCATTCACCGAATTCGCGCGCATTCCGGCCGATGCCTGTGTGGTCGAAGTGGGTCTTGGCGGACGGTTCGATGCGACCAATGTGCTAAAACCCGATGTGCTGGCAGCCTGCGGTATCGCAGCGCTCGGAATTGATCACGAACGCTTCCTGCTCGCGCCCGAGGACGGTGTGCCGCAAGAGCCAATAGCGCGGATTGCGTTCGAGAAGGCGGGAATTGCCAAGAAGGGCGTGCCGTTGGTCGTCATGACAAGCCAGTATCCGTCAGAAGCCAGACATGTAATCCGAAAAATCGCAAATTCTACCGGAGCGGTTTTGCACGAGCACTCGCAATCGATTATCGCCGAGCAAGCCTTCTTTAGCGTTGATGGGCAAGGAGTTAGGGAGAGACAGGATGATGAATTTGCCAACATCGTGCTGATGGGCAAACATCAGATTCTCAACGCCGCGCTAGCTCGAGACATGCTTCAAGCCCAGACCAAAATCGGGGTTGGCGACAGTGCTTTCATGGCGGGCGTCCGCAAGGTGCGCTGGCCAGCTAGGATGCAGTTGCTTGCGCCAGGCCCGTTGACAGTTCTCGCTGATGAGCACGATATTTGGCTGGATGGCGGTCACAACCCGAGCGCCGGACACGCGATTGCCGAGTTTTTTGACGAGCCAGTCCATCTCATTATCGGGATGCTCGACAACAAAGACCCGCGCGCTTTGCTCGACCCGCTGGAAGGCCGCGTGCAATCGCTTCAGGTCGTACCGGTTCCAAACCATGACAGCCATCATGCAACAGCATTTGGACCCGATGCAGTGGCGCGCGATAATATTGAGGAAGCGCTGCTAAACGTTCCGTCAGACGACTATACGATCCTGATCGCGGGCTCACTGTACCTTGCGGGCGAGGTTCTGCGGCTGAACGACGAAATTCCGGACTAGGACGCTTTCTGAGTGGCCGCGACCTCAGGAGCCACCACGCCTGCTGCCTTGCCTAAACGGGCTTGCCGTATCCATTCAACGATACAAAGCACCACAGCGAACATGCCGATTAGCGTCGTCAGGATGAACACATCGAAATAGCCGCGCTCCTCGATCATCTGGCCAAGTGCGCCCCGACCTAATGTCCCGACCAGCAGGGTCAGTGAGGACAGAAGCGCATATTGCACCGCGCTGTATCCTTTGGAGACGATGCTCGACAAATAGGCCACGAACGCCGCCCCTGCAACTCCAACCGCGATATTCTCTCCGGCGATCGCCATCATCAACTTTGCCAGCGCGGGATCGCCGCCCATCTGGGACACGAGCCACGTAAAGCCAGAATTGTCGGCCACTGCCTGCATCACCGCTCCGCCCCGCGCCAGATCGGCGTAGAGAAGGTTTGTCACAGCTGCGAAAAACGCGCCGAGCGTCAGCGTGAGCATTCGCCCGATTGCAGTCAGCAGGTAACCGCCCAGCGCAAGCCCGACCAGTAACGCACCGACGCCGAAGAACTTGGACGCTACCGCCACCTCGTCCTTGGTGTATTGCAACTCACCTAGGTAAAACGGATAGGCAAAGCTGCCCCATATCGCATCGGTGATGCGATAGGTCAGAACCAATGCAATAACGATAATCATGGCCCAGCCAAGCCGCCCGATCAGGTCCGTCAGTGGCAGCACCAGCGCGCGGTAGAGGTGATCCATCGCGCGGTCGGCACTGGTCTTTGCGGGGGCCGCTTCGGTCAGCAAATTGGTGCCGTTGCGCTCTTGCCTTACCAGCCAAGCTGCAATGATCGAAGGCACGACAACCGTGGCCACAACAATCAAAGGCCCCATCGTCGAAATGAATTCAACCGAGTCTGGCCGCGTGTCGGGATTGCTCGAAAGCGAGCGAACCATAAAAACGCCGACCGTTATCAACGCCCAGCCCCACAGCACACCGACGGCAGCCAAAGACCATGCACGCAAACCCGGCACTAATTGGCCGGATTTGCGTAACCCGTAGGGATCCGCGCTATCTTCATCGCCCGTTGCCTCCAGCGCCGTGGCATCCGCATCCGGCGCCCACAGACCTGCAAAACCGACGATCAGCATAAGCGCGCCCATGCTCAGATAGACCGTCGGCCAGTCGGTCCGCTCCGCAAGGAATAATGCGAAAGCACCGCCCACAAGCGCGGCTATCCGGTAGCCCATCTGGTAGACTGTGGAGAGAATATCGATCGTCGCGACATCATCCGCCACGTCCACCCGCCATGCATCGATCACAACGTCCTGGGTGGCGCTGGCAAAGGCTGCAAGGCCGGCAAGCAAGCTGAAGATACCGATTGTCTCATTTGTCGGAGCGATGAAGCTGAGCGAGGTTAGAGCTGCTCCGATGAGTAACTGGGCGGTAACAATCCATTGTTTGCGCTTGCCGAGTTTCTTTAGAACCGGAATGTCCACCCGATCAAGCGCGGGGGACCACAGGAATTTAAACGCATAAGCGAGGCCGACCAGCGAAAATACGCCCATCGTTTCCAAGTCGATCTCGCCGCTATCGGACAGCCAGGCGTAAAGTGTACCAAGCACAAGCGCGTAAGGAAGTCCGGCGGCAAAACCGAACAGTAACATATAGGCTGTCTTGCGCTGGCGCAGCGCGGTCAGCACCACGCGCCAACCCGGTTTACCCTTAGCGGCTGCGTCAGCCATATATCCCCGTCCTCTTTGTATCCGTGCTATTTCATGCAACAGTAACGTGATCGCGTGATTTAGGAAGTGTTTGATGAACGAGACCCCAATCATCCCCAGCAAATCCGTTCCCCACAATTTGCGCCCGACTAGCGGACAATTGGCGCTGGCCGAAGCCATCGCACGGGAAGACACGCGCAATGACGCGGGCATCACGCATGTGCCCGCATCGGTTTATACCGATCCCGATCATTGGCAGCGGGAGAAAGCAGCTCTGTTCGACCGGATGCCGCAGGTTATCGCACCGTCAGCGTTGCTACCCGAGGCGGGCGTGGTGGTACCGCATGATGATACGGGGCGGCCCTTGCTCATTACACGCGATGCCGTTGGAGACGTTCATGTCTTCCTCAATGTCTGCCGCCATCGCGGAACTCGGCTGGTTGAAGGCGAGGATGTCCAGTGCGCCAAGCGTCTCGTTTGCCCATACCACGCGTGGACGTACAAGCTGGACGGCAAACTGCTCGCGCTACCCCGTCCCGAAACATTTCCCGGCCTCGACAAATCCGAAAACTCATTGATCGAATTGCCAAGCTGTGAGGCGGGCGGCCTGATCTGGTTCGCCCCCGTCGAGGAGGCCGACTTCACATTTGCCAAGATGCTGGGCGAGGACTTTGCCGCATTCGGAATGGACGATCTGTTCCTCTATCGCCGCAAAACGCATCAGGTTAACGGCAATTGGAAGCTCATCATGGATGCCTTCCTAGAAAGCTATCACGTCACCCGCCTCCACGCGAAAACCATTGGTCCGTTCTTCAAAGACGGCATCACCGCGGGTGATATGATCGGTCCTCATGCCCGCTCTGCCGTGGGCCGGTTGGAGGAACTGGAGGGCATTGATCTGACCGACATGGCAGCGATGCGCCGCGTGATAACCTTTGCCTATCAACTGCTTCCCGCGACGATTATCATCCCCAGTCCTGACTATGTAAATGTGATGGTGCTGATGCCCGACGCGCATGATCATACGGTGGTCGAAGACTTCATGCTGATCCCGGAGGAACCCAAGACCGACAAAGCGCGTGACCATTGGGATCGCAGCTGGAAACTCCTCGACGGCGGCGTGTTCGCAAGTGAAGATTTTCGTGCTGCGGAGTTAGGCCAGCAGGGGCTTTCGACAGGAGCTATCTCCCAATTGACGCTTGGCAATCTCGAAACCGGTATTCTGCGCTTCCATGAAACGGTGCAGCAAGCGCTAAACGTAAATCCTTGAGTGAAGTGGGCTGAAGGCGTAACGGCGCGCCATGACCACAAACCCTCCCCGTCAAGAAGGCCGCCCCGAGGGCGAGCGTATCGCAAAATTGCTCGCCCGTGCTGGTATCGCCAGCCGCCGCGAAGTCGAACGGATGATCGAAGCCGGGCGGATTTCCATTGATGGGAAGGTGCTGGATACGCCCGCGACCATCATCCCCAACCTCAACGGCGTAACGGTTGACGGAAAGCCTGTTGGCAAACCGCAACCAGCGCGCATCTTCTGCTTCCACAAACCAGCCGGTCTGTTGACCGCAGAACGCGATTTCAGCGGTCGCGGCACGATCTATGATGCGTTGGTAAATGCGTTGCCCAAAGACGCGCCGCGCGTGATGCCGATTGGCCGCCTCGATATTAACACCGAGGGTCTTCTGCTGATGACCAATGATGGCGAGCTGAAACGCGCGATGGAACTGCCCAGCAACGCTATTCCGCGCACCTACCGCGCGCGCGCTTACGGCGATGTCACGCAAAGCCAGCTCGAAGATCTGATGGACGGCATCACCATCGAAGGTGTCCGTTACGGCCCGATCAACGCCAATATGGAACGCAAAACCGGCCGCAACCAGTGGATCGAAATGACCATCACCGAGGGCAAAAACCGCGAAGTGCGCAATGTGCTGGAATATCTCGGACTGGAAGTGAACCGCCTGATGCGTACCGAATATGGTCCGTTCAGTCTGGGCGATATTAAGCGCGGTCTCGCGATCGAAGTCCCGCAGAACGATGTCGAACGCTACCGCAAACAAACGCTGCGGGCGCAGAGCAAGCGATGAGAATTATCGCTGGCGAATGGCGCGGGCGGAAGCTGACGGCGCCCAAAGGCGATGCGACGCGCCCTACCGGCGACCGCACACGCGAGACTCTTTTTAGCATGCTCACCAGCCGCTTGGGGTCGTTTGAAGGCCTGTCGGTAGCCGATCTTTTCGCAGGCTCGGGCGCGCTCGGGCTTGAGGCTTTGTCGCGCGGCGCTGCCCACTGCCTGTTTGTCGAGCAGGAAGAATATGCGCTGAAAAGCATCCGCGCCAATATCACTACATTCGATGCACGATCCCGCAGTGATGTCCGCGCAGGCTCAGCAATGGGGCTTGGCCCCGCAAAGCAACCACTCGATCTGATCCTCCTTGATCCACCATACGAAACCGGCGCAGGCTCGGTCGCGCTCGATAAGATGAACCGGCTCGGTTGGATAGACCCCGCGACATGGATCGCGCTCGAAACAAGCGCAAACGAAGACGTCTCAATCCGGAAACTTGAAGTGGTGGCCGACCGCCGCGTCGGGAAAGCGAAGCTTCATCTGCTTCGTCTTTCCGAGGAAGGACCAGGAGACAACGCGGCGGCCGACAGTTAGCCCTCGGTTACGACCCGGCGGGCATCTCGTCTGACGGTTTCGGCGCTGCCCCTGCATCATCTTGCAGGCGCTTCTCTACCATCTCCCACGCGGCGGCCCGATCCACAGGCTCCATCTTCGCGAGGGCAATCTTGTCATTATCGGTTAGCCGCCAGAACATATTCTGACGTGGAACCGGCAAACTCCAATAATAAGTCTGCACATCGCCCGGCCACATGGCATAGCCCGCCTGTTGTTCAGGCGACCAGCCGTCAAACACGGCTTGCTCATCCGGCGTCAGTTGATGCGGAGGCGGCTCAGGCATGGCAGGCGCTTCCTCGCCCGGTGGGGGCGATGCCTGATCTTGCGCCAATAACGGCGCTGATTGAAATGCCAGCAATGTGCCAACAGCACAGGTGGCAGAGAGGGTGTATTTACGCATGGTATTCTCCTTTGAAGTACCCTGCGCGACGAACGCGACCCAACCTTTCTCAAGGTGATCCCTATGTGCTGGGCGGACTTTCAAAGGGCAACAGCAAGCGCCGCAACTAGGCGCAAACCAGCCTCGTCAAAGCGGCGATTGTGCAGAAAACCGGCCAAAGCGAGAATTGGCCTCAGCACAGGCAGATGCCGCTTGCAGGGCAGACTTATGTTCCCTAGTTGTTCACGCTTACTATGACCGGTGCTACAATTCCTTCTGCGTCTGATAATAACGGCGAGATCCCGGCCTATGCCGCGCGGTTGAACACGCCGCAAAAGGATGCGGTGCTGACTACAGAGGGGCCGGTGCTGATGCTAGCCGGTGCGGGAACGGGTAAGACTGCCGCGTTGACCGCTCGCCTCGCGCATCTGGTGGCAATGCGCAAAGCATGGCCGAGCGAGATTTTGTGCGTGACCTTTACCAACAAGGCCGCGCGCGAAATGCGCGAGCGGGTTGGCGGGCATATCGGGGACGCGGTTGAGGGGATGCCGTGGCTCGGTACATTCCATTCAATCGGTGCGAAAATGCTCCGCCGCCACGCCGAGCTGGCCGGCTTGCAGAGCAATTACACGATCATTGATACCGACGATCAGCTGCGCCTGCTCAAACAGCTCATCCGCGATGCGGAGCTGGACGAGAAACGCTGGCCACCTCGCCAACTTGCCGGCCTGATTGATCGCTGGAAAAATCGCGGATTGAACCCGGATGATCTCGATGCTGCAGAGAATGAGAGCTACGCCAACGGGCGCGGTCAGGAATTCTATCGCACCTATCAGCAGCGGTTGAAAGCGCTCAACGCCTGCGATTTCGGCGATCTGTTGCTGCATGTGCTCAATATCTTTCGCGGGCACCGCGATGTTCTGGAGCAGTATCAGAAGCGCTTCAAATACATTCTGGTCGACGAGTATCAGGATACCAATCAAGTCCAGTACTTATGGCTCCGCCTGCTCGCGCAGGAGCGCAAGAATATCTGCGTCGTGGGCGATGACGACCAGTCGATCTATTCGTGGCGCGGCGCGGAAGTCGCCAATATTCTGAAATTCGAGAAAGACTTTCCCGGCGCCAAAGTTGTCCGGCTGGAACAGAATTATCGCTCCACACCCGAAATTCTCGCCGCTGCATCTGGCCTGATCAATGCCAACAGCCAGCGGCTCGGCAAAGAGCTGTGGACCGAGCATCCGAAGGGAGACAAAGTCCGCGTAGTCGGCGTATGGGACGGCCCGGAGGAAGCGCGGCGAGTCGGCGAGGAAATCGAACGGCTCGAAAGCGAAGGCGCTTCGCTGGACCAGATCGCCATTCTGGTCCGTGCGCAGTACCAAACACGTGAGTTTGAGGATCGCTTCATTCAGATCGGCCTCAATTACCGGATCATTGGTGGTTTCCGCTTCTACGAGCGTGCGGAGATCCGCGATGCCCTCGCCTATCTGCGCGTCATCGCGCAGCCGCAGGATGATCTGGCGTTCGAGCGGATTTACAACCAGCCCAAACGCGGCCTCGGCGCGAAGACGCTGGAGAAGATGCACCAATATGCGCGGGCTGCAGGAATGCCGCTTGCCGCCGCATCGCTGCAACTGGCCGATAGCGACGAGCTGCCCAAACGCGCCGGAAACACTATCGCGGCCTTGATGCGTGATTTCATTCGCTGGCGCGAGATGGAACCGCAGGTCACGCCTGCGGAATTGCTCCGCACCGTCCTCGATGAATGCGGCTATTCGGCGATGTTGGAGGCTGAGCGGTCGCCCGAAGCCGCTGGCCGGATTGAAAACCTCTCCGAACTCGCCCGCGCGATGGAAGAATATGAAACGCTCGGCGATTTCCTCGAACATGTCAGTCTGGTGATGGACAATGACGCGCGCGATGATGAGGAAAAGATTACCATCATGACCATGCACGCGGCCAAGGGGTTGGAGTTCAACAATGTGTTCCTGCCCGGCTGGGAGGAAGGCGTGTTCCCGTCCCAGCGTTCGCTTGACGAAGGCGGCCTTGCCAGCTTGGAGGAGGAACGCCGCCTCGCCTATGTCGCGATCACCCGCGCGCGCAAACGCTGCACGATCCTGCATGCCGCGAACCGGCGGATTTATGGTCAGTGGACCAGCTCGATCCCCAGCCGCTTCATCGAAGAATTGCCCGACGAGTTTATCGATCAGGAAACGACCATGACCGGCGGCGCATCGTTATGGCGCGCAAACTGGTCAGAAAGCGACGATCCCTTCGCGCATGTCAGCAAGGCCCGCAGCGACACACGCGGCCCGGGCTTCCAACGCGCGCTAGGCAGCACTTACAACACCGCCCCCAACCGCGTGAAAGAAAGCCACCGCAGCGCCGCCAGCTTCGCCGCCAAACCCCGCGCCGACATCGCCCTGGGCGCCCGCGTATTCCACGATAAATTCGGTTACGGCACAGTAATGAGCCAAGAAGGCAACAAGCTGGAGATCAATTTCGAGCAAGCCGGCACGAAGCGGGTTATTGATAGTTTTGTGAGTGTGGCGGAGGGGTGACCTGAACAGAACGGCCAAGCCATCCTCGCCGAAGCCCCTGCTCGACTATTCGGTTGCCAGAGGGGTGGCAGGCTTACCAGCTTTGGTCGTCACCAGATAATCGAAGCCCAAGACGAGGAAACGAAACATATCGTCTGCCTCACTAAGCCCTTTATTGCCCATGCTACGGCGTACCGGCTCCAACGGAATCACAAAATGCCCATCGCCCTCATCCAACGCCGTCATATTGACACCCGCCGCTTCGAGGGAAGCGCGCAGTGTATCACCCCGGGTTGTGGGCTTAACTGTAAACGCACCATCGGCTGATGGACGGATCGCTGTCTGTTCACCGCCTACAGGAAGATACGCGATGTGTAGCGCGTCCATACCATTTGCAGCGGCCATGCCCTCCACGAGCGAGCCGATATCAAACGTCGACATTGGCGAAGTCGCATGACCCACATGAACTGCGCCCATCTTAAAGATGACTTTGGGCGGCGACTGATCCCCGGCCGCCGCTCTGGAATAGGAGGACAGGAAATACTCACGAATAAGTTCAACCCGGTCGAGGTTGTTCTCAAGGCCACGTCCGGCAAAGATAGACCGGTAGATAGACTGGCTTCGTTTCAGCTCGTCTATTACCACTAACGCTTCGGCATCGGCTGCAAAGATATCACGCAACTGCGTCCAGCGTTCGTTATCAGCGGTTGCCATTAACACAGCTGTCTGATTGCCGGCCGCAAACGCTTCTTTCTCCTTCTCAAACAGCGCAATCACAATATCCGTATTCGATCCGGCTCGCTCGGCCAACCATTCGAGGTGGATCATTGGCGATCCGATAAATTCTTGATCAATACCCCATAGCTTGCCATCCGCAGTGAACGCTGCCGCGACTTCGGCTTCTTCGCGGAAATTGAGGAATGGAATTGCTAACGGACGTCCTTCGAGCGCTCGGGCGTACCCATCTACACCGCTTGAACGCAGCTTTTCGCGCAGCCAGGCTGTAGAATGCGGGCCGACTTCGATGGCGTAGTAATCGAACCCGTGAGGCTTCCCCTCTCGAGCGAATGCGGCAACGAGCGCTGGCGCACCTGCATATCCATGATCTTCACCGATTCCGATGAATTGGGCACCAGCCAGCGCTGAACGTAACATTTCGGCCCCTGCCCCCGCGAAACCATCTGATGAAAATTCAATCAACTCCGGTTCGATCTTTGCCGGAGCGGGCGCATTATCGCCCGCCCTCACTGCAGTCGTCGCGATGTACGCAAGAGCAGCTGCTGTTAGAAATTGGTGCAATTTGATCATATTCATCTCACTCCTGTGTGTTACCGTAGCAATACAGCTATACGCAAGAGTGAGATACGTCAATGTGCGCCAGTTACCGGGCTCGGTGTGCGCGAACGAGCAGCGTTCCAAATAGACAGAAGCTCGTCACTTTCTGAGCGCGATCAACCAGCCAAACTAATCCAGATCGCGGTGAAGAATGACGCTCCGCCCATCATCCCGAAAATATGCCAGATCGGATAGCGGAAGCTAAGCGTCTTGCTCTTATAGAACAGCGTTCCGACAGTGTAGAACAGTCCGCCCAGAACCAGCGCGGTCAGTGCTATGCCGGAGAGCACGAACCAAAAATCGGGCAGCGCGAACAGGCCGAACCAGCCCAGCCCGAGATAGGATACCAGCGACCATTTCGAGTCGAGATTGCTGCCGAATATTTTGAAGAGCACTCCAACCAGCGCGCAGGCCCAGACTACCGCCATAATAATATAGGCGCTGGTGGTCCCCGCCACGATCAAGAGCGGGCTGAAGGTACCGGCGATGAGAGGATAGATCGCCGCATGGTCCCACTTGCGCAGTGTTTTACGCAAGTGGTGATGCGGTAACAGATGATAGGCGGCCGATACACAAATCGAAGCGAATATGGCCGCGATATAGATCACCATCGCCGCTGTGAGCAATGCGTCGCCGCGCGCCATGGCGATAGGGAGCAAAATTGCGCTCGCGATGCCAAAGCCGATCAAACTCACGGCGTGGACCGCCAGATCGGCGTAGCGTTCCGGGGCTGTTTCGCTGGGGTACATTGGCTAAAGTCGGTGGCCGAATTACTTCTTAAAACCGACGCCCAGAAAACCGGGTTGCGGACCGTTCCACTCACCCGGCGGAACCGGCTCGCTATCCTCGTCACGGCGTTTGCGTGGTTGCTTCGGCTTTTCTGTCTTCTCGGGCTTCGGAGCCTTTTTGGGCCGGTCCTGCGTCGGTGCCTTGGCAGGTTTTTCATCCCGCTCCGGCTTGTCCTCGCGGACTTGCTTTGGCGCGCCTACGTCATCCTTCTTCGGCTTCGGTTTGCGCGGCGGTTTACCCTTGCTTGAGGGAGCTTCCTTAAGCTCAACCCGCACATCGTCCTTGCCGAATATGTCGATCTTGCTTTTGGTCAGCTTCTCGACATTGTCGATTGCCTCGGCATCCGCTTTGGTCACGAAGGTAAAGGCCCGGCCCTTGGCTCCTGCCCTGCCCGTCCGGCCAATCCGGTGAACATAATCATCGGGATGCCACGGCGTGTCGTAATTGAACACGTGGCTTACGCCTTTGATGTCGAGCCCGCGTGCAGCAACGTCTGACGCCACCAGAATATTGATGTCGCCCGATTTGAAGCGCTCCAGTTCTTTTTGGCGCGTATTCTGGTCGATATCGCCGTGAATCTCGCCGCTTTTGAAGCCGTTGCGCTGCAAATCCTTGTTAAGCTGGCGCACGGTCGTTTTCTTGTTGGAAAAAACAATCGCGGTTTCGACGTGATCATTATTGAGCAGCCATTCCAGCGTTTCTTGCTTTTTGCGCTGTTCGACATTGATCTTGAAAGCCGTGATATTGTCATTGGTGCTGGCAGCACGGCTAACTTCGATCTGCTTAGGGTTGCTGAGGAACTTGTCAGCCAGCTTTTTGATAACCGGCGGCATTGTCGCCGAGAACAGCATCGTCTGGCGGTTTTCAGGCAATTTTTCGCAGATAAATTCGATATCGGGAATGAAGCCCATATCAAGCATCCGGTCGGCTTCATCGATAACCAGCAACTCGCACCCGCTGAGCAGGATCTTACCGCGCTCAAACAGATCCATAAGCCGGCCCGGCGTGGCAATCAGAACATCGACGCCTTCGTTTAGCGCTTTGAGCTGATCGCCCATTTGTACGCCGCCGATAAGCAGCGCCATTTTCAAATCGTGGTTTGCGCCATACTTCTCGAAATTCTCGGCAACTTGAGCAGCGAGTTCGCGCGTCGGTTCGAGAATAAGCGAGCGCGGCATTAGCGCGCGGCGGCGGCCAGAGGCCATCACATCAATCATCGGGAGCACAAAGCTGGCGGTCTTACCCGTACCCGTTTGCGCGATCCCGATGAGGTCTTTCATCATCAGAATGGCAGGAATTGCTTCCGCCTGGATCGGAGTGGGTTCGGTGTAACCAGCGGCATCAACCGCTTTCAATAGGTCTTCAGAGAGGCCGAGATCGGCAAAGTTCATAGAGTATCCGGTAAATGGGGGGCCGCCTAGGTGGCGGACCCGATTGCGAACAAGCCCATTGCCTGTCCGTAAAATCGGTGTTGCCTCTGCGGGTAGAGGCGCTGAAAGTCAAGAAAACGCCCGTGCGACGCGGTATAAAAGCGCGACAATTAGGGCACAGTTTTGCAGGCCGAAGCTATCGATCGGCTCAGATCGGCTCGCGAACCACTTGTCGAAGCTCGCTAAGCTTGCATTTCACGCCCGTGCGGGTCTGCAAATTGTCACGCCGGATGCAGAGATTGCCATCCTTGCTCGGCTCGACGTAAAAACCGGAATAGAAATCGCGCGCGGAGCAGGCCTTTTCCAGACTGGCGGCGATAATTCGCTGATCCTGCATATACAGCATCAGCCGGTTATCGCGGGTGGATTGCACTCCTGCAATACCCTGCATCTTAACGCACTTGCCCATTTTCTTTTCGACCGTGCGGGTTTCACTTTGCGGCCGCGGAGTAGGAGCGTTCAAATTTTGCCGCGTTACCGGACGACGCGGTGAGACACGGATGATCAATCGGCGTTCAATGCGGATTTGCCACTGCACTGGGCCGCTATTCGGACTCAACGTATTCAGCCAGATGTCTGCGGGCAAAGCGCGATCTTCCGCCGGAGCGAGTGTTAGCCCCACACGATCAACAGCCGGTGCATCCGAACGCGGCGCTTCTTCTGCATCAGCTGCAGGAAGCAGCAGCGCTAAAGGCGCAAGCAAGGCTCCAAAAGTCGGCATGGTCAGACGCGTTCACATTCCCCAGGCGGCGCCGCTGTCGATTGCGAAAAGCGCAGGCGCGGCTCCATCAAGCGACCTCTCCTAACGGCATAGGTTGAATGTCCGCTTAATTGATCGGCAAATTCTTGCAAGTTGTGGCGAAAGCCAATCAAAATGTGCCATAGGGCGCGCATGATACAAAAGTCGGAATTTATCGAGCAAGCATCAAAGCTTTTGGGCTCGCGCGGATTTACCAGCGATCCGGACCTGGTATCGCCGTGGCTGACCGATTGGCGCGGACGCTATACCGGCGCTGCCATAGGGTTGGGGTCGCCTGCGTCTACCGACGAGGTGTCTGCGCTAGTGAAACTGTGTTCGCAGCATGAAGTCGCAATCGTACCCCAAGGCGGAAATAGCGGCATGTCCGGCGGCGCGACGCCCGATAATACAGGCACGGCGATCGTCATTTCGCTGCGGCGGATGAATACGATCCGAGCGCTCGACAAAGATGAAATGACCGCTACCTGCGATGCTGGCGTGATTTTGCAAAATCTGCATGAAGCAGCGGAAGCCGAGCGCTTGCGCTTTCCCTTAACTCTGGGCGGAAAAGGCTCCGCCACTATTGGCGGTTTGATATCGACCAATGCGGGCGGAACGCAGGTATTGCGGCACGGAACCATGCGCGCGCAAGTCATTGGGCTGGAGGCGGTCCTCCCCGATGGACAGATTTTCGATTCACTCACCCCTCTCAAGAAAGACAATCGCGGCTTCGATCTCAAACAATTATTGATCGGATCGGAAGGGACATTGGGCATAGTGACGGCCGCGACGTTGCGCCTGTTGCCGGAAATTGCAGGTCGAACGGTGATCTGGGCAGGCCTGCCTTCAATCACCCACGCACGCCAATTGTTGCTACATAGTCAGAAAATGGCTGGAGACCGTCTGGAGGGATTCGAAGTGCTACCAGCGCATTGCCTCTCCGCCGTGCTTGATCATTTGCCAGATGCTCGCGCGCCGCTGGGTGAACCCTATCCGTGGAACGCGTTAATCGAGCTAGTGGGTGACGCAGATACAATTGATAGTGTCGCCCCTCTTGCCGAAGCTATGCTTGAAAAAGCATTCGAAGCCGGAACGATCCAAGACGCTACAATCGCCGCGAGTGAGTCGCAGGCAGAAGCGTTCTGGCAGTTACGCGATTCGATTTCGCCAGCCGAAAGAGCGATTGGCCCGGCGATGCAGCATGACATCTCGGTGCCGGTTGATCGTATGGCACAGTTTGTCGAAGCTGCGGTACCGGCTGTCGAGGAGCGTTTTCCCAACAGCATAGCTGTTGCCTTTGGGCATCTTGGTGATGGCAATGTGCATTTCCATGTGCTTGCACCGAAGGACACGGTACCCGGCGAATGGGAAATGGGAGATGGTAAGAAAATCAGCGGCTTCGTGCATGATCTTGTGACAGAATGGGACGGTTCGATCAGCGCGGAGCACGGCATCGGGCAGATGAAGGTCGATGAACTGGGCCGGTTGGGCGATCCGACTGCATTGTCGATCATGCGCAGCGTCAAGCAGGCACTCGATCCCAAAGGACTGTTCAATCCGGGGAAGTTGGTGCCACCCGAATAAGGCTGATAGCGCCCGAGATAGAGTCATACTTGCTTCGTGCGCATTCTCCCCGTAAAGCGCGCGCTTCACGCGGGGGACGCACCAGCGGCAGCCGCACCGATATTCTATCAAGACGAACCGGAGACATCCCATGGCCAGCGCGCCGCAACCTCAATTGCCCCTGTTTTATAAAGACCTTATGCCGCTTAACAGCCGCGACCATGCCAAGTGGAAGACTAAGAGCAGCGATTCTGCGGACTGGCTTATCGGTCAGCACGCTATTCCGCTGACGGTCGACGAATTCGTTCAGACCGCACGCGATTTCCCGATCATCTTTTCGTCGGGCGACAATCCGCTTCCGTTGGCGCTCATGGGCCTGAACGAGGGCGTGAACACTTTTGTCGACGACAAGGGTAAAATCAACGATCCGGTTTATCTGCCGGCATATGTGCGCCGTTACCCCTTCATGCTTGCCAAGCTTACGCCGGAGGGTGACGATCTGTCGCTCTGTTTCGATCCGACCGCTGGAACAGTAGGTGAGTTCGACGAAGGCCAGGACCTTTTCGACAAAGACGGCAAAGCTACCGAAGCAACCCAGAACATTCTGCAATTTTGCGAGCATTTCGAAGGCGCCGGTCAACGCACCAAAGCCTTCATCGACGAGCTTAAAAAGCATGAGCTTCTGATGGACGGCGAAATCGCCATCTCGCAAAACGATGATCCGGATAAGCCATTCGTTTATCGCGGCTTCCAGATGATCGACCAGGAAAAACTGAAAGAAGTTCGCGGCGATGTTCTGCGTGACTGGAACAAAAACGGCATGCTCGCGCTGATCTATTCGCACATGATGTCGCTTGACCTGATGCGCGTGATCTTTGCCCGCCAGGTTCAGCAAGGCACCGCGCCAAAAGCGGCCGATGCACCTGCCAGCTAAAGAGCGGTAAAACGAACATTATAGGCGGCGGTCGGGGTTGAAAGACCTTGGCCGCCGCCTTATTTTTAAAGGGTCCGGGCGGCACTCCCCCTCATAGCTGGCCGGACAGGCGCGCATTGCGCGTCACCTCCCTGAACCTTGGCCACCTCGTGCGCTCGTGCGAGGTGGCTTTTTTTGGTAATTTCGACCTATTCTGCAGCGAGCGGCTGGCCGCGAGAGCGCCCAAGTGCGGCAACTTCTTCGCCAATCACCCGCACCAACCCTGCGAGACGCGCGCTTAATCCGGCCGTATCGGCTGACAGCGACGACATGTCTTTCTCAAGATACAGCGAGCGGCATATCTCCAACTGTATCGCATGGATCGACCGCGCGGGCGCAGCATGGCGATCGAGCACATATCCGCCGGCGTAAGGTCGGTTATGGGCCGCTCTTCCCCCATCATCCGAGAGCGTGCGCAGCGCGCTAGCCACCAGTCGATCATCAGCCGAAGCGCCAAACCGGTCACCCAGCACGAATTGCGCAGGCAAATCATCATGATTGGCCTTCCTGAGCGGCGGCATGGAGTGGAAATCAAGCAGCAGCGCCGCGCCCCATTGATCGCGCATTGTCTGCAAAGCGGAAGACAGCGCCGAATGATACGGCACGTGTACCTGGCGGATCCGTGCATCCAACTCCGCCTGCGATGTCATTTCCGACCATATCTCGCCCAATCCGGGAAGACGGCGCGGGATCAACCCCAGCCCGCTCCGCGCGCGGCGATTTGCCAGCGAATGCCGTACCCCGTCAGGTCGTGAATCGGCGATCATATCCCAATCGACGTCATCGGTGGCACGGTTAAGATCGAGCATTGCGCGGGGCGCATGTGCCACCAAAAAGCCTGCGCCCGTTTGCCGAGCGACGAGCGATCCCAGTTGGTCGACATGCCGATCTTCCAGCCGAATCGACGAATAGTCGGGTCTGCGCATCCGCTTGACCAGATGGTCCGGATAGACCCTGCCCGCATGCGGCACTGCGATAAGAACCGGGATTGGCAAATCGTCAGGCAGCTTCAGTGAGTAAGCAGGTTTACGCGTGCCCGGAATGATCCCGCCCTGATCTAAGCCAGCATCTACCTGGTTGTCGTTGTCCTGCGTCATTAACCCCTTTGCTGAACGCTCTGCGTTGACGAGTCAAAACATTGCTGTGTCAAAGCTGGCCAACTGTCACAAAGCGAGGGATTTCTTAAGTCAATCGGACTATGAGGCTTCGCATGACGGAATCAACAGCCCTACGTATCCTTCTGGCCGAGGATGAAGAAGCCATGCGCACCTATCTCGGGCGCGCTTTAGAAAAAGCCGGTTATGAGGTGGTTTCTGTCGACCGCGGCACCGCAGCGGTTCCTTTGCTGGAGGCCGAGCATTTCGACCTACTTTTGTCGGACATTGTAATGCCCGAGATGGACGGGATCGAACTGGCGCAGCGCTGCAACGAGGTTAGCCCCGCGACCAAGGTGATGTTTATTACCGGCTTTGCTGCGGTCACGCTTAAGGCAAGCCGCGAACAGCCGACCGCAAAAGTGCTGTCCAAGCCGTTTCACCTGCGCGATCTCGTACTCGAAGTGGAACGCGTTTTCGAAGATCAGGCGCAAGCAAGCCTTTAATCGCTTTCGAATCAATCACCCTCTTGCGCGGCTGATTGGCGGGCGCTAGAGGGCGCTCCTGCTGCTTTGGTAGCAAGATGATGGTGCGGGCGTATAGCTCAGTGGTAGAGCACTGTATTGACATTGCAGGGGTCGGAAGTTCAACTCTTCCTACGCCCACCATCCCTCTCAAAGGCGTCGCGATTGCGGCGCCTTTTGTTTTTGGCAATCCGCGAAAAACAAGTCTGCCGTTTTTCTGCTAATGCTGTCCGAAGCTTACAATACCGGTCGCCAAAGCCGGTTTTAATAGTCTTTACGGCGAATGTAGGGAGAGGCGCGAATGTCAAAGAATATTCTGATTTTCTCCGACGGCACCGGTCAAATTGGAGGGCTGAAGCCCGATCAAAAATTGTCCAACGTCTACAAGATGTACCGGGCGATGCGACCGGGGCCTGACTCGCCCATCTCCTATGACAAGCAGATTGCCTATTATGACCCTGGTTTGGGCGCGGGCGAAGTTGAGGGCGTGTCGCTGAGGAAGATACGCAACAAAGCCGAGGCAGCAATCGGTACCGGGATCGATGAAAATGTCATCGATTGCTATGAGAAAATTCTGGAATATTACAAACCAGGCGATCGCATCTTCCTTTTTGGGTTTTCCCGAGGCGCTTATACCGTCAGAGTTCTCGCCAATGTGATGAATTTGTGCGGGATACCGACCCGTATGCCCGACTGGTCTCCCCTGCCCCCGCGCGGACCAAAGCTGAGAAAGATCGCCAGGCTCGCTGTGAAGTCGGTTTACGGTCATGGCGCGGGCAAACCGCGCGGTCAGCAACCCTTCCTCAGTCAGCGAGAAGAAAAGGGGCGGCGTTTCCGCAATGACTATGGCAGCGCACCTCCTCCAAGCGAAAACAATGTTCAGGGCAATGTGCAACCCGATTTCATCGGTGTGTTCGACACGGTTGCAGCGCTGGGAAACGCGCTGTTGTTCCGCCTATTTGCGGCGACCGTGCTCGTAGGGCTAGTGTTCACATACCTCACACATAGCGAAGGGTGGAACGCTTGGTTTGTGTATTCTCTGGCCGCCTTCACCGGTCTCAGCAGCATTTGGTTGGCCAGAGTCGTATCCTCCCAAATCCGCTATTTTGAACCCGATCCTGATAACCCTTTGTCGCTTTGGAAGCCGTGGGACTGGCTTGCAATCTACAGGAATACCCATTTGGCGCGGTGGAATAGACAAAACTACGACAAGTGGCTCGACTCCGATGTCGGTTTCGCGCGCCATGCGCTTGCCATCGACGAAAGCCGGGCCGATTTTCCGCGTGTCGAATGGGGCAGCAGCGGCGAAGTAGCCAAGAATGCAGATAAAGAGCCCCAATGGCTGCACCAAGTCTGGTTCGCAGGCTGCCATAGCGACATTGGCGGCAGCTATCCCGAAGCGGAGTCGCGCCTGAGTGACATTTCGCTCGACTGGATGGTGCGGGAGCTCAGATCCTGCTTTTTCTCGGTTCAGTTGCAAGAGCACATGCTGCATATGTCACCCGACCCAAAGGGACAGCAGCATGAGGAGCGCATTCTCAAAAAGCTCGGGCCTATCCAGCTGAAGTGGAAGGTGAAGCCAAGGGAAGTTCATCCCGAGCACAAGCTTCACTACTCTGTCATTCAGCGGTTAGAGACCGATCAGGTACGGCATCCCGAGGAAATCAAGCCATACCGACCTGAACAGTTGCGCAATCATCCTGACGCGTCGCAATATTACCCGTCCAAACCGGTTTTGCGGAAATAGGACAACATGCCGATCCCCGCCAGCCAATAGCCACCTTGCCTCTCTGCCCGCCTCTGCTAAAGCGCGCTCACACCCTAAACGCAGGCCCAAAACAGAGGCAAAATACCCCATGGCGAAAATCACCGTGAAGAACCCCGTCGTCGAGCTCGACGGCGATGAAATGACCAAGATTATCTGGCAGTGGATCCGCGAACGTTTGATCCTGCCCTATCTCGACATCGATCTGAAATATTATGATCTGTCGATTGAGAAGCGCGACGAAACCGATGACCAGATTACGGTGGACGCGGCTAACGCCATCAAAGAACACGGCGTTGGCGTAAAATGTGCAACTATCACTCCCGACGAAGCCCGCGTTGAGGAGTTCGATCTCAAGAAAATGTGGCGCTCGCCCAACGGCACAATCCGCAATATCCTCGGCGGCGTTGTATTCCGTGAGCCCATCGTGATCGACAACGTTCCGCGCTTGGTGCCCGGTTGGACCGACCCGATCGTGGTTGGCCGTCACGCCTTTGGTGACCAGTACCGCGCCACTGACACGCTGATCCCTGGTGCAGGCAAGCTGCGCCTCGTGTTCGAGGGTGCCGACGGGAAGAATATCGATCTCGATGTATTCGAATTCGAACAGCCTGGTGTCGCGATGGCGATGTACAACCTCGACGATTCGATCCGCGATTTTGCCCGTGCCAGCTTCCAATACGGCTTGGACCGCAAATGGCCCGTCTACCTGTCGACCAAGAACACCATCCTCAAGAAGTATGATGGCCGCTTCAAAGACCTGTTCGAAGAAATCTTCGAAGCCGAGTATAAAGCCGATTTCGAGAAAGCCGGCATCACGTACGAGCATCGTCTGATCGACGACATGGTCGCAGCGGCTCTGAAATGGAGCGGCAAGTTCGTTTGGGCCTGTAAGAACTATGACGGCGACGTCCAGTCGGACATCGTTGCACAGGGCTTCGGCTCGCTCGGTCTGATGACGTCAGTTCTGATGACACCCGACGGGAAAACCGTGGAAGCGGAAGCTGCACACGGAACCGTCACCCGCCACTATCGCCAGCACGAGCAAGGCAAGGCGACATCCACCAATCCGATCGCGTCGATCTTCGCGTGGACCCGCGGCTTGATGTATCGCGGCAAGTTCGACGGCACGCCTGAGGTTGTGGAATTTGCAGAAACGCTCGAGCGTGTCTGCATCGAAACCGTCGAGAAAGGCCAAATGACCAAAGACCTCGCACTGCTGATCGGACCGCAACAAAACTGGCTGACCACCGAGCAATTCTTCGAGGCGATTGTTACCAATCTCGAGAAGGAAATGGCTGCGTAAGCATCCAGTCTCATGAATCAGCAAGGGCGAGCATCGGGCAACCGGTGTTCGCCCTTTTCATATCATCAGTCAGCGCTGTCCGGCGGAACATTCATCCGCTAGATACGCTGATGGACAAACCACAGCATCAGCAAGGCCATTTGTGACCACCAAGAAAACTCCGCCCGCGAAACGCACCGTCCGCAAATCGACCGAGAAATTCGGCAAGCGCCGGTTGGAAGTCCGCCAGGCCATGGCGAAGGATGTGCGCGGGATTTCTGCTCTCGTCCGCCGAGCCTATGATGATTTGCCAGCATACACACAGGGCGAAATTCGCGGACAGATCAACAACTTTCCCGAAGGCTGCTTTGTCGCGCTGCTCGATGACACGCTCGTTGGCTATTGCGCATCGATGCAATTGCCAGAGCCGGTGGTGTTTGCCGATCACGACTGGGATGAAATTTCGGGCAATGGCTATGGCAGCCGTCACGATCCGACGGGCGACTGGCTCTATGGCTACGAAATGTGCGTCGATCCCAAAGTGCGCGGCGTGCGCATAGGACGGAGGCTTTATGAAGAGCGCCGGGCCCTTGCCGAAGAACGCGATCTGACCGGGATCGTGTTCGGCGGGCGGATGCCACATTACAAACGCCACAAACGCAAAGTCGAGAGCCCTCAGGATTACCTTGATCAGGTGCTCGCCGGAAAGATCCATGATCCGGTACTGCGCTTCCAACTCGCCAACGGATTCGAGCCTGACCGTATCCTTGAAAACTATCTGCCTGAAGACAAACGTTCCGAAGGCAACGCCGTAATGATGGTGTGGCGCAATCCCTATGTGGAGCGCGATCAGCCGGTAAAAAAACGCCTGCCGCGCGGGGTCGAAGCAGTCCGCGTCGCGACCTGCCAATTGCAGGCGCGCGCTGTGAAAGACTATGCCGAGTTCCTCAAAGCTATCGAATATTTTGTCGATGTTGCAAGCGATTACGAGTCGGACTTCATCGTCTTTCCAGAGCTGTTTACGCTCATGCTGTTGAGCTTCGAGGAGAAGGAGCTCTCTCCGGTCGAAGCCATCGAACGCCTGTCCGAATACACGCCGCGCCTGAAAACGGACATTGCCGACTTCGCCATGCGCTATAACATCAACATCATCGCTGGATCGCATCCGACGCGAATGGATGACGGGGACATCCACAATGTCGCCTATGTCTGTCTGCGCGACGGATCGGTGCATGAGCAGGAGAAGATCCACCCCACGCCCAACGAGCGCTACTGGTGGAACATAAAGGGCGGCGATTCCATCGACGTCATCCAGACTGATTGCGGGCCGATCGGCGTGCAGATCTGTTACGATAGTGAATTTCCCGAACTCTCTCGCCGGTTAGCCGATGAGGGCGCGCGGATCATTTTCGTTCCGTTCTGCACCGACAGCCGCCAAGGCTATCTCCGCGTCCGCTATTGCGCGCAGGCCCGCGCCATCGAGAACCAATGTTACGTGGTTCTATCCGGCAATGTCGGCAATCTGCCTAATGTCGCCAATATGGATATTCAATACGCACAAAGCTGTATCCTGACGCCGTGCGATTTCCCTTTCGCGCGCGACGGCATTGCCGCCGAAGCCAGCGAAAACGTCGAAACGCTGACAATCAGCGATATCAACCTTGCGGATTTGAGCTGGGCGCGCGCCGAGGGCACCGTGCGCAATCTCGCCGACCGGCGCTTCGACCTCTACCGCATCGAATGGGACGATGAAGGCAAGCACAAAGGCCGTCACCGCCCTCGCCGCGAGCCTATCGGCACTTCGACTGCCGGAGGTGGATGAAGCGCAATGCTGTCGTGACAGCGCAACGTTGAACGCCTAAGCATCCCTCATGGCCGGGGAAATCGACACATCATCAATGGGCGACGCGCTGGTCATCCTAGGCGCTGCCGGATTGGTGATACCGGTATTCACCCGCTTTCGCATTACACCGGTCATAGGCTTTATTCTGATCGGTGTAGCCGTCGGCCCTTTTGGCCTTGGTAAGCTGATATACGACATACCCTGGCTCAGTTACGTCACGATCACCGATCCCGAGGCGCTGGAGCCCTTTGCCGAATTCGGTATTATCCTGTTGCTGTTCACCATCGGGCTCGAGCTGTCGTTCAAGCGATTGTGGCAAATGCGCAAGCTGGTCTTCGGCCTGGGCGCGCTCGAGCTCCTGATAATCGGGACGTCTCTGGCGATTGTCCTGGCAATGATGGGGCAATATTGGACCGGCGCGATGGCGCTGGGCCTGGCACTGGCATTCTCCTCGACCGCGATTGTGCTGCCAATTTCAGGCACGACGTCACCGGTGGGCCGCGCAGCACTCTCGATGCTGCTGTTCGAAGATATTATGATCGTTCCGATCATCTTCATCCTCGGCGCACTCGGGCCAGCAGCGCAAGATGGCGGCTGGGAAGGTCTGGTCACAATCTTATGGCAAGGTGGTTTGGTGGTTGTGGCGCTGCTTGTGCTTGGCCGGATTGCCTTGCCCCGCTTGTTTGCACAGGCTGCCCGTACCAAAAGCCCTGAACTGTTCTTGGCCGCTAGCCTGTTGGTCGTTATCGGTGCCAGCCTCGCCACATCCGTCGTGGGTCTTTCGCCAATTGTCGGCGCGATCATCGCCGGTCTGCTGATTGCAGAAACCGAATATCACAGCGAAGTCGAAGGCATTATCGAGCCGTTCAAAGGCCTCGCTCTGGGTATCTTCCTTATTACCGTCGGCATGAGCATCGACCTGGCGACCATCTGGGATAATCTCGGTTCCATTTTGACTGCGGTGGTCTTGGTTCTGGTATTCAAGGCCGCCGTCACCGGCTTCTTGCTGCGCATGATGGGCGCGCGGCGTAGCACAGCTGCGGAGACGGGCATCCTTATGGCCAGCCCATCGGAAACGACTTTGATCGTGCTTGCTGCCGCCAGCGCCGCCGCATTGATCCAGCCCGGGACCGCCCAATTCTGGCAAATTGTAACCGCGATTGGCCTTACGGTCACGCCGTTACTCGCACGGCTGGGCCGCGTCATAGCCCGCCGCGTCGAGCCGGCACCCGAACTGGAAGAGATCGACCACAGCACGCCTCCGGTGATCATCATCGGTATCGGCCGCGTCGGGCGGCTCATCGCACAAATGCTCGACAAGCATGAACGGCCTTATCTGGCGGTCGATTCCGATGCAGATCTTATCGAATACGCCAAACGCAAAGGTTACCGCGCGACATTTGGCGACGCTGCACGCGGCGATGCAATGAACCGCCTTGGAATGGACCGGTCGCCAGCAGTGGTCCTGACTATGGACGAACCAGTCCTTGCAGAAAGGCTGACCCGCAAGCTGCGCAAAGAGTATCCTGACCTGCTCATCGTTGCCCGCGCGCGCGATACAACGCATGCGGCAGAACTCTACCGCGCTGGCGCAAGCCATGCGATCCCGGAGAGTCTGGAAGCATCGTTACAACTCTCAGAAGCGGTGCTGGTTGACATTGGTGTTGCCATGGGTCCGGTGATTGCGTCGATTCATGAAAAGCGCGACGAATACCGAGCGAAGATCGAGCAAGAAGGCGCGCTGGACTATAAGCCACAGCTGCGCACCAGCACTTTGGAAAACTAACTTCTCGAAACAATTCAGCCGATTGCGCGTTGTTCTCCCGAAGGAGAATTATAATGAGTGATAAGAGCAATCCCGCCGAACCCCGGTCAAATGACGAAAAGTTCAAGCCGCAAAACGTTCAGGATGAAAGCCACGGCAGCGTCACCAGCGGTGGCCGCAATGAGCGCAATATGGACGACGTCTCGCGCGGCAGCGAATCCAAGACCTCGATCAAGAAGCCCAGGTAATTAAGTAACTGCCATAAATATCATTCGGCGATCGCGGCGCGAACAGCCGCGATCGCTGCATCTGCCTTACCACCATCGGGACCGCCGCCCTGCGCCATATCCGCACGGCCGCCGCCCCCTTTACCCCCAAGCGCTTCTACGCCGACCCGGACCAATGCGACGGCATTATATTGCTCGGTCAGATCGTCAGTAACCGCCACGGCAAAAGCGGCGCGGCCATCGTTGACCGCGACAGCCGCTGCGATACCGGAGCCGAGCCGTGACTTCGCTTCATCGAGCAAACCGCGCAGTTCCTTGGGGTTCAAGCCATCAAGTACTTGACCAGAGAACTTCACGCCGCCAATATCTTCATCCGCAGGACCGGATGCAGCGCCTCCACCACCCAGCGCCAATTGTTTGCGCGCTTCCGCGAGTTCCTTTTCAAGCGTTTTGCGCTCTTCCACCAACGCCGCGACACGTGTGGTCGCCTCATCTGGCGACGTTTTGAGGACGCCAGCGAGACTTTTGAGCGCATCTTCGCGGCTGACGAGCCACTGGCGGGCTGCTTCGCCGGTCAGGGCTTCGATGCGGCGCACTCCCGACGACACCGCGCTTTCGGAGATAATCCGAAACACGCCGATATCACCTGTGGCTTTTACGTGTGTACCGCCGCACAGTTCGACCGAATAATTCTTTCCGTCATCGGAATGTTGTCCCATCGAAAGTACACGGACTTCGTCGCCGTATTTCTCACCAAACAGCGCCATAGCGCCTGCCTCGATCGCGTCATCGGGACTCATAAGCCGGGTTACAACCGGATCATTGGCACGGATTTCGGCATTCACTTCGGCTTCAATGGCGGCGATATCTTCTTCCGTCAGCGCGACGGGCTGCGAGAAATCAAAGCGCAAACGGTCCTCGGCGACCAAGGAACCCTTCTGCGTTACGTGATCACCCAAACGATTACGGAGCGCGGCGTGAACAAGGTGCGTTGCCGAGTGGTTTGCGCGAATGCGGTCACGGCGTCCTGCATCGACATCCATGTGGACCGTGTCGCCGACTGAAATCGTACCCGTGTCAATCGTGGATTGATGCGTGTGCAACCGCCCGAGCGGTTTGGCCGTGTCAGTAACCGTAACCGACAGCCCTTCAGGTGTCGTGATTGAGCCAACATCACCCGCCTGCCCCCCGCTTTCACCATAAAACGGCGTCTGGTTGGTCAGTATTGTGACATCGTCGCCTTTGGTAGCGGATTGGACTTCTTTGCCGTCCTTGACGAGCGCCACAACGCGCCCCTCGCCGCTGGTGGAAGTGTAGCCGGTAAATTCGGTGCTGCCTTCGCGCTCGGCAATGTCGAACCAGACCTCGTTGGAGGCTGCATCGCCCGAGCCCTTCCATGCTGCGCGCGCAGCTGCTTTTTGGCGATCCATTGCGGCGTCGAAACCTGCGCGGTCGACCGCGATGCCGCGGTCTCGCAAGGCATCTTCGGTCAGATCGTATGGAAAACCATATGTGTCGTAGAGCTTGAACGCAGTCTCGCCATCAAGCTGCTCGCCGCCGCTCATATCCCCGGTCGCATCATCGAGCAGCTTCAGACCCTTGTCGAGCGTGCGCCGGAACTGTGTTTCTTCGCGTTCGAGCACTTCGGTGATGAGCGCTTGCCCGCGTTGCAGTTCGGGATAGGCCTGACCCATCTCGGTAA
Organism: Pontixanthobacter aestiaquae; assembly: GCF_009827455.1. Taxonomy (NCBI): domain Bacteria; kingdom Pseudomonadati; phylum Pseudomonadota; class Alphaproteobacteria; order Sphingomonadales; family Erythrobacteraceae; genus Pontixanthobacter; species Pontixanthobacter aestiaquae. Next base: position 2,294,285 of record NZ_WTYZ01000001.1, read on the forward strand.
CCAACTCAGGGACCAGACGATGCATCAATGGCTCGCTCGCACCGAGCAAATGCGCGTGACGCATCGCACGGCGCATTATCCGCCGCAAAACATAGCCGCGCCCTTCGTTCGACGGCAGCACGCCATCGGCCAGAAGGAAGCTGGTCGAGCGCAGATGATCGGCTATCACGCGGTGGCTTGCCTGCGTGTCACCGGTAGCCGCCACGCCGGTGAGGCTTTCGGATGCTGCGATCAGCGCTTTGAATGTGTCGGTATCGTAATTGTCATGCACACCCTGCATCACTGCAGCAACACGTTCTAGGCCCATGCCGGTGTCGATCGAAGGCTTTGGCAAATCGGTGCGATTACCCTGCCCGTCCTGTTCGAATTGCATAAAGACGAGATTCCAAATCTCGATAAAGCGGTCACCATCCTCATCGGGCGAACCAGGAGGGCCTCCGGGAATGTGATCGCCGTGATCGTAGAAAATCTCGCTACACGGTCCGCAGGGGCCAGTATCGCCCATCGACCAGAAATTGTCATTGGTGGCGATGCGGATGATCCTGTCTTCGGGCAGGCCCGCAATCTTGCGCCACAGATCGAAGGCTTCGTCATCGGTGTGATACACCGTTGCGATCAGCTTTTCGGCAGGCAGGCCCCATTCCTTGGTCAGCAGTGTCCATGCGTTATGGATTGCCTGTTCTTTGAAATAATCGCCGAAAGAGAAATTGCCGAGCATCTCGAAGAATGTGTGATGCCGCGCAGTGTAGCCGACATTGTCGAGATCGTTGTGCTTACCCCCTGCACGCACACATTTCTGCGAACTGGTTGCGCGCGGTGCTGGAGGCGTTTCGAGCCCGGTGAAGACGTTCTTGAACGGTACCATTCCCGCATTGACGAACATCAATGTGGGGTCGTTATACGGCACCAGCGGCGCGCTCGGCACCGCAGCGTGGTCCTGAGCCGCGAAATAGTCGAGAAACGAGCGGCGAATGTCATTGGTCGATTGCATCAGGTGCAATTAATCACTGACGGGGCGGGCGACAAGCGATTAAGCATGGCAAAGCGTACAGGCCGCGCAAAGAAAAGCCGGTGCGAGGCGGCGCTGACTTCAGCGGGCCCACGCACCGGTCCTTTCATTAAACGATATTAGTTGTCGTCAGTGCGTTCGCGGAGGCCCTGACTTTCGAGGCCGTCGACAACGTCTTCCTCAACTTCGGCATTGTGCTCCGCAACGGTTCCGATCACGTCTCCATCTTCGTCGAGCAGCACCGCTTCTTCATCCGAACCAACAGGTACGAGACGGACATAGACCGGGCGCGGATAGAGGCGGTTTGACGCGCCGTTTGAGCCATCAACAACGGCACCAATACCGCCGCCAGCAAGGATATTACCGAATGTCGAGCCACCAAGGCGGCTTTGAACATAAACGAATTCTGGTTTGTAGCCTTCCAGTTCAAAATCGACGCGCTGATCAAGGCCGCGCTTCATGCTGAATTCGCAAGGCGTGACGCAGGTCTGACCTTGGGAGATTTTGACAACGGCTCCCTCCGGATCAGACAGATATGCAATATCTTGGCTGGTGCCATTGAGGACTGTTGCACAGCCCGAAGTGGATACTCCCATCAATGCGACGAGAGCTACAGAAACAAAACGATTCATTATTTTCCCCCAAAAATCTCGATACTTCAAAGTTTTGAAGCGAGAATATTATGCTGCGCCACTCAATTGGGGATGGTCAAGTAAAAGTTGTGCAGGTTCGAGGGATATGGTCGACTTATGCCCCGACGAACTGCTCACCCAAAGAAAAACCGGTGCGGGGCGCTGCTGTCTCCAGCGTGCCGCTCGCACCGGTCTTCCATTTGCCCGGACGCGGGGAATTTAATCCCGCTTGGCGCGTCCGCTTGAAAAAATGATGTCAGTCCTCTTCGCTGGCCTCCGCGTCAGGGCCTGCCATCATTTCTTCGGCGACTTCATCGGTGCGGCCGCGAATTGCAGCTTCCAACTTGTCGCGCATCTCTGGATTTTCGTCGAGGAAGGTTTTCGAGTTCTCCCGTCCCTGCCCGATCCGGACCGAGTCATAGGAAAACCACGAACCGGATTTCTCGACCACGCCGGCTTTCACACCCAGATCGAGAATTTCGCCGGTCTTCGAAATACCCTTGCCATACATGATGTCGAATTCGACTTGCTTGAATGGCGGGGCAACCTTGTTCTTCACGACTTTCACGCGAGTCGAGTTACCAATCACTTCATCACGGTCCTTGATCTGACCCGTCCGGCGAATGTCGAGGCGAACCGATGCGTAGAATTTGAGCGCATTACCACCAGTTGTGACTTCGGGATTGCCGTACATCACACCGATTTTCATCCGCAGTTGGTTGATGAAGATCACCATACATTTGGAACGGTTGATCGAACCGGTCAGTTTACGCAGGCTCTGCGACATCAGCCGGGCTTGCAGGCCGACATGGCTGTCGCCCATCTCGCCTTCGATTTCTGCCCGGGGGACCAGCGCAGCAACCGAGTCAACCACCAGAACATCAATCGCATTGGAACGCACCAGTGTGTCGACGATCTCAAGCGCTTGCTCACCTGTGTCAGGCTGCGAGATGATCAATTCATCGATATCGACGCCGAGCTTCTTGGCATAGACCGGATCAAGCGCATGTTCCGCATCGACGAATGCGACTGTGCCGCCGCCTTTCTGCGCCTCTGCCAGCACATGCAGTGCCAGCGTGGTCTTACCCGAGCTTTCCGGCCCGTACACCTCGATCACACGGCCTTTGGGCAGACCGCCAATGCCGAGCGCGATATCCAAACCGAGCGAGCCGGTCGAAATCGATTCGACTTCCATCGCTTCTTTCGAGCCCAGCTTCATCGCCGAGCCTTTACCGAATGCGCGGTCAATCTGTGCGAGTGCCGCGTCGAGCGCCTTCTGACGGTCCACGTTCTTTTCCTTACCTTCTACAAGCTTAAGACTAGCTGCCATCACACGGCTCCCATTGATTGCCTAGGGGGTTAGATATTTTGCCCCCGATTCATCGGCTGCAACAGTATGTACCGCGTTTGTTCCAAAAGAACAAGAGCGGAACAAAAATTTTCTACAATGGCCCTGCGACACGCAGAATTCTGAGGCTTTTGCTGTTCTACCTATCCGCCAGATAAGCATCTGTATGGCGGATTTGCCAATTATGCGTTGTGCGCGAATTGGCTGGCAGATTGATCTCCACCACCCATTGACCATTCTTTACCCGCGCTTTCTTGCGCGGCCAGCGAACGTCAAAATTTTCGGGATAACCAATCACTATCCGCATACGTACCGGATGGTTGTTTGCGTTGGTCATTTCCGCCTTCATCCTGGTCCATTGACGGCCACTATCGTCAGGCTGTCGCTCGCTCATACGCCCGCATTTGGAGAATACTTGCGTGCTCGCGCCCAGTTCCAGCTCGATATCCTGCCCTACTGCATAATCGCGCATATCGAGTTCGGCGACCAGTTGCGTTCCCGCAGGGCCGGGTTCGAACAGGGCCATTCCGCCCATGGGCAGAGCTGCTCCCAACCCCTTCTCCTCTTCATTTTTCATGGTGAGGAGTATTTGCGTAAAGTTGATATTATCGCTGTCATCGATGTCGGCGAAACCCGTGTACGGGTCGCAATTCGCAACGTAGAGAAATTCGCCTTGCACCTGCTCCTTGTTGAGAAAAGCGACCTGTTTCAGCCCTTTCGCGGCGACAGTCATGGTCTCGGGGATACGGTAGAGCTTCAAATCGCCAAGTTGCTCTTCGCTCGCGACGACTGCGAGTTCAGTCTTCCGCTGCATGCGAGAGGCGGTGACGACAATCCTGTCCTCCGTTGCTTCCATCGGTGCCATCGCCATAGGCGGCGGCACAGCAACCGGTGTCGCATATGAATGGACGGCGGTACCAGCCGCCGTGCTGCCTAGCGGATAGCATGTCAGCCGCAATGGCCGCGCAGTTGGCGGGTCGGAAAGCCCGCGAAAGTCACTCTCGACATTGATCGTGCCGGCAACGGCCATCAAATCGGCATCAGGGAAGCTCTGCCCATTATCGTTGAGCACGGTCAGCCATGACAACAGCCGCAGCCCTACCTTTCCCTTCGCGCCCGTATCATCAAGCGTCGCAACATAGTTCGCCTGCCAGTCGAATCCCCATGCAAGGTAAGTCAGCGTGACTTGATATGTCCCGCCCGCCGGATCACGCGTGTCGATGCTGAAGACCGGATCGGCAGAGAGACCCTCCGGCACTGAATCGAATGTCAGCTTCTCCGGCAGACCGGAACACCGCACCGCTTCATACCCGTCGTGCGTCTGCAGCACGAGGCCGCCATCGGCGCGGGTGCGGATCACGGCGTCTTCACTGGCCGATGTGCCGGTGGCCGGATTGGTCCGGGTAATCTGCACGCGGTTGCCCAATGTGCCGTCCACTAGCGACGCTGGCGAGAGCAAATCGGCATTGCGGTTCTTTTCGATGGTTCCGCCGGGCAAGCCCGTCACGATCGCGCTGACCGCGACCATCCCCTCCGCCACACCATCAAAGCGAATGGTGGATTCGCCCGCGGGCAAAGTCACCGTCCGGGTTTCGCTGATCATCGCAAAGCCTTGCGGCCAATTGCGGTTCATTTCCTGCCCCTCGCGGCGGTTGGGATCGCGATAGACTGTGACAGAGAGCGCTTCGGGTTCGCTCGCGTCGACCACGTCGCGTGCACTCGCCGGAGCGCTGAGCAGCGCCAGCGGCATTATCACGAGGAGGAGACGGCGCATTGCAGCGCCCCTTAGTAGCGCGTGGCAAATGTTACGCGGAACTCGCGCTCACCATTGGCGGGTATCGGCACGATCCATTTGCGCCGATCTGCGTTGAGCTGCTGCCCCGTAACATCTTCGCTGATGATCCGGTAGTCACGCCCCCACCAGCCCCGATCAAGGCCCGCCTGCACCAGATCCACATTCACCGGCACCGATTTCGCATTGGTGATCGTATAGCGCATCGTGGTTTGCCAGAATTTCTTGGGCCGTTCTTCTTCGATCCGGCGGATTTCCTCGCCATCTTCATACACGATGTAGCGCGCGGTTTTCTCCCACTCCGCGGCAGTCAGAACCTCACGCTTCTCAACCTCTGCCTGAATGAAGATATCGAACGCATCGCCTGTACGCAGCGAGAGCTCGCTGCCCATCGGTGTATGGCCGATCGTGTTTTCACCAATAAATTGCGGCGTGCCTTTGCTGTCCCGCTGGTAGAACCGCACGGTACCCGCTGGCAACGCATCACCCAGTCCACCTTGGCTGGATGAAGAGAAGGCTATTTCGCTCGAAACATTGACCGGATTGCTGTCATTGCTCATCCAACCCACGGTCCGGCTGTAAACTTTGCGCGCGGCAACCCCTTGCACATCCATAAAGCTGACCTGCTTGGTCTGGCGATTAGCAATCGTCGTGCGCGCATCGATAGGGTAGAGATAGAATTCGCCCACTTGTTCGCGATTGGCAGACTGCGTGCCAGCGCGAACCATGTTACGGTTCGCGCGCTGATTGCGGTAGTTGTTATAATTGCCGCCGCGCGCGTTGGGGTTGCCAGCAACCAGCAACGTGTTGGCGTTGTGAAACGTGGTGCCGGTTGTGTTGGTCAGTGTGACCCAGCCCTGCATGTCGATTGTGTCTTTGCCCTCGTCATACAAAGCGACATAGTCAGCAGTCCAACCGAGACCGGGTGTCAGATAGCGGATCGATGCAGGGCGCACGCCCGAACGGTCGCTCTGGACATTGACCGAAAGCGTAGGCCGCGCACGGAGATTGGGCGGGACACGGTCAAACACTGCGCGGACGGGCAAGCCATCATCGCGGAGCACTTCGATCCGGTTTCCGATCTGGACAACGACACCGCCAGCGGTCGAGAGTATCTTGGCGCGCTCGCGCGTTTCGGCGCCGGTGGCAGGATTTGTGCGGACCAGCGTGATCGTCTGGCCGATGGCTTTTTCCATCAGCTTGCCGGGGGTCAGCAGGTCGAAATCGAAATTCTGTTCCACAATCGCAGTACCCGGCGCGGCAAAGCTCAGCGTTTCAGCGCGGATCTGGGCAGAGACGTCAGGAAACTCGATCCGGCTGCGCCCGCGCTCGATATTGAGCTGGCGAATATCCTGCACCAGTGATTGGCCATTTTGATAGATCGTGACCGAAACATCGCCCTGCGCAGTCGCGTCGGGATCAGCGATTGCATCTGCCGAGGATTGCGCCAATGAAGGGCCGCCCAGAACGCCTGCCATTGCCATAGCCGAACTTACTGCCGCCAACCGAACGAAGCCGCTGCGCATCATCATATCATCCCCTAGTCAACAGCGATGCGGTTCGCATACGCCAATCCGTGCCCAAAGCCTCGCAAATTCGGGCCGAAGCCACAATAACGAAAAAAGGGGCGACACCAATGGTGCGCCCCCCTTCCTTATTCTTGAATGAACGCCGTCAATTGCGCGACGGGTAAACACCAGTATTGGCCACGCAATACCGCATGACCTGGAAAGGCTGCATATTCTGGTGCGATTGATTGCCGCCGCCCGACACATCGATATGGAGCGTACCCGGATGCAGCGCGCCGCCGGCGACCGGTACTGCGGTGTCGGAATAGATCGGCGTAGTGGTCCGGCCAATCGCATTGCCAGCGGGGTTGCCGGTATCAGCGTTGGCAGTGTTCTCCGCACGCACTTGACCGGTGTGACTATGCGATGGGATCTGCGCTGCTGTAAGCGTTACGGTCTCAGTTCCACTTTTCTGCCCGACATTGCGCGGCGTCAATCCAGGGCCGTTCCCTTGGCCGATAGCCGTGCGCCCCCGTAGATCCGGCAAGCCGAATGTCGTACGCCCATCACCGCCGAACTGCGTTCCATAGAGCGAGAACAGCGCAGTCCATTGAGCGATCGGCAGCAGCTGGCCGTCAGCGCCGAATGTTCCGCGAGGGCAGAAAGTGTAGCCGACCAAGCTTAGCTCCCCCAGATAGTCATTTGGACCAGCACTGGCGGGCGCCGACACGCCAGTCACTGCCAACGACATCGCTGCAATCGCGGTATATTTCATAATAGTTTTCATGGGTTTTTCCTCATCCAAATTTCAGTGAAATCAGTTGCGTGACGGGAATATGCCTTGGAGCACGACGCAATACCGCATGACCAAGAAAGGCTGCATATTCTGGTGCGATTGATTGCCGCCGCCCGAGACATCGATATGGAGCGTACCCGGATGCAGCGCGCCGCCGGCGACAGGGACAGCTGTGTCAGAATAAATCGGTGTGGTCGTCCGGCCAATGGCGTTGCCAGCAGGGTTGCCAGTATCGGCCACTGCAGTATTTTCCGCGCGCACTTGGCCGGTGTGACTATGCGATGGGATCTGCGCTGCTGTGAGCGTTACCGTTTCGAAGCCACTTCTTTGCCCGATATTGCGCGGTGTCAATCCAGGGCCATTTCCTTGGCCGATAGCCGTGCGTCCGCGCAGATCAGGCAGGGCAAAGGTTGTCCGGCCATCACCGCCGAAATTTGTACCATAAAGCGAGAACAGCGCAGAATTCGAGCTAATTGCGAGCAATTGCCCAGCCGCGTCGGTGCTGGCACGCGGGCAAAATGTATAGCCGACCAGCATCAGCTCGCCAATATATTCATCGGTCCCAGCCGAAGCGGGTGATGCGATGCTCATAAGCGCAGCAGGTGCTGCCGCCATCATGGCAATCTTGGATAGTTTTTTCATGATATTCCCCTCTTGATAATACGTTGTTTTTTAAGGCGACCTGCATGCAAGGTATCAGAGAGAGACCATTGGGCAAGTTATTGAACAATTATTTCGGTTCCATACAAAACCGGCCGAACCCTAATTCTGCGAACTGAGACGTCTCAGGTGCAGAGGCAGAATACGAAATTATTGTCCGCGTATCATTGAAAGAAGCGGCCGCTTACCAAGCTGCAGTTGCATAAGAAAAAGGGCGCCGACAGCGCCGACGCCCCTTTAAAACTTCGATGCAACGCGCGTTAATTGCGTGACGGATATAAACCCGTCAATGCGATGCACTTGTACATGCCCAGGAACGGGTCGCGGATCTGGATTGGCTGACTGCCGCCATTATTGTTGATGGTCACCGTACCGGATGCAAACGTCACGGCTGGATTTGGAGCAGTCGTATTGCTGTAGATTTGATTTGTAGACCGCGCCAGCGCCGCGTTGACCGGATTTCCGGTGTTGGAATCCGCAGTGTTTTCGGCGTGTAAATTGCCGGTGTGATTGTGAGACGGCATCTGGTTTAGCGTAAGCGTCACTTGCTCAACGCCGCCTCTCTGGCCCCATATGACCGTAGAAAGCCCAGGGCCGCTACCCACGCCAATTGAACTGCGTCCGCGCAGATCAGGCAGGGCAAAGGTTGTCCGGCCATCACCGCCATAGGTTGTGCCAAGCAGCGAGAACAAAGCCGAATTTGATGCAACCGACTGCAAAGCGCCATTGGCTTCACCCCATCCGCGCGGACAGAAATTAAATCCGACCGTCATAATCTCACCAACGAACGGGTTGGAGCTGGCCGATACGGTCGCTGGCGCGCTCAGCGTCATAGCCGAAGCTGCGCCGAGCATTGCAATTTTGGATAGTTTTCTCATGGTGCTTTTCCTTTGGAATGCTGGATAATATCTGGTCACATATACGTGCGCGCTCAGGACAAATCCTTCAGCCACGCCTCATTCTCAACGCTGTGCCCACTAATTGCGTGACGGGAATATGCCCTGCATCGCGATACATTTGTACATGCCAAGATACGGGTCGCGGATTTGGAATGGTTGGCCACCACCATTGTTATTGGTAGTTACTGTGCCCGCAGCAAAGGTAACGCCGGCATTTGGAGCCACCGTATTGTTGTAGATTTGAGTTGTGGACCGGGCCAGCGCCGCATTGTTGGGATTTCCGGTATTGGAATCCGCAGTGTTTTCCGCATGCAAATTGCCGGTGTGATTGTGAGACGGCAGTTGGTTCAATGTCAGAACTCTGGTTTCCGAGCCGCCTCTGTCACCCCACCTTATGGGCGACAGCCCTGGACCGTTACCAACGCCAATCGAACTGCGTCCGCGCAAATCAGGCAGGGCAAAAGTTGTCCGGCCATCACCGCCATAGGTTGTGCCGAGCAGCGAGAACAACGCGGTATTTGTTGAGATTGGCAGCAACGCACCAGCGGTTTCACCCCATCCGCGCGGACAGAAATTAAACCCGACCGTCATAATTTCGCCAAGCAATGGATCCGCGCTCGCCATAGCGGGTGTAGGCGCGCTCAGAGTGAAAGCACTCGCCGCGCCAAGCATTACGATTTTGGATAGTTTTTTCATGATATCTTCCCTTTTTGTTGTTGTTTTATTTTTTGGGACGACCTGACGGGAAAGTAACACAGAAACACGGTTCGGCAAGTTTTTGAGAAATTTTGTCCATTTCGTACAAAAACCAATTCTACGGCCGCATATATTTCAAAGGTATATGGAAAAAGCGACACGGCCGACGCGAGACCGGCAGCCGCCCCGCAGTCGAAACTCTTGCCGTTCAGGAGTTATTCCGACGGACGCGATCCAGCCAACACACCGCCAACTTTCTCACCGATCTGCTGCACGCTGAACGGTTTGGGGATGAAGTGCATATTGTCGATATCGATTTCTTTACGGAGCTGCTCTTCGGCATAGCCGGACATAAACAGGATCGGCATATCGGGATGTGCCTTACGCAGGGCCTTGACCATCGTTGGTCCGTCCATGCCCGGCATCACCACATCGGACAGCACCAGATCAAACGGTCCGCCATTGGCGATTGCAGCCAGCCCTTCCTCACCGTCGCTTGCAGTGGTGACAGTGTAGCCGGCACGTGACAAAGCACGTTCCGCAACGGCGCGAACCATATCCTCATCTTCTACCAGCAGAATATTGCCGCCGCCGGACCAATCGCTGGCGGGCAAAGCATCGTCTGTCTTTGGTGCGGGTACGGTGCCTTGATACACCGGCAGATAGATCGTGAAGCGCGCACCTGCTTGTGTGCTCTTGGTCCCCGCAACATTATCCGCAAAGATAAAGCCGCCCGACTGTTTGACGATGCCGTAAACGGTCGAGAGGCCAAGACCCGTGCCCTTGCCTTGATCCTTCGTCGTGAAGAACGGTTCGAAAATCTTGGTCAGCAGGCCTTGCGGAATGCCGCCGCCTGTATCCTGCACCATCAGGACCGTGTAATCGGCGACCGGAATAATGTCGGTCTCCATCTTGCGGATGTCGCGCGCGCTAACGCGGCGGGTCACCATCGTCAGTTGCCCGGTCCCACCGCCCGCAGCCTGAATGGCATCGCGCGCATTCACCGCCAGATTGACAATCACCTGCTCCAATTGCTGCGGATCGGCACGAACCGGCCCGAGATCGCGATCATGGCGGACTTTGAAAGTGATCTTCTCACCCAAGAGACGTTTCAGAAGCTGGCTGACCTCACTCACCACGTCGGGCAATTGCAACACTTCGGGGCGCAAGGTTTGCTGGCGGGAGAAGGCAAGCAATTGCCGCGTCAAGCTGGCCGCGCGGTTGGAATTCACCCGGATCTGCTGGATATCGTCATAATCGCTATCGCCGGGCGTATGGCGCAGTAGCATCAAGTCACAGTAGCCGATGATCGCGGTCAGAACATTGTTGAAATCATGCGCGACACCGCCCGCAAGCTGGCCAACGGCCTGCATTTTGGTCGCCTGCGCCACTTGTTGCTTGAGCTGTGTCTCTTCGCTGGAATCGGTCAGGCTAAGCAGCACGGCTGCCTCACCCAGCCCGCGCACACCGGCAAGACCGAGCGAGACCGGCTCATCCGGGTGGCCGCGCATCCGCACGGCCATATCACCATTGCTCGCCGGACCTTTGCCAAAGCGCCGCACAGCGTCGGCCAGTGCGCCTTTGTCTTCTGCCACCACAAGGTCAGACGGATATTGCGGAACGCCTGCTTCTTCGCGGTCCACGGCACGCAGAAACGCCTGATTGGCAAACAGGAAGCGCCCGTCGCGGTCAGTCATTGCGAGGCCCAGCGGCAAAGCGCCGAGCAATGCTTCCAATTGCGGTGTCGCTGCCGAATTCGCCGCGTCTCCTTGCCCGCCGATGCCGACCCCGCTTTCGAGCAGCAACATCAGCGATGTGGCTTCATCCGCACCGCTGGCATCGGGGTTTGACAGATCGTCCAACGGTACTTGCAGCAAAGTCTGCGGCGCGCCTTTACGGCCTTCGCGAGCGAAATAGATCTGGTCGCGATCATCAGTGCGAAGCTGAGTCACAAAGTCCTGACCCGCCATAGTCGCCGATGAATCGCCCGACGCGCGCTCGGCAAAGCCCTGCGCGACAGATCTGATCATTCCATCGGGCGCAACCAATGCTGCCTCGATCCCGGCGCGTGACAGTAATTGCCCAAGCGAACCGGTGAGCCATTCGCTCACCGCGAGGGCGGCATCAGCCTCTGCCGCAGCGGTCAATCGCCAGATCAGATAATCATCGCCGCGGCCGGCACGCTCGGCAGTGGCATGCCATCCGGTCGTGCCATCGTGGCTCATCAAATTCTGCGTTTCGGCCTGCCCGTCGCGCCATGCTTCCCGCGCAGCCCGTGTCAGGGCTTCCAGAGACGGCCTGTCGAGCGCCAGATTGGGCGGCGATGCGCCTACACCGAACCAGTCAGCGTAAAGCGTGTTGGCGCAGGCCAGCCGGTTGGCCCGGTCGGTAATCGCAATTGCCACACCGGGCTGCTCGATAGCAGCCACAGTCACCGACCAGTCGGGCGGAGCCATCTCGTCGACGGTTGCGGGTGTACTGAACCGGCCAAACACGATCAGCGCCGCGATCATCACCGCCAGCCCGCCGAGGAATGTTACCGAAAGGATCACGCTCTCGCTCACAAACCACAATGCGGCTGCGCTAACCACTAAGGCAGCGCCTAGCCCGCCGAGCATCACCCATTGTTTCGAGTCCATCTGGCGCAGGCCCTGGACCTCCCCCCGGCTGATCATCCTTTGGATGCCTCCAGCCGTTTGTCGAGCCGCGCTTCCATCTGCTTCAAACGTTTGGTCCGTTTGCGGGCCACCACGAAACGCCAAACGAAACTGGAGACGACATAGCCTATGGCAGCTCCAACGATTGCCAGCACGATGAAACCAAAAATCGTCACCAGCACCGTCACGCCGACACCCTCGAATAACTCGAGAAACCATGACCACCGCCCGCTGGTCATTTCGCTTTCCATTTCACCCCCGGTCGCAGCGCGGTCGATCTTCAAGATGAAGCCGCCGACTTTGTTTGCGGCAACAGCCCAGAACGGGAAAGTGAACGGATTGGTGATAAAAGTCACCAGTGCCGAAAGCGGCACATTGGCCCGCGCTGGCAGCGCCAGAAACGCCGCCAGAAAAATCTGCCCGACGGGAATGATAAAGCCGGAGAATATCCCCAATGCCACGCCTCTTGGAACCGAACGGCGGGTAAACCGCCACAATTCCGGCGTCAGGAACCTGTGCGCGATCGGCGCCAGATATTTGTTGCGCGCCATTTCCTCACGCGTCGGCGTGTATTTACGGATCAAATCCGCAAGGAAAGTCTTGGAGCGAAAGTTTACCATTGGCCTGGGACCGCATTGCTCCGCGCGCTGCGCAAGCGCAAGGGCTGGATTGGGTTTTTCGGCAGAGCGATCATAGGGATCGATATGGTAAGCATCAGGCGTTTGACCAGAGGCTTAACCGCCACGCCCCTCTTCTTCAGAGGAGGGGCAGTGAGACTTGGTGAAGCCCGAATTTGTTTCGGGTTGAACTTAGTCGCAGCGCGGTGGTGCCCGGAACCGACCGACACTGGCGTGTCACGGCTACCCCCAACCCCCTTAGTTGAAAAGGAGGGAGCTAAATGGCCCTACCCCTTCTCGCGCATCAACCTTGCCTTATCGCGTTTCCAGTCGCGATCTTTCACATATTCGCGTTTGTCCTGCGCCTTGCGGCCTTTGCCCAAGGCTAGCTCGACTTTCGCACGGCCGGTCTTGTTGAAATAGATCGACATCGGCACCAAGGTCATGCCCTTACGCTCGACCGCGCCCATCAGCTTGTTGATCTCGCGCTGGTTGAGCAGCAGCTTGCGCGGGCGCTTGGCTTCGTGGTTCTCGCGGTTACCGTGGCTGTATTCCGGAATGTTCGCATTGACGAGCCAGACCTGCCCGTCCTTCACCTCGGCATAGCTTTCCGAAATCGTCGCTTCGCCCGCGCGCAAAGCTTTCACTTCGGTGCCCTGCAGCATCAGGCCCGCTTCAAACTTGTCCTCAATAGCATAATCAAACCGCGCGCGCCGGTTCTCGGCAACGGTTTTCTGCTTGTCGAAAGTTTCGGGTTTGGGGCGGGCCATGATGGTGGAGCATGTAGGTAATGAGCGGCGAGATTGAAACTACATTCTTGCCGACCCTGCGCAGGCAGGGGCTAGGTAAGCTCAATCATGTAAGCGCAGCTTCATTCCTAGACCAACCCCGCATGCTCCAGCGCCGCATCTACGGCCTTTCGCGCATGTTCGCTGCAGCTCACAATCGGCAACCGCACTTCGTCGGTCACGTAATCCAAGACCCGGCTCATCGCGTATTTCACCGGTGCGGGGCTGCTATCCTCGAACATTGCGTAGTGTAGCGGATAAAGGCGGTCGTTCAGTTTGCGCGCGGCCACCAGATCGTTGTCGGCGCAGGCTTGTTGAAATTCGGCACACAAGGCGGGTGCGACATTGGCGGTGACCGAGATACAGCCTTTCCCGCCTGCCGCATTGAACGGCAGTGCCAGTTCATCATTGCCCGATAACTGGCAGAAATCGCGGCCAATACCCATGCGATGATCGGCGACGCGCGAGAGATCTTCGCTGGCGTCTTTGATCGCGATGATCTGGTCCGGGAATTTGTTGGCAAGCTCGATCGTGGTCTTGGGTGCGATATCGGTCACTGTGCGGCCCGGCACATTATACAGCACGATCGGGAGATCGCAGCTGCTCGCCAGATGGCTGAAATGGGCGATCAAACCGGCCTGACTCGGCTTGTTGTAATAGGGCGCAACGCATAGCGCGGCGGCGGCCCCCGCCTTCTTCGAAAAGTTCATATGTAGCAGCGCGTTCTGCGTATCGTTGCTGCCGCATCCGGCAATAACCGGAACACGGCCCGCCGCCTGCTCTACGCAGATTTCGATGACTCGGTGGTGCTCTGCATTCGACAATGTCGAGGCTTCGCCGGTAGTCCCGCACGGCACCAGCGCTTTGCTGCCGCATTCGATCTGCCAGTCGACCAGCTTGCGAAAAGCGGCCTCGTCAAACGATCCGTCGCGAAAAGGAGTCACCAGAGCCGGAATTGAGCCCGAGAACATTTGCGTAATCCTTGCATTAGCCCCATGGGAATCACCAATAAATCCCAATAGAAAGGCGTTTCATTCAGCGCCTGATAAGGAGCCTGCACCCACTATGTCCAGCATGGACCGTAAACCCCTTCCCCTTCTCGCCCTTCTTGCCATCCCCGTACTCGCATTGTCTGCCCCGACCTGTGCACAAAGCCCGTCGCAATGGGATCAGGCCCGGCAGGAAATGGCAGCGAGCGCGCCAACCGGCATGGCGCGGACAATCGACCGGTGGGAACAACTGACAAACAACAACCGCATGAGCTTCGATGCCTATGCGAATTTTCTGATCGCCAATCCGGATTTTCCGCGCGAAGAACGGTTGCGCTCACTGGCCGAGAACGCTCTGGATAGCGAAGCGGTCGATGCCGCGCGGCTGGTCGCATTCTTCAATCAATATCCGCCGCTCAGCAACGGCGCGAAAGCGCGTTTTGCCTTGGCACTCAACGCGGTAAACCGGCCCGAAGCCTCCGCAGTCGCAATTGAGGCATGGCGCGGCGGCGATATGAGCGGACCGTCCGCAGCCTATATCGAAGGGCTGTTCGGATCAGGCTTCACGCAAAGCGATCACGACGCACGGATGGATGCGCTGCTGTGGCAGGGTAAGGCGGACGATGCGCGCCGTCACATCACCAAGACATCACCTGTCAAACAGAGCCTGTTCAACGCGCGGCTGGCCTATCTGGATGGCAACTCGCCAGCCTCAGCGGGTGTTACTGTACCGGCCGGGGCATCCGGCGACGCAGGCTATGTCTTTAATCAAGTTCGCCACTATCGCGGAACGCGCCAAGGCAGCACCGCAGTCAATATTCTCGCCAACCGGCAACAATTCGCCGATGCGCCCTTCGATAGCGAAGCACTGCTGATCGAAATGCTCCGGCTCGCGAAAACAGGCACCGCGCGGCAGGCACAGCAAATCGCGGCCAAAGTCGACGATATGTTCGAGCCGGGCGTGGATATCCGCACCAAAAGCTACCGCATTCGCGATGATTATACGTCGCTTATGTGGCTCGGCGGGACGAAGTCACTGTGGACGCTGGGCGATGCGGCGGCGGCGGCTCCGCTATTCTATCGCTATGGTGCGGCGGCGCAGACTCCGCAGACACGGTCCAAGGGCTTCTATTGGGCTGGCCTCGCCGCATCGAAAGCGGGCGATATGGCCGGCGCCAACCGCTATTGGGAAATGGCAGCTATCCATCCCGACCGGTTCTACGGCATGCTCGCGCTCGACAAGCTTGGCCGGACTATGCCGTCATTGGCCAAACAGCCCAGCGCAGTCCCGACACCGCAGCAAGCCTCCGAATTCAGCACTTCGCGCATTGCCAATGCGGTGCGCGAAGTGTCGAAGCGCTCGCCGTGGAAAACCGGCATCCAGTTCTACCGCACAATTGCTCAAGCCGCCGATACGCCAGCCGAACATGCGCTGGTCGCAGATCTGGCAATCGAGATCGGCCGCCGTGATCTGGCGGTAAATGTGGCAGAGGCTGCCGGTGCAGACGGCCTCAAAGAATTCGTACCTTTTGGTCATCCGCTGCTCGACAATCCTCAGGGCACAGATTGGACGATGGTCCACGCCATCACGCGGCAGGAGAGCCAGTTTGCAGAGAATGCGATCAGCCATGCGGGTGCGCGCGGTCTGATGCAGTTGATGCCTGGCACTGCGCGCGAGCAGTCGGGCAAGCTGGGTATGAGCTACATGCGCGCTGATCTGATCAATGACACCAATTACAACATGAAGCTGGGCGATGCCTATTTTGCGCGGATGCTGCGCTATTACGATGGCGCCTATCCGCTGGCGATTGCGGCCTACAACGCAGGCCCGGGCAATGTGAACAAATGGCTTCGCAGCAACGGCGATCCGCGCAAAGGCGGGATCGACTGGGTCACCTGGGGCGAGAGAATCCCGATTTTCGAGACCAAAAACTATGTCCAGCGCGTGATCGAGAATGCCGTGGTGTACGAGCAGCTTTACCCTGAGAAAACGCTCTACGGATCGGCGCGCACCGTGCGCGCGTTTTTGCGGTAAAGCTGCGCCGGAAGGAGTGCTTGTGAGAATTGCCTATCCTGCTCTCGCTTTGGCAGCGTTTGCCGGTCTGGCAACGCCTCTCGCCGCGCGCGATAGTCTCGGTATATTCTCCGACTGGGGCGCGTTCCGCGATCCGGAAACACCGCGCTGCTATGCCATCGCCAAGGCCGCGCCCAGCAGCCAGCAGCGGGATAATGATCCGTTTGCCAGCATTGGCACTTGGCCAAGCCGTCAGGTGCGCAACCAGCTCCATCTGCGGATGTCGCGCAATCTGGCAAGTGGCTCTTCTATCCGCCTATCGATTGGCGGCCGGACATTCGAGCTGACCGGTTCGGGCGGCAATGCCTGGGCGAGGGATCAGCGGATGGATGCCGCCATTGTTGCGGCGATGCGTTCCGCCAGCCGCATGGTCGTTCGGGCCAAGGACAGCCGGGGCCGCAATTTCTCCAACACCTATGCTCTGGACGGAGCCGCGACCGCGATGGATGCCGCAACCGTCGGCTGCGCGCAATTGGGACGCTAAGCCGCACCGCTAGCTTTCCGTCCCGCCCGCGCCTATATCGCAGCCAATCATGGCCGATACCGCACTTATGTCGATCCCGGGACAAGTCGATCCCGTTCCCGTTGCGCGTGACATCACGCCGCGCGAGGATGGCCGTGTCGATCTGATCGGCCTGCCGAAGGCCCGCATCAAAGATTTGTTTGAGGAAGCGGGGCTGGAGCCGAAGCAGGCCAAGCTACGCTCCAAACAAGTCTTTCACTGGCTTTATCATCGCGGCATAACCGATTTTGCGCAGATGACCGACATCTCCAAAACCATGCGCCCATGGCTGGCAGAGCGCTTTGTGGTTGGCCGCCCCGATGTGGTGGAGGCGCAGCATTCGAGCGACGGTACCCGCAAATGGCTGCTCAAGACCGATGACGGCCATGAATTTGAAATGGTCTTCATTCCCGATGATGCACGCGGGACTCTGTGCGTATCCAGCCAGGTCGGCTGCACGCTCAATTGCACCTTCTGCGCTACCGGTACGATGCGTCTGGTGCGCAATCTGACACCCGGCGAGATTGTCGGCCAGGTTATGCTGGCGCGCGATGCTCTGGGTGAGTGGCCGAAAGGGAGGATGGACGTCTCCGATGTGCCCGAAGACGATGAAGACGAGTCCGAATACCGCGCAGACGGGCGGCTCCTGACCAATATCGTGATGATGGGAATGGGCGAGCCGCTGTATAATTTCGACCATGTCCGCGATGCGCTGAAACTGGTGATGGACGGCGAAGGTCTTGCCCTCTCGAAGCGCCGGATCACCCTCAGCACCAGCGGCGTTGTGCCGATGATGTATAAATGCGGCGAAGAAATCGGTGTGAACCTCGCCGTGTCGCTCCATGCCGTAACCAAAGAAGTCCGCGACGAAATCGTGCCGATCAACCGCAAATACGGCATCGATGAATTACTCAAAGCCTGCGCCGATTATCCGGGAGCCTCAAACGCACGGCGCATCACATTTGAATATGTGATGCTGAAGGACAAGAACGATAGCGATGACGATGCGCGCGAATTGATCCGCCTGATCCGCAAATATGATTTGCCCGCCAAGGTCAATCTGATCCCGTTTAACCCGTGGCCCGGTGCACCCTATGAATGTTCCGATCCGCAAAGGATCAAGAGCTTCAGCAGCATCGTATTCGATGCGGGCATCAGCGCGCCGGTACGCACACCGCGCGGCCGCGATATCGATGCGGCATGTGGTCAGCTCAAAACCGCCGCGGAGAAGAAAAGCCGCGCGCAGAGGGACCGCGAGGCAGAAGCAAAAGCCGCCGAATCCTGACCTATCTTTTCTATTCGGTACTGGAGGACACGCGATGCAGATTACCGTTGACGCTCTCTGCTCCGGTGGGGCAACCGCTCTCCCCGACGGAGAACTAAGCGGTATTGCCAATAGCATTATCGAAGGACCTGTTGCGATAGGCGAGCGAGGCATCGCAGGTGATGTACAGGTGAACCGCCAGCATCATGGCTATCCCGCGATGGCGCTGCATCATTTTCCGCATGAGAACTATGCATGGCTGGCGCATCATTTCGGGCCGCTGCCCCGGCTGGCACAACCCGGTTCGATGGGCGAGAATATCTCGACCGACGGGCTAACCGAACATGATGTTTATATCGGCGACCGTTTTCGCCTTGGCTCGGCGCTTATCGAAGTGACGCAGCCGCGCCAGCCCTGCGCGACGATCGAGGGGCATTTGCAGAAGAAAGGGATCGTCAAAGCTCTGGTTGCGGCAGCGCGGACGGGATGGTTCTATCGCGTTCTGGAAACGGGTACGGCGCAGGCTGGCGATATGCTGGAACGGGTCGAAACCGGCAGCACCCCTTGGAGCATCGCCCGCGCTTTCCTGGCTACTTATGGTGCGGCGCGAGCGCCCGATGATGAGCTGCGCGAACTGGCCGCGCTGGACCGCGTCTCCGACCGGCTGGTGCTGGATATCGAGAAGCGCCTCGCACGCTAAAGCGATCACGCCGCTTCCCTACCGGTCCTGAATGTGCTTCACACGAGGTGTGATTGACCTGTGCCTTCTTCCTTTTGCAGCGCCCCGAAAGCGGCCTAATGACGGCCCCGTTTTTTCTGCCCCTGGACAGTGCTCCATGCGATCCATGTCTTCAGCTAAAGGCGCTCGTTTATGAACCGTCCTGCTGTCATGATTACCGGCGCGGCCAAGCGAATCGGGGCAGAAATCGCTAAAGCCTTTGGTCAGGCTGGCTGGCATGTGATTATCCATTATGGCCGCTCCGCCGAAGAGGCCGAGGCTCTCGCCGCCGAACTCCCCTCTGCAGAGGCGATCCATTGTGATCTGGCGGATAGCGATGGTGCGGTTGCGCTGGTCAAAAGTCTGGCGGGCCGGATCGACAATTGGCGGGCGCTGATCAACTCCGCGTCGATTTTTCGCTATGACAATGCAACCGATATCGATCGCGCGACGTATAACCGTTCGATGATCATCAACGCCAAGACCCCTGCCCGTATGGCACAGGCCTATCTGGCCCATGCGCGGGCAGAGGGTGGGCGCCGGGTGATCCATGTGACCGATCAAAAGCTTGAGAATTCCAATCCGGACTTCTTCTCCTATACGATGAGCAAACACGCACTGTCTGCGACGATTGCAATGCTGGCCGATGGCGCAGCGGGGCCCGACGACCGTGTCTATGGCCTCGCCCCGGGCGCAATTCTGGCCAGCCACGATCAAACTGCCGACGAAACCGATCAATCGCACGTGCTCAACTTGCTCCAGCGGAAAACAGAGGCGTCGGAGATTTCCGAGGCGATGCTGTTTCTGGCCGAAGGGCATCTAGCCAACGGTGAAACTCTGTTTGTCGATAGCGGGCAGCATCTGCTCGATCAGCCGCGCGATGTGATTTACTTGGCGCGGGAAACGGAGAACCACACACAGGCGGAAGGGGCCTGAACATGGCGAGTAAAGCGGCGAAACCGGCCAAACGACACGGCTTGATGACACGGTTTTGGCACTGGCTGAACCTGCTCTGCCTCGTGATCCTGTTTATGTCGGGCCTCAATATCTCCAACGCGCACCGGTATCTCTATTGGGGCAACTATGGATTTGATCCAGCGGAGGCGTGGCTGGCAGTTCCGCGCTTCCCCGGCTGGGCGACTATCCCTGACTATTACAGCCTCGCTGCCGCGCGTGACTGGCATATTCTGATGGCGTGGCCGTTTGCAGTGGGACTGCTGGCGATGTGGATCGCGATGCTGGTGTCGGGGCACTTCTGGCGCGACCTGCGGACCAGCCCGAGCGAATGGAAACCCAAAGCAATCTGGCATGATATCCGCCAGCATCTGAAGCTGAATTTCGATCACGGCGGTTCGAAGTATAATTTTCTGCAGAAAGTCGCTTACGGCGTCGTGCTCGGCATTTTTCTACCCGGCATGATCTTCACCGGCCTTGCGATCAGTCCGGGGTTTGAACCCGCTGCGCCATGGCTGGTCGATATTCTGGGCGGACGGCAGAGTGCGCGTTCGATCCACTTCATATTCTCATGGGGCATCTTCGCATTCTTCGTGGTGCATGTGGTGCTGGTGCTGCTCGCGGGGCCAATCGGCCAGATCAGGGATATGATCACCGGCGGCAAGTTAGAGGAGGGAGACGCGCAATGAACGGCACTATCGGAAGGCGCGGTGTTCTCGCGGGAGCAAGCATGTTGTTCCTTGGAGCGTGCTCCAAAGTCGCGGACAGCACAGTCGGATCGCATCTTCTGGGCGCTGCGGAGACATGGCACAAGAAAGTGCACCGTTCGCTCGCCGACCGGATGGCCCTCGCCCGCGAGTACGAGAAAGACGATATCTCGCCGACTTTCAAAGGCAACGGCACCGTCAATATCAACACCCCCGAATACCAAGCCGCGACCCAAAACCGGTTTGCCGATTGGCGGCTGGAAGTGCGCGGCATGGTCGACACTCCGATGTCGCTGAGCATGGACAATATCCGCGCCCTGCCCCAGCGCACCCAGATCACCCGGCATGATTGTGTCGAAGGCTGGAGCGCGATTGGTGAATGGACCGGACCGCAGCTCTCCACTCTGCTGGAGGCCGCCGGGGTGCAGGAAGGCGCCAATTTTGTGGTGTTCCGCTGCGCCGACCGTTTCAGCCAAGGCCCCTATTATGAGAGCGTCGATATGATCGATGCGATGCATCCGCAGACTATCGTTGCGCATATGCTAAATGGCGAAGCGCTACCGGTCAAAAACGGTGCACCGCTGCGGATGCGGGTGGAGAGGCAACTCGGCTACAAACACCCCAAATACCTCACCGCAATCGAGCTGGTCGCCAGCCTCGACGATATCGGCGAAGGCCAAGGCGGCTATTGGGAAGATCACCATGGCTATCAATGGTATGCGGGGATTTGATTATCAAACTCCTCCCCTTTGAGGGGGAGGCCGGGTGCGGGTGTACGGCGCTGGTAACTCAGGTCGAACACCCACCCCTAACCCCTCCATCGAGGGAGGGGTAAGATGGCTACTCCGGATAAATCCGCGCCATCGTTTCCCAATCCTCGCCGATCATTTCTTCGAGGACGTCCAGATCAACATCGGCCAGCTTGTTGATATACAGGCAGCTTTTACCCTTTGAGTGTTTGCCCAATCGCTTCAATTGCGCATCGCGGCGTTTGCCGGTCTCTTCGTCGCAATAACCGCCCATCAGATAGAGCGAGTGCTTGGCCTTGCGCGGGCTGAACCCGCCGCGCATCCATGTGACATCGCGCCCGCTGGCATAGGTGGTGTTGTACACGCCGTAGCCGATAATCGACGGCCCCCACATTTGCGGTTCCTCTCTCGTCACCCTGCGGAACATCGCGTCGATGACCTTTGCCTCGTCGCGCTTCCACTCCGGCTCTACGCCCGCGATAAACTGCTCCACAGAGACATCGGTTGGCTTGGTTTTCGGTTCGCTCATACCACTTCTCCCGCCGGCAGAATGCGCGATTGATTGACACGGCGCAAGCGAGCGGCAATCTGCCCCTAAAATAAATAAAACATAATCTGGGGGCTGAATATCAATGTGGCTTTTGAGCAAATTTCTGTCGGGTGCGATCCATACGGGCACAATCATCGTGACCGATCATGACGGCAAGGAATATACTTTCGGCGCAGGCGAAGGGCTCGATGAACGCGGCCCGATCCGCATTCGCCTGACCAACAAAAAAGCCGCAAACCACATCGCCCGCTACCCGCAAATGGGCGCGGGTGAGGCGTTTATGTGGGGCTGGCTGGTGGTCGATGAACCGCATGATATCCGCGACATGATCCTGTTCGTCACCATGAACACCAAGAAGCAGGGCGACAGCGCGATCCAGGCCAAAGGTATCCTGCGCAAAACCGGTCAGGCGCTGAAGGCCAAGCTGGACGGCATCAATTTGCGCAGCAGCGCGCGCAAGAATGCCGAACATACCTACAATCTCACCCGCCGCCTGTATGAGCTGTTCCTCGACGAAGACCGCCAATACACCATGGCCTATTACCGCGAAGATCCCGAGAACACTTCGCTCGAAAAAGCGCAGATGGACAAGAAGGCCCATATGGCCGCCAAGATGCACATCAAGCGGCCCGAAGATAATGGCGGCGTTCCGATGAAAGTGCTCGATATCGGCTGCGGCTGGGGCGGTTTCGCGCTCTATCTGCACGAGCATTACGGCTGCGAAGTGCTCGGCGTCGCCCTCGCGCCTGACCAGATCGCCTTCTGCAAAGAACGCGCAGAGGCGGCGGGCGTGGCCGACAAAGTCAAATTCGCATTGATGGATTACCGCGATGTCGAGGGAGAGGGAACGTTCGACCGCATCTCCAGCGTCGGCTTGCTCGAACATGTCGGTACGATCCACTATCCGCAATTCTTCGAGCATACGGGCCGCCTGCTCAAAAAGGACGGCGTTATGTTCAGCCATTGCTGCGGCCGCGCGGGTCCTCCGGGATTAACTGATGCATGGACGCGCACTTACATCTTCCCGGGCGGCTATATCCCTGCCCTGTCCGAACTGGTCACGCAGAGCGAGCAATATGGCTGGCAAGTAATGGATGTTGAGGCGATGCGCTTCCACTACTCCTACACGCTGGAGGAATGGTACAACCGCACCGTGATGCACAAAGACGAGATCACCCAAATGTATGACGAGGTCTTCTACCGCATGTGGCTGTTCTACCTGGCCGGCGCCGAACAAAGCTTCCGCAACGGCACAATGGTCAACTGGCAATTGCTCTACGTCAAAGAACGCGACGCCATCCCGATGACGCGGGAGTATATGGAGCAAGAGAGCGCGCGGTTGAGAGAAGCGGGTGTCGTCCCGGAGTGGAGTTTGGGTGCGGGGCTGAGAGAGGCTGCGGAGTGAGTCTGCCGCTACTATTTCGAGTCAATAGCTCCACAATATTGCTCGATCTCTGGATCGCTCAAAAACAAATTACGATTAAAGTTTGCTGAGCTAACCTTTGATGACGCCGTTTGACTCTCGACATCGACGGCAAGTCCTTCCACAAACTGTCTGTATTTTCTCGAAATTTCAGTCGGACTGGCTCCATTTGCGCATCGTATTTTGAGCGACGTAGAATTTATTATCCCTGAATTTGGGTACAGTGCCTCTGCCTCTTCAATCATACTCAAGGCAGCGTCGTCATTCTCTTGTCTCAATCTTGCGTAAGCAATGCCTTCTAGGGCGATTCCACGCCATCTATCTTTCTCGCCTTCGCCGCGCCAAGCGATAGACTCACTGAGCGACAGTACTTCATTATATTCACTCTCAAGTTCTTCGAAGTCATCAAGCGAGGCCGCTGTAATACGCCCTTCGATCGTGTCCCGCAGTTTCAAATACAACGAAGTAAGCTCCTTCCAAAAGCCACATCTGATGCGATAGTCTGGGATACATCCATTCTCCAATAGCGGCATTTGGACCTCGAGTTGGTCCGCCAAAGCACCAGAGTTGGCTAGTAGCAGGATCTGGCTGCTGACCATCTGGTCACGTTCGTAACTCAGTGCAGCTACTTGAGACTCCAGACTTTCCCGTTTTTCTTCCAGATCTCGGACGCTCTTGTCCAGTTGCCTAAAACTCAGCATTCCAACGATCAGAAAAAGACCGGCAAGAATCCACAAGACGGCTGACCATGAAATCTCGATCTGCTTTTCGCGGCTCATTTCTTATCCCCGGCGTCTTTCGCCACTATCTTGAATGGTATGAGGTCTGAAAGTTGTTTCAAGTGACGAGAGCGCAGGAACCCACTGGCCATAAACGTCACGATAGAGGGACCAAAGATTAGAATGGCCCTAACCTCAACAGGCAGGTCGTAGTTTATGTAAGGTATATCTTTTGTGATCGTGGTTGCCATTCCGACCGACATCCAAAATATCGAAAATGCCAGAAGCACATTCGACCGCGGATTTGCATCACGATTTGAACGAGCCGAGTCACCGGGCGGTGGGTTGTCTGAACCTTCCGTTCCTTCTCCGGCATGGAGTTTTACTACGTTGTCGGCATCATTGCCCAAGACCAGCCCCAACTCAATTCCAGTTAGTTGTCTGAAGCAAGCTACCGTTGCCAGCTACTCGACCAACCACTTTACGATATGATTGAGCCGTCAAACTACTACGATGTCAACAGCTAGCTTTTTTATCGATTATGTCGAACAACTCCAAGCAAATGGTTATGTTCGGGTGCAATCTATCCCAGGGGCATACCAATCAGTGGATGTATTCCTATAGATCACGGCCCACAATGCTTCGCCTGAGATACTCATGCCAAACGCTAGACAAGTCTGATGGATTGCTAAGCTACTTAGCCTCCACCCCCTCAACCCTTTCTCAACACCATTCTGCTACCCGCCCAGGCGTGTTGAAATCGATATGTCTCGACGCAGATGTCCTAAAAAAGACGCTGCTGCTGGCGGCGCTGTCGACTGTGGGTTCGGTTATCCTTGTCGGCGGGAGCTACTACGCGATCTATGGCGTGGACGGGCGGTTTGGCAGCGCGATGCGCTTTGCCCTGTTTGTGCCGTTCTTTTGCTCGTTCCCGATCGGACTGGTGATCCATTCGCAGAGCAAGCGGCTGGAACGGCTCAATGCAGAGCTGCAAGGTGCTACCGAAGCTGCCGAGGCGCTCAACCTGCGGTTGATGCATGAGGCATCGCATGATGCCATGACCGGTATCCTCAACCGGAAGTACTTCCTCGCCGAGCTGACCGCCGGATGCGCGGACCAATCACCGGATAGCTTGCTGTTGATCGATGCCGACCGGTTCAAGGCGATCAATGACCGGTTCGGCCATCATACCGGCGATGAAGCCCTGATCAGAATGGCCAAGCTGATCACAAACCATTTGCGACCCGACGATGTAGTCGCCCGGATCGGGGGCGAGGAGTTTGCCGTGCTGCTCAAAAATCAAACCATCGGCGAGGCATGGATCGTGGCCGAACAAATCCGCCACGCCATCTATGCCGAGAATTTCCTCGCCGATGAAGGCGAGCGCTGCCAGCTATCGGTTAGTATCGGCGTAAACCGGGTGGATCAAACCGACCGCCGCTTCCCCTTCCGCAAAGTCGATCTGGCTTTGTACGAAGCCAAAAGCCGCGGCCGCAACCGGACCGTTAAATTCGAACCGGACATGGATGTTCCGACATCCGCACGATACGGTGGCACAGCCGATTTGGCGGCGGGCTAGCGCAAGTCCGCGTCCCCTTTCTCTCCGCAAAAGAGGCGTGTTCGATGGGCTGGACGAGCGCGGATTTTCCTACATGCCGTCGCCACGCTATATTCACATCGGCCCCCTAAGACACGCTCGGGACAGGCTTTGACAATTGAATAAATCTGAAAACCCGGCGCCGAGATGTAAAACTTAATATACGATACCTCACACGTGCAAAATTGGCTAAGTTTCTACGTGA
Source organism: Pontixanthobacter aestiaquae (assembly GCF_009827455.1). NCBI lineage: Bacteria > Pseudomonadati > Pseudomonadota > Alphaproteobacteria > Sphingomonadales > Erythrobacteraceae > Pontixanthobacter > Pontixanthobacter aestiaquae. The sequence goes on from NZ_WTYZ01000001.1 coordinate 2,320,138, forward strand.
TTCACGCCATCGTCACGCTGCGACTCGGATTGGATCTAGCTTTTCACGAGGCGGTAGACCGGACCAAATCCGACCAGACCTGCGCCGATAAATGGGAGGGCAACAACCCACAGCCGGACACCCGTAAGACCTTCAGGACTGGCGATGCTGACCGCCGCTGTCATCGCGAGCCCGGTGCAGATCAGCAGCATGCCCAGAACCAGACGCCAATGCGGAACCGGATAGTCGCGCTTGGCCGGGCCCCCAAGACGGGAGGAGCCTCTCTCATACCGCACAAACAGCATGATCAGCGGCAACGTTACTGCGATATACAGAGCAAACCAGATCGGCCGTGTAAACCACCAAGCGGCACTTCCCGGAGCGACGTCGAGTCCGATACCGCCCGCCAGCCAAGCGGCGATCATTACCAGCACAAAGGCCGTCAAATGCCACAGATAGATGCTCATGATCATGCCGTTCATCAGCACCACGCCGGTCCAGATACGGATATTGTCGAGCATTTTGCGTGCGGGCTTCTCCAACGACAATGCCAAGCCGGTTTGCATCACGCCCAGTGCCAACAGGGCTATTGTCGGCGGCATGGAGTTGGCGATCTCTGCCCCCGGGACCCCGATCATAGCCACTGGATAAGGGCCGAACCAGACAAGCGCTATCAGCACCGCCAATCCGCCGATGAACCACAGCAGCGCAACGCCTTCAAACCGGCCATCGCGCCATGCGTAACCAAGCTGATGAACGCCCACCCAGACAAACAGGAAGTTGAGAAAGTTGATATAGGGCACGCCAAACGACAAAGTCAGCACATCTATGAGAACTGCGGCGGCGACCAATGCTGCAAAGCTCAGCCATCCGAAGCGCTCCCACAATCGGTAGGTCAGCGGCGCAAGTGCAGTGACCAGCAGATAGACGGCGAGGAACCACACTGGGATCAGCGCCAACTGCGTCGCCATCCGCACGACACTTCGCTCGATGCCCATTTGCGTACCGAAGAAGGCGATAATGCCCCATACCAGCAGCACCGGGAATACAGGATTAATCAGGCGCTGGATGCGGCTCGCAAACCAGCCCGAGTAGTGTCCGCCCTTCTTCCTGGTCGCAGCCCAGCTCACGCCATTGGAATAGCCGCCGACAAGGAAAAAGACCGGCATCACCTGAAAGCCCCAGGTCAGCCACTGGCTCCATGGCAAGATGCCGAGCAGATGGCCGCCCTGCACTGTACCGTTCTCATCAATATAGGGCGCCGCGACCAACCAATGCCCGATCACAACAGCGAGGATCGAGAATGCGCGCAGGAAATCAACATAGCGATTGCGCTCCGGCGGGGCCAATTCGGCCATCTCCCGTGCCTTTGACCATAAGGTGCGTTTGGCAGGTCTCGCAGGCGTTCCCGCATCGAAATCTGGCATAAGTTTCAAACCCTCTCTTTCCAGAAACTAGGCAGCAGTCAGGTCCCAGACAAGGTCTCACATGTAACGGTTCCCCTTCCCCAACCGAATGTTCTATCATTGACAACGGAGGAACGGGCATGAGCAAAGGCTTGGTCAAAAAATACTTGGGCAGCATCGTTTCCAAAGGGACATTGCACGTCGCCTTTGCTGATGGCGAGACTGCGAAATTCGGGACAGCCGAGGAAGGATTTCCCGATATTGCGCTCAGGCTAACCGATGACCGTGTGTCGCGCGACATACTCCTCGATCCCCGGCTTGGAGCGGCGGAAGCATTCATGGACGGACGCCTCGTGATCGAGAGCGGCGATGTGATGGGCCTGATCGCTTTACTGCGCGGCAATGCCCCTTGGGATCGTGGCGGATCGATTGGCAGGCCAAGCGCATTTCGCAGGCTTCGTGACCGCATCGGGTCAGGCTTGGAATCGGTCAACAACGCAATCAAATCACAAAGCAACGTCGCGCATCATTATGATATCGGGAATGATCTCTACCAACTGATGCTTGACCCTGAACATATGCAATATAGCTGCGCATACTGGCCATCTGAGGACATGACTCTGGCCGAAGCGCAGGAGGCAAAGCTCGCCCACATCGCCGCCAAGCTGGCTCTCGAGCCCGGCCAAGAAGTGCTCGATATCGGCTGCGGTTGGGGCGGAATGGCGATCTTCCTCGCGAGCCGCGCCGGTGTGAACGTCCACGGCATCACACTCAGCGAGGCACAACTGGCTCTCGCCATCGAACGTGCGGAAGCCGCAGGCGTAAGCGACCGGGTGACATTTGAACTGGTCGACTATCGCGACCTGCCGAAACGCCCGAAACGTTATGACCGGATCGTGTCGGTGGGTATGTTCGAGCATGTCGGACGCCCGCAATTCGAGACCTTCTTCGATTGCTGCGCCAATCTGATGACAGCGGGCGGCGTGATGCTGCTTCACACCATCGGGCGAATGGGTAGTCCGGGCACAACTGATGCCTTCACTCGCAAATACATCTTCCCCGGCGGCTATATCCCCGCGCTGAGCGAGACCATGGCAGCCAGCGAACGCTTCCGCTTGATCCCGACCGATATCGAGATTTTGCGCCTTCACTACGCCAAAACTTTACGCGAATGGTACAAACGCTGCGAGCAGCATCGCGAAGCCATCATCAATCTGTTCGACGAGCGCTTCTACCGGATGTGGACCTTCTATCTCGCCGGTGCGACCGCCGCTTTCGAGCATGGCGGCATGTGCAACTTCCAAATCCAGTACAGCCGCAGCAGACATGCTCTGCCGATCACGCGTGACTATCTGGCCGACAACGAAAGCGACATGCTGCAAAAGCCATAATTCATTGTGATGTTGTAAGCAGCCTGTTAGCGGCCCCCTCCTGTCTGCAGGCGTATTTTCAGCGGAGTCTCACATGTCGGATATCAAACGTGTCGTCCTTGCCTATTCGGGCGGCCTCGACACCAGCGTCATCGCCAAATGGCTTGAGGTAGAGCGCGGCTGCGAAGTCGTGACTTTCACTGCCGATCTTGGCCAAGGCGAAGAGATCGAACCGGCACGCGAGAAAGCGCGCGCAATGGGTATTCCCGACAGGCACATCTTCATTGAGGACGTCCGCGAAGAATTCGTGCGCGATTTCGTGTTCCCGATGATGCGCGCCAATGCCCGCTATGAGGGCGACTATCTGCTCGGCACTTCAATCGCCCGCCCGCTTATCTCCAAGCGCCTCGTCGAGATCGCCAGGGAAACGGGCGCGGATGCGATTGCCCACGGTGCGACCGGCAAAGGCAACGATCAGGTACGCTTCGAACTTTCTGCTTATGCGCTTGATCCCGACATTAAAGTCATCGCTCCTTGGCGCGAATGGGATCTGACCAGCCGTACCGCACTGATCGCTTGGGCGGAAAGCCACCAGATCCAAGTGCCCAAGGATAAGCGCGGCGAAAGCCCCTTCTCCACCGATGCCAACATGCTGCACACCTCCAGCGAGGGCAAAGTGCTGGAAGACCCGTGGGAAGAAACACCCGACTACGTCTATTCGCGCACCAACAATCCCGAGGACGCACCCGACACACCCGAATATATCACCATCGACTTCGCACAGGGTGACGGCGTCGCGCTGAACGGCACAGCAATGAGCCCCGCGACCTTGCTCGAAGCGCTTAACGAACTCGGCCGCGAGCATGGCATCGGCCGGCTCGATCTGGTCGAGAATCGCTTCGTCGGGATGAAGTCACGCGGCATGTATGAAACACCTGGCGGCGAGATTTACGCACGCGCGCATCGCGGTATCGAGCAAATCACGCTGGATCGCGGCGCGGCGCATCTCAAAGATGAATTGATGCCCAAATATGCGGAGCTGATTTACAATGGCTTCTGGTACAGCCCCGAGCGCGAAATGCTGCAGGCGGCGATTGATTTGAGTCAGGAGAAAGTAAGCGGCACAGTCCGCCTGAAGCTCTATAAGGGCAATGCCGATGTGGTGGGGCGCAAATCCCCCAACAGCCTCTATTCAGAGCAACACGTCACTTTTGAAGACGATGCCGGTGCCTATGACCAACAAGACGCAGCGGGCTTTATTCAACTCAACGCATTGCGCTTGAAGCTGCTCGCCCAAAGAGATCGATAAGGCGAGATCGATAACGCGCGATCGATAGCGTCAATTTTCTCGGTTGCGATGAGACGTTGAGTTATCCACTCGTGTCCACAAGCGATTTTGCTGAAAGTGGATAAGTCCGCCTCAAAACGCTTGCGCGACTCACTTTCGAAGCGCAGCTTTAAGTCATCGGAAAGGCAAGAAAGTCTCCTCGATGGATAGTCTAACGACTTGAAAACGAAGAGAAGTTTGAACCAATTCGACGTAGCGGTTACTGTCCGCGCGGTCACTGAGGATTGTCTGCAGAAGGTTTAGGCCGGAAGCAAACGAACCGTTTGAAGAGAACGCGAAAGCATGCCGTTACTTGGCCGAACATACCGGTCTGACATTGAGGCGAAGTGGAAACTCTGGTGCAAACCAGCAGCAGAAGCGGAACCGTTTGAAGTGACAGACCAACATGGGATGATCGGCTGCGGAACCGGAAGGACGCTGGGTGACATCTTCGGATAGAACCAAAGACCGGAAGGAACCGGATGCCGGTGCGAGCGCCGGTGACAGAACCGTATCCGAAGACCGACCGCAAGGCCGGAGGTAGGAAACGGGAAAACATCGGAGGCCAAGTGCTCCAATGATGAAAAGTCGCAAGACCGATCATCGAAGCAGTCCACGCCCGGTAAGAGTGGGGTCGGTAGCAATACCGGCCCCATTTGCTTTTGGGGTAACGGCTTCAGCACCGGCCATTTCGGCCAGCTATCAATGATACCAAAGAGCAGGCAAACAACCGTCAACGGATGGGCGAATCGTGCTGGCATTCTACGAAATCGCGATCTCTGTAGGACAGCAAATTCGCAATTCCGGCGGATTTCAATTCGGCATAACCGATCCGGATATCGCATTTTTGGTTCGACTCCGCGATGAACGGGTGCACCCAAACGACGAGCCGTGTGCCTGATTTGGAACCGTCCGGGCGTGCTCGTAAACGCGCGCCAGTTACTCAACAGGACCGACGCATGTTCAAGTTCAACACTTCCGGCAAACACCATGTCGCTTTGGCGGCACTTGTTGCTGCTCTGACGCTTCCGGTCGCCGGCTCGGCCTTGGCCGAAGAAGTCGCGATGTCCGCCGAAACCGATTTCGCAGAAAGCTTTGAAACTTTTGAAGAGCTTCCCGATATGCCCGAGCCCCAGGGTGACGTCGTCGACATCACCGAAATCGAACCTCCGATCGAGGTCGAAATCGTTCCCGAAACGCAGTCTTTGGGCACCGGCGTAGCCAGCTATTACGGCAAACGCTTTCATGGCCGCCGCACCGCCAATGGCGAACGCTTCAATATGAACGCGATGACCGCCGCGCACAAAACCCTGCCATTCGGCACCAAAGTTCGCGTCACCAACCCGCGCAACGGGAAATCGGTGGTGGTGCGGATCAATGACCGCGGACCGTTTATCCGGGGCCGCACCATCGATCTGAGCCGCGCCGCCGCCAAAAAGGTGGGCATTGTCCAGCGCGGACATGGCACAGTCGAACTCGCCAAAGTGACAAGCTGAACCAGCGCGCGCCGCCGTTAGGTGTAGCCAAGCCGGCGGGTGTGCACCGCCGCCCGGCGACCGAGGGCTAACCAGAAAACGTGCACGACGCCATCATCTCGTCATAGGTGGTCACCAGCCACCATTCATGCCCGTCCGCCTCGAAGGCTTCGAGCTGCAGCGCTTCCACTTCGTCCGACAGGTCGAGCGGATCGGGATGCGCGCCGTCCAGCGGCACCACCATCTCTTGCGCCAGCTCATGCGGCTGCTTCACGCCCAGCGGACGTGCGGCGTGCATCCGCTCAAGCCGGTTGCCGAACCATTGGCAATCCTCCGGCCCCAATTCCCCTGCAGCATGAGCCGCCGGATCATCGCAACGCCCACCGCATTCCCTACACGATGGAACACTTGGAACAGGGTCTTGATCATAATCATCCTGAGGAGAGGCTGAGCTTGTCGCGGCATCGTCTCGAAGGGACCGCTCATCCTGAGGAGATATTGAGCTTGTCGAAATGTCGTCTCGAAGGACCGGCACCACCTCCTCCAACGCCTCACCCCGCCCCAAAGCCTCGATCTGGTCATCGAGCACCGCAAGCCCCTCCGCCACACCCTCACGCGCGGCCACCGCGTCGAGCCGCGCCAGATGCGCCAGCAGCAACCGGTCGGAATAGCGCCGCCGCCGCGCAATCTCCTCCCCGTGATAGAACACCGGCTCCTCCCACCCGTCCAATGCGCGATCGGCCAAAGCATCCTCCGCCACTACGCGCGCAGAGGCGAGCGCCGCATCCCAGGCCCGCGCGAACCCCGCCGAGCGCCGCCGCGCCCGGTACACCGTCTGCGCCGAGACCGAAGCCGCCCTGCACGCCAGCCGCACATTCCCCCGATACGCCAGGCTCGCGAGGAAAGCCCCCTGCGCCTGAGGCGTGAAGATCGTGTGATGTCCGAGGGATGAGGTCGCGGTGGTATCCGTGAAGTGGGTTTGGGGGAGGAGAGCGGTGCGATCATCAGCCCCCTCTTCTTCAGAGGGAGTCGCAGACGTGGCTTCGCCACAGCGGGTTTGGGGGTGGTGCGAACCTTGGTCGTCAGCACGTATCTCATCGGATGCTTCCGCATCCGCAACCACCCCTCGATCCGCGATGCCCGCCCCGACGCAGGCCGGGGCTGAAGAGAGGGGGGGATTCTGTTCTTCCCCCTCACTCTCATGATCCCCAGTGAAGGCTGGGGCCTCAGGCTGTCCCGCTCGACCTCCCGGGCCCCCAACCCCAAGAGATTCAACCGCCGGGACGCGCGCTGATGAAGCAGCCGCCTCACCCTCCGCCGCCTGAAGCGCCAACTTGCGCTCCATCATGGCGCGGGCACGGGGAGATTTGGGAATATATGTCATCGGTTCACCTATGGGCTTGTGAGCAAGGGAACCGAGTTAGCTATACAGAATGGGGTGTGTAGGACAGGGTCCGTGAGGCTGGAAGCTTCTCACATTGAACAAGCACGGCGACTAGGACTTATTCTTTGGATGGTATCAGTTAAGCCCATAGCCAATCTGGGGGAATGTTCACTGTTTCTGTTGTGCAACCCAAAGCATGATGCCAAGTAAATCGGATGAGTATCGCCGATTACTTCCAGCAGAACGAAAATCTACGAGTAGAAACTCTCTCTGAACAAAAGTTGGTTCGAGGAGATATGGAGCTGAGTAAGCGCCTTGATCAGGCTGGTGAACTTTTGGAAATTCAAGAAGGCGACGCATTCATTCAGCAGGGAGACAACTCAAAGAGCATTTATTTCATATTGAGTGGCACGACCGAGATTGTTGTAAATGGTCGAAAAGTCGCGACAAGAGGACCTTCAGATCATGTTGGCGAAATGGCTGTGATCCAGCCAACACAACTAAGATCTGCAACATGTATTGCGGCTGAGCAACAGCTAGTTCTTAGGGTGAAAGGTGAGGACTTCAACAATATCTCCGAAGAGTTCCCGAAGATATATCAGCCCTTGGCAAAAGAAATGGCTAAGCGTCTGCTTGAGCGTAACAATTCAATGCCTGGGCATCGTGAGAATGTGAGGGTCTTCATAATTTGCTCGGTGGAAGCCCTCGACATAGCTAGAACAATTCAAAACGCGTTTGAACACGATCCATTCAACGTGACTGTTTGGACGGATGGCGTATTTAAAATTGCTACCTACCCGGTCGAGGCGCTTGAAGCCGAACTAGAAAACTCTGATTTTGCATTGGCAATTGCGCACGCAGATGATCGTACGCTCAGCAGAGACGTTGAATGGCCTAGTCCGAGGGACAACGTGATTTTCGAGCTGGGCCTTTTCTTAGGGCGACTGGGCAGGAGTCGGGCAATTTTGATGGAACCGAGAGATGGTGAGATAAAGCTGCCGAGCGATCTAAGTGGTATAACCACTATCCCATATTCATTTCCAGATGAAAAAAACGACGTAGCCAGTGCAATGGCCCCTGCTTGCAATAGGCTCCGCGATCACATTCAATCGCTTGGCCCATATAATGGTTAGACAATGAGCCTGAAGGATAAACTAGAGAAAGAAGTTCGTCGGATTTTCAGCGAGAATTGGACTACCCGGGAAGGCAAGCAAGTGCCTTCACCGGAAGACATTGCGTTAGAAAAGAATGATGCAGTTCATTTTGAGAGGGCAACCGTACTTTATGCCGACTTGAGCGGTTCTACAGCTTTGGTGGACACCCGAGAGTGGTGGTTTTCGGCCGAAATTTATCGTGCATATCTTCGCTGTGCAGCAGATGTAATTAGGTCAGAGGGTGGCACTGTTACTGCATACGATGGCGATCGTGTCATGGGTGTCTTTATCGGCGGCAGTCAAACTACATGTGCAGCTAGATGCGGACTGAAGATCAACTACGCAGTAACAAAAATCGTAAACCCTGAACTTAAGAAACAGTATCCGAACGAGAATTACGTGGTCAAGCAAGTAGTTGGCATTGATACAACCGAAACAAGGGTCGCGAGAACTGGTGTCCGCGGAGACAACGATCTCGTATGGGTTGGCAAAGCCGCAAACTACGCCGCAAAACTTACGGATCTAAGCATGTCTGAAAAAACTTTCGTTACTGATCGCGCGTTCTCCCGAATGCACAACGATGTGAAATACGGTGGAGACCCTGAACGCAATATGTGGACCGGATATAAATGGGCACAAAAGGATAACATGCAGATCTACGGTTCAACTTGGTGGTGGTCTTTTAGCTAGGATCGGACTTACTCTTTTCACTCATTTTCCCATCAAAATCACTCACCAATTTCTCAACAGATTCAGCCACCTCACGAAGCATCGGAGCCAGTTTCCTTGCGGCAGCCTCTTCGACTTCGGAGTAAGGGGTATCTCGGGGAAGGTCCGATACAGCCACCGTCCAATGAAAGATATTATCTCGCTGAGATATTGGTCCATCATCCGCGCACGAGAGCATAAAAGTGACTAAAAAATGCTCGGGCTTTCCTGCCACCCCCGCATTGTTGATCGTGACGTTACCCTCAACTTTCGTAGTTGGGGGAGTGGCTTCGACCTCTTTGATGAATTGAACAGAACCAAAACCAAAGTTTACTAGATTTTCGGACATAAACACTCCTCTAAAAAATTTGCAATCGGCTACCTTCTGCCGCCTCAACAACATCCGTTTTGATACCAACTTGTATCCCGCCTGCGCCTTTGCAACCTTCTCCAGCGCGCCATCAGCAATCCTTTGACAGGCTCCAGATAGGCGTAATCATCATGCAGCTGCCTCTTTCCGCCGCGCGAGCATCGGCTTCAGATACCCGCCAGTATAACTCCCCTTCACCTTGGCCACGTCCTCAGGCGTCCCCTCCGCCACAACCTCACCACCTCTCACCCCGCCCTCGGGGCCAAGGTCCAGGATCCAGTCAGCCACCTTAATCACGTCGAGATTATGCTCGATCACCACCACGCTATTGCCCTGATCGACCAGCCGCTGGAGGACCTCCAGCAATTTGCGGACATCTTCGAAGTGCAGGCCGGTCGTCGGCTCGTCGAGGATATAGAGCGTCTGGCCGGTGCTGCGTTTGCTGAGTTCCTTCGCGAGTTTGACGCGCTGCGCCTCTCCGCCTGACAGGGTGGTGGCTTGCTGGCCGACTTTCACGTAGCCCAACCCGACTTCGTTGAGCATGTGCATTTTGTCGCGGATGGGGGGGACGGCTTTGAAGAATTCCTCCGCATCCTCGATCGTCATATCGAGCACATCGGCGATGGAGAGGCCTTTGAATTTCACTTCCAGCGTTTCGCGGTTGTAGCGTTTGCCGCCGCATTGCTCGCACGTCACATAGACATCGGGCAGGAAGTGCATTTCGATCTTGATCAGCCCGTCGCCCTTGCATGCCTCGCACCGGCCGCCTTTGACGTTGAAGCTGAACCGGCCCGGCTTGTACCCGCGCGCGGCGCTTTCGGGCAGGCCCGCGAACCAGTCGCGAATATTGGTGAAGGCGCCGGTATAGGTGGCGGGGTTGCTGCGCGGGGTGCGGCCGATGGGCGATTGGTCGATCTGGATGACCTTGTCGCAATATTCGAGGCCGGTGATGCTGTCATGCGCGCCCGCGATAACCCGCGCGCCATTGAGCGCCCGCGCCGCGCCAGCATGCAGCGTGTCGATGGTGAAGCTGGACTTGCCGCTGCCCGATACGCCGGTGATGCAGGTAAAGGTGCCGAGCGGGATGGAGGCGGTGACATTGCGCAGATTGTTCGCCCGCGCGCCTTTGACGGTCAGCTTGTGGCCATTGCCCTTGCGGCGGGTTTTGGGGACGGCAATTTCACGCTTGCCGGTCAGGTAATCGGCGGTCATCGAATTCTTCGCCTTCATCACCTGTTTGAGCGTGCCCTGCGCGACGATCTCACCCCCGCGAATACCCGCGCCGGGACCGATATCGACCACGTGATCGGCCTGACGGATGGCATCCTCGTCATGCTCGACCACGATCACGGTATTGCCCAGATCGCGCAGCCGCTTGAGCGTTTCGAGCAGCCGGTCATTATCGCGCTGGTGCAGGCCGATAGAGGGTTCGTCGAGGACGTAGAGCACGCCGGAGAGACCCGATCCAATTTGGCTGGCTAGGCGGATGCGCTGGCTCTCCCCGCCTGACAGTGTACCCGAAGTCCGGTCGAGATTGAGGTAATCGAGCCCGACATTGTCGAGGAAGCCCAGCCGCTCGTTGATTTCCTTGAGGATAGCTTTGGCGATCTGGCTCTGCTGGTCATTCAGCTTGTCATCGAGCGCGAGGAACCAGTCCTTCGCATCGCTGACCGACATACGTGTGGGCGCGCTGATATCGGTCGCTTCTGACTCTGGGCCGACCTTTACTGCCAGCGCTTTGGGATTGAGCCGCGCACCGTCGCAGGTCTCGCACGATTGCGCGGTCTGGAACTTGGACAGCTCCTCCTGCATCCACGCGCTGTCGGTCTGCATCATCCGGCGGTTGAGATTGCCGACGACGCCTTCAAACGCCTTGTTGACGGTATATTGCTTGCGCCCGTCCTTGAATGTCAGCGGGACGCGCTGGCCCTTGGTGCCGTTGAGGATGATGTCCTGATGCTCGGCGCTCAGCTCGTTCCATGGGGTTTCCAGATCGAAGCCGAACTCGGTCGCGAGACTGCCCAGCACCTGCATGTAATAGGGCGATGGCGGGTTGGACTTCGCCCACGGCACCACCGCGCCTTTCTTCAGGCTGAGCGCTTCATTCGGGACCACCAATTGCGGATCGAACAGCTGCTTCTCCCCCAACCCGTCGCATGTCGGACACGCGCCTTGGGGGGAGTTGAACGAGAACAGCCGAGGCTCGATTTCTTCAATGGTAAACCCGCTGACCGGGCAGGAGAACCGCTCCGAAAACACGATGCGATTGGCGGGAATGCCCGCGCCTTTCATCGCGCCGCCGGATGCATCCTCATCCTCGCGGCCCGGCACAACGCCGTCCGCCAAGTCAACATAGGCCAGCCCGTCGGCCAGCTTCAACGCCGTTTCGAAACTGTCGGCAAGCCGCGTTTCCAGTCCTTCTTTGACCGCCAGCCGGTCGACCACAACTTCGATGTCATGCTTGAACTTCTTGTCGAGCGCAGGCGCTTCCTCGATCGGATAGAGCTCGCCATTGATGCGCACGCGGGTAAATCCCGCCCTCTGCCATTCGGCCAGCTCTTTGCGGTATTCACCCTTGCGCCCGCGCACCACCGGCGCGAGCAGATAGAGGCGCGTCCCCTCGGGCAATTCCATCACCCGGTCGACCATGGTCGAGACGACCTGCGCCTCGATGGGCTTGCCCGTCGCCGGCGAGTACGGAACCCCCACCCGCGCCCATAGCAGCCGCATGTAATCGTAAATCTCGGTGACCGTCGCAACGGTCGAACGCGGATTGCGCGATGTGGTCTTCTGTTCGATCGAGATCGCTGGCGAAAGCCCGTCAATATGCTCGACATCGGGCTTCTGCATCATCTCGAGAAATTGCCGCGCATAGGCGCTCAAACTCTCGACATAGCGCCGCTGCCCCTCGGCATAGATCGTATCGAAGGCAAGGCTCGACTTACCCGAGCCCGACAGCCCCGTAATCACGATCAGCGCATCGCGCGGCAGATCGATATCGATACCCTTAAGATTATGCTCGCGCGCGCCGCGAACCGAGATTTGTGTGAGAGCCATGGAGTGGCATTTGGGGGGTGTTGGGGCGTTAGTCCAGTGAGGTGTGTAGGCGGTGCGGATTTATCCCAATGTTCTTGTTTTATTCCAACCAAACTCGGCTCTTTAGACTAGAGTTTTCGCTTAATGCCCGGTCAGGCCGAACTTCGTGCCGATGAAGAATCCAACGCCATTTTCCGATGCCACTGGTGCACCACTGACGTCGGTGCCAGCCGAGCGATAGAAATAGCGAACCCCTCCAGTCAGTCCGTCGTTGCTATCCAATGCAAATGAAATGGGAACCTGCAACCCGAATCTGTTACGCTTTGTTTCGTAGCTCAAACGAGCTGACACTCCGAACTTGGGCACATACGTTACACCAGGAAAAAGGACGTTTATCGCTAGGCCGGGAGTCCACTCTTTGACCTTGTAAGCAGTGTTCAAATTGAAGCTGTCGCATCGGGACACAAGCCCCTCAACGACACAAACGGTCTGGCTACGATCTGCCTTCAGAAATTCGAAATCATTCTTGTAGGCAAGCGAGAATACCGCACCAAGCCCAATATCTCCCAGAAAATTAGCCCGTGCCGATCTCCTTTTTTCATCTGCTCCAAATCTCCGGTCAAATGAATCCAAATCATCAATTTGCGCAACGGTTACACCAAAATACGCCTTTATGGAGAACGGCTCTACCTCCTTTTCAATTTGCATCTTGGTAAGCTCAGAAAGCGTCGTAGAAGGCGCCAGTCCGGTTATTATAGAAGGTGTGAGATATTTGTCCGTCCTATAAGCTTGACGATAAACAATGCCGCCGAAGAACTGCGGATTTTTGTTGTCGACATCGTAGAGTTTACCAGCCGTTTCCTTCCAGTATTCTTGTTGCCGGGACGGCACCGCCTGCACCCACTCCCAAACACCAGCGCCTTGGCAAGCTTTGACGGCTGATGCAGTATCGACCGAGCCAATCAGCTTACCATCCTTGAACTCCATTGATTTCTCTGTGATACAAGCTCTTCGTGCCTTCGCATAAGCCTTGATCATCAACTCTTCGCGGATAATTTTACCGTTGCTGTCTTCACCGCGCGGAGCGAATAAACCAGCTTCAAATCCTACAGTAAATCCGCTCCCATTTTGGATGTCGTCAAAGTCATAAAACGTCGAGTTTCCATCATCGTCACTGGTAGCAAAACCGCCGACAGATACCTTGGCATATTTTGCCCTCAGCCCTGACCAACGCCATGTGTAACTTGGCGTGACCTCAATATTCTCTCCGGACTTAACGACGGAAAACTTGGCGGCGACGTCTGCGCTGGAATATTGTGATGGCTTCTTTAGGCCCAAACACGTGCCTACGAACCCGTTGACATCTTCAATCGCCTTTGCTGCCATATCGCACATGGGTTTCGTGAAATTGCCATCAATTTCTTCTCTTCCCCGAGCGTTATCTCCCGACGCCGCACCCCGCCCATCATCTGCGCGTTCTTCCGCCGGAGTAGAGTCCTGAGCAGCCGACGGTACAGATACAATTGCTAACGCCAAAAGTCCGATATGTTTCATTGATGCCTCCATTGCGTAGGCTTTTTTCTATCGGTGCTTCGCTTTGCGATCTGTGACCGCGGTCACAGATCGCAAAGCCTGGGTATGGATTTACCGTAGCAAAAGCTTTCCATAAGTGAGCACGTTTTCCCGATCGCCCTCCTCTGCGCTCTTTTCTATAAACGTTACAAATCAAGGGCGCAGGGGAATATCACTTGAAAATTATCGGGTTGTTCGCGGCGGGGGTGCTGCGTTGGGTTGGTGCGAACGGTCTCTGCACCGGATGCCGGATTGCCGCCGGATGATGAGGTCAAATCATCTCAGGATGTCCTCTGCTGGCGATTCTTGGCAAAGACAGCCACGGTCCGAAATGCGAGCCGCAGGAATTACGGCCGCTTGAGAAAGGCGAGAGCGCCCGCGTGGTCGCGTTGATATTATGGCGATGCTGCGGGCTTTTCTGGCAGAACGCCGCTAGAGCCGGTCAGCCGGGCGTCTGACGACTGTGGAAGCAGTTTATCGATTGATGGTGCGGCAATTTCCCGCCTTACCCTTGCCAAGACGGGCAATCTCCGGTTCAAGCAACCACAGTTATGAAAGCCCGGGATAACGAGCAGGCGGCATCAAGCCAGCCAACCCGGCCCAACGCATTAAGGGAAAGCATACATGAAAACCCAACTTATGGTCGCAGTCGCAGCCAGCGCGCTACTCGCAGGATGCGCCGCGAATATGACTGAAGAAGTCGCCAGCGCAAATGAAGCAACAGCGGAGGCAGTGGTGATTCCTGAAGGTACCGGTTATTTTGCATCGGACAGCACGCTGCCGTTCCTCGCTCCGGATTTCACCAAGATTTCAGAGGCTGATTACATGCCAGCGTTCGAGCAGAGCATGGCGATCCAGAAGGCTGAAGTTCAGGCAATCATCAACAATCCTGCTGCGCCAACATTTGACAACACGATTGTCGAACTGGAAAAATCGGGTCGGATGTTGGGCCGTGTCGCGCGCGTGTTCTTCCAGCTTACCGGGACCAACACGACCGACGGGCTTGATGCGATCAACACAGAGATCAGCCCGAAACTCTCCGAGCATTCGGACAGCATCACGCTGAACCCTGACCTATTCGCCCGGGTGAAAGCCATTTACGATATGCGCGCTTCGCTGAATTTGTCGGTCGAAGACTCCAAACTGCTGGAAAACACCTATGACAGCATGGTCCATGCCGGCGCTTTGCTGACCGATGATCAGCGCGAAAAAGTCAAAGCGATCAACACCAAGCTGTCCACACTGACGACCGAATTCAGCCAGACCGCCCGCAGCGCGATGTCGGACCAGCCTTTGGTCGTGGATACCGCCGAAGAACTCGCAGGCCTGTCGGAAGCCGACATAAAGGCTGCAGCCGATTTTGCCGCCAGCAAAGGCTATCCCGGCAAATACGCAATCGCATTGCAAAATACCACGCAGCAGCCGATGCTGCCCAGCCTGGAGAACCGGGCGACGCGCGAGAAGCTTTTCAAGCTGAGCTACAACCGCGCCGACGGGACGACCGATATCGACACCCGTCTACTGATTGCCCGGATCGCAGCTTTGCGCGCAGACAAGGCGGCGTTGTTCGGCCAGCCCGATTGGGCCAGCTACACCATGTATGATCGCATGGCGAAAACACCCAAGACGGCGCTTGATTTCATGGAGCAGATGGTACCCGCCCTGGCTGCCACACAGCGGCGCGAAGCAGCCTTACTCAACGACATGATAAAGGCCGATGGCGGCGATTATGATGTGAAGCCATGGGATTGGTACCGCTATGCCAACAAGGTGAAAGCAGAGCGTTACGAACTCGATGAAGACGCGGTGATGGAGTATTTCCAGCTCGACAAAGTGTTGGAAGACGGCATTTTCCACATGGCCGAGAAGCTATATGGGCTGACATTCGAACGCCGCACCGATCTGCCGGTCTATCACCCCGATGTATGGGTCTATACCGTGTTCGAGGCGGACGGATCCGAATTGGGCGTGTTCTATTTCGACCCGTTCCAGCGCCCTTCCAAACGCGGTGGTGCGTGGATGAGCAACTTTGTCGACCAAAGCTATCTGTGGGACACCAAACCGGTGATCTACAACGTGCTCAACGTTCCCAAAGCGCCGGAAGGCGAAGTCCAACTGGTCAGCTTCGATTGGGTCAACACCGCGTTCCACGAATTCGGCCACGCGCTGCATGGTTTCTTTGCCGACCAGAAATATGAAAGCCTGTCCGGCACCGCCACGGCGCGTGATTTCGTCGAATATCCAAGCCAGGTCCACGAAATGTGGGCGACATGGCCTTCGGTGCTGTCCAACTATGCCAAACATTACGAAACGGGCGAGACGATCCCGGCAGAGCTGATCGAGAAGATCGAAGCGGCGGCCAAATTCAACCAAGGCTATGATTTCGGTGAAGTCGTTGCCGCAGCGCTGCTCGACATGAAGTGGAGCGCATTGTCACCGGCAGAAGCCCGTGCGCTGGATACGGTCGAAAAAGTCGATGCTTTCGAGCGCGAGGCACTGAGCGAGCTTGGTCTGGAAGTCGATTTGGTGCCGCCACGCTATCGCGGCACCTATTTCTCCCACATCTTCAGCTCTCCCGCGGGCTATTCGGCTGGATATTACAGCTATTTGTGGACCGAAATGCTCGACCGTGACAGCCGCAAATGGTTCGTCGATAATGGCGGCCTGTCCCGCAAGAATGGCGATCATTACCGCAAAACCGTGCTCAGCCGCGGCGGAACCATGGACTATTTCGACATGTTCGAGAACTTTGCCGGCCGCCAGCCGGACGTCACGCCGATGCTTGAAGCACGCGGCTTGATTGGCGGCGGTGACGAAGCGGCCGACAGCGAAGTATCGGATGGTAAATTGCCAGCGGGTACCGTCGGCGAGTAATAATTCTACGGCCCGGGCGGACGTGCTATCAAGGCCCGTTCGCCCGGTTTTCCAAGCCATTCGGTGGAAACACCCCAGACGCGCTCGATCACCCCGGTGTCGAGCGCGTTTTGCGGTGCGCCATCAGCTGCCAAGGCACCATTGCCGAGCACGAGCACGCGGTCCGCATGGTTCATCGCGAGCGATAGATCGTGCAGCACCAATACGACCCCGGTTCCGCTCAGCGCTTCCCGCTTCAAATGTCCGATCAACGCAAGCTGGTGCGCAATATCGAGCGCTGCGAGCGGCTCGTCGGCAAGGATCCACTGGGGTTGACCTGCGAGCACGCGGGCGAGGAAAGTACGGGCACGTTCTCCACCCGAAAGCCGCGACATTGGCCTGTCCGATAGCGCCGTGAGATTCAGCGCCTCCAGCGCGGCATCGACCGGTCGTTCTGCCATATCGCCATGCGGCATCCGGCCGAGCGCCACGACATTGCGCACCGCAACATCCCACGCAGCCTCGCCATTTTGCGGAAGATAGCCGATGCGCCGCGCGCGAACCTTTGGCGGTAGGTCGTTGAGCGTGTCATCCCCAATCTGAACCGTCCCGCTGTCAACGACGAGCAGTCCAGCGAGAACGGAGAGCAGTGTAGACTTGCCCGCGCCATTGGGACCGCAGATCGCGGTAATCTGGCCGGGTTGTAACGCCGCCGAAACGCCGCTGAGCCGTGCTGCGAGCGAGATTGCGTTCACCGAAAGTGTCACGATAGCCCCCCTGAATAGCCGCGCCGCATTTTCAGCAGCAGCCACAAGAAGAACGGCGCACCGATCAGGCTCAGCGCTATGCCCAGTCGCAGCTCGGTTACGGTGGGTAATATCCGCACCACACTGTCGGCAATCAAGACCAGCAAAGCGCCTGCCAATGCGCTTGGAACGATCAGGGACGACGGCCGGCGGTCAGTCAGCGGGCGCACCAGATGCGGAACGATCAGACCGACAAATCCGATGATTCCCGCAACTGCAACGCCGCTTCCGACAGTCAAGCCAACACCCGCGATCAGCCACGCTTGCAATACGCCCGGACGCATGCCGAGCGACCGCGCCGCCGCATCGCCAAGGATCAAGGCGTCCAGATCCTTCCGCGCCATCCAGAAACAGGCGATCCCGGCCAATGTCATTGGCGCCGCAAGATAGACCTCCCGCCACGAACGATCGGTCAGTGCCCCCATTAGCCACGTCACAATTTCGCTCATTGCAAATGCGTTGGGTGCGAAGCTGATCGCCAGGCTCATCAATGCACCGGCGAGACTGGCAATCATCATTCCGGCGAGCGTAAACAGCGCGATACCGCCCGTGCGGCCAGCGATCAGCGCCAGCAGCGCCATCGCGCCGGCTGCACCTATCAATGCGAATATTGGCAAGAGCCACGCGCTTGCCGCATAGCCGAACCAAAAGCTGGTAACTGCTCCCAAGGCAGCCCCGGGGGCAATGCCGAACAGTCCCGGATCGGCCAGCGGATTGCGCAGATAGCCCTGCATCGCGGCACCCGCGGCGCCCAACCCTGCACCAACGGTGATTGCCAACAATGCGCGCGGCAGGCGCAGTTCCGCGAGTATGATTATCGCGTTCGGCGTGGCATCGAAATCGAGCCAAACACGTCCGGCGAAAAGCGACAGCGGGATCGCGATTGCAAGTAGGCCAAGAAGAATTGCTACGGCGCGGGTCATTCGGCTTGCCTGCGAATCTCAGCCAGCCGTTCAACCGCACGGATAATTGTCGGGCCACCGCAATAGAGGAGCGCGCTGTCGAACTCAGCCAGTTTCGTACCCGACAATTCGGCCAGCGCCGGATGCTTTTGAGCGCGCTCATCTCCAGCCAGCAGCAGCACGTCCGGCGGGTTGGTCAGCATCTGCTCCAGCGAAAGATAGTCCGCCTGCCCCATGCCCAGCGCGGCGCTGTGGCTCGCAAAGCCTGTATGCTGCATCAGTTCGCTCACAAGCGCGCTATCACCCGGCACGATCCCGCCAGGCTGCCACAAGACCGCACTGAGCGGTTCGCCCTGCGCAGCCGCTGCATCAAGCGCGATATCGATCTGCTCGATCAAAGCATCACCCTTATCGGGATTGCCCGCAAGTGCGGCCAGCTGTTCGATCTGTGCTTTGCTGTCGTGGGCTGTCGAGGCGATCCCGAATGTCTCCACCCGCACGCCAAGATCGGCAAAAGCCTGCCGCGTTGCGGGCGCAAGAAAACTGCTCGCGACAACGATATCGGGATCGAGCGCCAGCACTTCCTCAACCGTTCCGCCTGTTGCGGCGAAAATACGGGCCTTGTCGAGATCCATCGAACTTGCTGACGAATCATGGCTATAATGCGAAATTGCGAGAAGTTGGGCAGGCACGGCAACCTCGGCCAAGATCGCATCGGTGCAGGGATTGAGGCTGACGATAGTGGGCGTATCAGCCCGCTCTTTCGCTCTGTTGTGCTCGACACATCCCCCCATCGTCATTCCCGCGAAAGCGGGAACCCAGAGTAGCGAGGCTCGACTAAGCCAACTGGACCCCCGCTTTCGCAGGAATGACGAATGAGAGGTGGAGCCAGTCGCGATCAAAACGTCGCCCGCGCTCCAACGAAAGCACCGCGGCCAGGCGTGCCGAAACCGGCGGCAGTCTGGTATTCCTCGTCGAATATATTCTCGACACGGCCAAACAGTTCCACTGTTTCACCAAATGGTACCGAGGCACGCAAGGTCACCACGTGATAGCCATCTAGCCGGGTGAAGTTGCCCGCATCATCGAAGCTGTCACCGACCATCCGGATATCGCCGCCCACTGTCAGACCCGCCAAAGGAGTCTCCCAATCGGCGGTGAAAGTCAGCGCATGCTTGGGACGCCGCGCGAGAATATTGCCTTCGTTCGCTGCACCAGCTGTGCGGTTCTGTGTATCGACATAGGCATAGACTGCGGCGAC
Organism: Pontixanthobacter aestiaquae; assembly: GCF_009827455.1. Lineage (NCBI taxonomy): Bacteria > Pseudomonadati > Pseudomonadota > Alphaproteobacteria > Sphingomonadales > Erythrobacteraceae > Pontixanthobacter > Pontixanthobacter aestiaquae. The sequence continues at coordinate 2,339,741 of NZ_WTYZ01000001.1, forward strand.
GCCGAAAGTGTTAGACGGGTTTGCGCCCAGCTCCACTTCAAAGCCTTGCGCGCGGACTTTGCCGACATTGTCATAGGTTCCGAACGGCCGGTTGGTGCAAATTCCGCCGACCACGCCGAAGCAGGAAACGAACTCGATCTGGTTTTCGCTATCACGCTGGAACGCCGTGACGCCCGCATAGAAAGGGTCATTCCGGTTGTGCCACGCGATGCCGAGATCGAAGCTGGTGCTTTGTTCTGGCTCGAGCAGGTCATTGCCGAAATCGGAGAACAGTTGGAACAGGCTTGGCGCTTTGAAACCTTCGCCCACGCTGGCGCGGAGGCGGATATCTTCCGCAACTTCGTAGCTGATATCCGCGCCAAAGCTGGTTGCGCCGCCAAAATCTCTATGGTCATCGTGACGCGCACCGATATGGGCCGACAATCCGCCAAACTCGATGCCGAGCTGCGCGTAAGCACCCGCAATGCGCGTTTCCTGCCGCGCAGTGAAATTGGTTTCGAGGCTGGTCCATTCATTCTCCCCGCCGAAATTCACGATGAGCGGGCCAATCGGGCGCCATTCGCCGCGCAGCTCTATCCGGTCGGAATGGCCGTCGCTGGTGAAACCGGGCGCATTGCCGAAAGCGGGATTGAAGTTCTGCCGCTCCGTATCGGCAAAAGAATAAGACGCCGTCAGATAGAGGGGGCCATTGTCATAGGACGCGCCAGCCGCCGCAGAATATTGCTGCGTCTTCTGGAATTCATCTGTGTCAGCAAGCGCGAAGGCAGGTGCAGGAAAGCCGTCGATATCGAGATCGCCTTCAGCAAAACGGCCTCGCGCAAACAGAGTGATTTGATCGCTGACATAAAGGCTGGACCGGCCAGCAATGTCCCACTGCTCAAACCCGTCAGCTTCGGTTCCGCTGGCGGCAGAGGAGAAGCCGTCTGTGGTCAAATAGCTGCCCGATAGGCCGACATAAAACGCATCGGTCTGGACGCCGCCGGTGGCAGCGCCAAAGATCGTATCGCGCGCGCCATATTCGGCGCTTGCCTGAAAACCCGTCTCATCACGGGTGGTGGCAACCAATACGCCGCCGATCGCGTCGGAGCCCCAGATAGTGCTGTTCGACCCGCGCAGCAGATCGATCTTGTCCACATTGCCGGTTTGCAGATTGCCAAAGTCAAACCCACCCGATGGAGAGGCCGGATCGGCCGCGCGGACGCCATCGACGATCACCAGCAATTGTTCAGCGTCTGCGCCGCGCACGCGAACACTCGTGACCGCGCCGATACCGCCATTGCGGCTGATCGCGATTCCTGGCGCACGTTCGAGCACACGGGCCAGGTCTGCGCCTTGGACATTCTCGATTTCATCGCGGCCAATGATTGTGACCGCTTGGCCGGTGTCCTCTACTTCGGACCTGCTGCCGGTGGCGGTAACGGTAATCTGCTCGTCGGCAATACGGTTTGCTGGTGCAAAGGCAGGCTCCAGCTGATCAACTTCTGTCCCAGAATCCTGCGCGGCCGATGGCGCAGCCCAAATCGCAGAACAACTCAATAATAACAAATATTTACGCATAATAACTCCAATCATAAGCGATATCGCTCATAATGGAGGAGACGCACGAATTCGCGCCTTCCCATCTGCCCTCGGTGCACCCCGCCCGCCAGCTCGAACGACCATCATGGGCAGGTCTCCTGGCTCCCGGATCAACGCGCCGCTTCCGCCTTCCCGGTTTGCCCTAAAGCGTGCCAGTGGCATGTGGAGGCGGCCCTCCCCGGTCACAGTTGCGGGGGCAGCGGATGGTTCGGGAAATTCCCTCACACCCTTCCCTCTTAGGCCCGCACCCCAAGAAAATGATCGCACGGACAACCTATGACGTCACCGGACTAATACGCCCACATTGGCCGTACTTCAAGGGCAGCGCTGCATCCGTAAATAGTGCCTCAGGCGGCGGGTAAGCAAATCTTCAGCATGCGGTTTAACCGCATATTGCGATCTGTGCTGCATTGGGACGGTGCCCGATGGCGTGTGGATGCAATCCCTCCTGCCTGATACGCGCTGAAGCGCGCCATCGGCCCCTTACCAAGGGATCTGAAATCAAAGGATACACTTGACCGCCACGCCTGCCTTTACCGCCGAACAACGGACAGCCGCGTTTCATGCTCGGATGAGCAAGAAACGCCCGTCCGTCGGTGAGCGCGCAAAGGTTTTCGCTGCAGGACTGATCGGCGGAAAGCATCGCGGACGCCGGATTATCGCACTCGCCGCAGCGATCACTGTTCCGGCCATGGCGGCCGAGGGTGAATGGGCAAGCTTTGGCCCGCAAAAACCGGAAACGGCCCTGATCCAGGCGGTAGAAGCGATGCCTTTCGAACAGCCCGGTCAGAGCTTCCCCGGATCAGCATTCTATTTTCTCGAGGACGCGCCCCGCGCCGATTATGCCGCCGCCGAGACCGACATGGCTTTGTTCGATATTTCGGGCACCGGCGACACGGACGCTGCGGAGCTGGTCGCGGCCAACAATGCCGGGCCTGCTGCGCGGGCATTCCGTTCATTGGGCGGCGGGCTCGACAAAGCCCGTGCGCTCCAGTGCATGACCAAAGCCATCTATTACGAAGCGGCCAGCGAAGCGACCGCGGGCCAGCGTGCAGTGGCGCAGGTTGTCCTGAACCGCGTCTCGCACCCGAGCTATCCGAACAGCGTCTGCGGTGTTGTGTTCCAAGGCTCAGAGCGCAAGACGGGCTGCCAGTTCAGCTTCACCTGCGACGGCTCGCTCAATCGCAAGGCGAGCAGCGGCGCATGGGCGCGCGCGCAAAGCGTCGCGCAACAGGCTCTTTCGGGCAGTGTCTACCGTCCGGTTGGCCTTGCCACTCACTATCACACCATCTGGATCCACCCCTATTGGGCACCAAGCCTCGATCATATCGGCACTATCGGCGCGCACCGTTTCTACAAATGGAAAGGGTCCGCGGGCAAACCTGCGGCGTTCCGCGCTGCCTATTCAGGCCGCGAACCCTTGGCTTCTCCGAAAGCGCGCGCTGCTTCCGCCGATACAACCGCAACCGATATCGCTGATCCGATTGCGTTGGCCAAAGCTTACGAAGATGCGCGGCTCAAAGCCGTTGCCGAATCCAAAACAGCTACACCTCGCGCGCCCGCGCCCAAATATTCAGCCCAGATCGAAGAACGCGGCGGGGACCAGATTTTCCAAGCGGATAATCTTCCCGAAAGTGGCGGCGTTAAAGAAGAATACCGCAATAGCGGACGCTGGATCAACGAACCGAAATAGCGGTATTTCCGGCGTTTGCTCAGCAGGTTAACGTCTTCGAAACCGTGATTTGGAACCGCGCCTTAGGGCACCGCCTTTATATGGGCTTCAACACAGCGATCTCCCCCTAAGGATCATACCAAGATGACCATCCATTTTGCTGCCGCCCGTAGCGCAGTCAGTTCTCCTGTCGCCCGCGCGCTTTCGCGCCGTACCGTGCCGCAAGCGGCCAATGATAACAGCTCCGGAAATGACAATAACCACCTGCTACACGCTGCCTTGCGGCACTTCGCGCAGCATGGGCTGGGTGCCGCTGGCGCAGCACGCAAACAGGCCGAGGATGCCTTTTTTGCCGGCGACCGCGAAAGCTATGAATGGTGGCTGGGTGTCTGCCGTACATTGGACCGGCGCATGGCCGAGGAAGTGGCGCGCTCCAGCGCGAAATAAGCTCTAAAGCGGAATGAGTTCAGGCGTGGCGCCATGACGTCACGCCCGGTTTGCCGCGTCCGGCGTGCGCGGAATTCCGCGGAAAACACATTATTCCAATTCTCGGTAAGCGCACGTTAACTAAACAGTGACGTCTCCTCACTATGGCGGTGTCCATGACATTAGGCGTCTCTAAGCTGAAGATCGGGAAGGTCTTCGCACGCTACCGGCGGACCGATGCGCTTTCGGAGCGCGTCCGGCGAACTTTGGTGCGTACCTTGTACACGCAGCCGACCAGCCTGGCGATCGGTGCCATTAACGGCATCGTTTCCAGCGCCATCGCTGCCTATGTCAGCGGAGAGCCATCACTTCTTTACGCTTGCGTTATCTTGAGCGTGATTGCGGTAGCCCGCGTTATCGCGGCGCTGGGCCTGTCACCCGATGACGAAGGCAACACCACGCGCCAGCTTGAAGTTATCTATGAGATTGGCGCATTTAGCTATGCTTTCCTGATCGGCACGATTTCCGCAATGACACTGGTGCTGGATGCAGGGGCGCCGGTCGAAGTGCTGATGATTGCCAATGCGACATGTTATGGTGTCGGCATTTGCGCACGTAATGCCGGTCGCCCTGCTATCGCTTTGGGGCAGTTGACGCTGGTTGTCGCACCGATATTCGTCGCATCGCTGTATATCGGTACGCTGCCATTTATCTTTTTGGCGGTGAACATCGCGCTGCTTGTGCCGGCCATGGCCTCGATCACTTTCAATGTTTTCAAGGTTCTGCGTGACTCTATCGGCTCGGCAGAGACCAGCGGCCGTCTGGCGGAGAAGATGCGTAATCTGGCGCGCACCGACGTCGTGACCGGCCTCGCCAACCGCGCGGGTCTCAATCACGATATGGTTGAAAAGCTGATGGGCATCGATGATGACCAGATGCTCGCATTGTTCTGGATGGATCTGGACCGCTTCAAGGAAGTGAATGACCTGCTGGGCCATCCGGTTGGCGACCGTGTACTGACCGAAGTTGCCAAGCGTCTGAGCGAAGTATCACCCAGCAATGCGACCGTTTCCCGCTTTGGCGGAGACGAGTTTATCATCTTCTGCGAAGTCGAAGACCGCAAAGAGAGTGAACGTTTGGCGAGTGAAATTCACGCCGAGATCATGCGCCCGTTCCGCATCGATGGAGAGCGGCTGGAGATTGGTGCCTCTATCGGTATTGCTCTGCTGCCCGACGATGGTCTGGATGCAGATTCGCTTATGCAGAACGCCGATCTCGCGCTCTATCATGCGAAAGTAAACGGCCGGAAGCAGAGCTGCTTTTACGATGAGACGATGAGCCGCGACCTTGCGCGTCGCCGCGAGATTGAAGCAGAACTCCGCTCTGCCATCCAGAAAAACGAATTGTCGATCTTCTTCCAGCCGATTGTCGATCTGGATACCGGCCGCATCCGCACATTCGAAGCATTAGTGCGTTGGTTCCACCCTCAGAAGGGCGAGCTGCGCCCGGACGAGTTTATTCCCGTGGCCGAAGAAACCGGCGTTATCGTAACGCTTGGCAACTGGATCACGGCCCAAGCCGCCAAAGCCGCAGCCCAATGGCCCGAGGATGTGACCATTGCGGTCAATCTGTCGCCGCTTCAGATCAAGGCCCCCGGTGCGGCATTGGGTGTCAAAAACGCGCTGCGCGAGGCTGGCCTTGATCCGTCACGATTGGAACTGGAGGTGACAGAGAGCCTGTTCCTCGACGACAATTACGCGACCGAACAATTTATCGAAGAACTCTCCGAAATCGGTGTGCGTTTTGCGCTCGACGATTTCGGTACCGGCTATTCCTCGCTCGGCTATATCCAGAAATACCCGTTCAAGAAGATCAAAGTCGACCGCAGCTTCGTATCCGGTCCGGATGTGGGCAAGAAAACCGATGCAATTATCCACGCCGTGGCCGAGCTCGGTTCGAAGCTGGAAATGGACATCGTCGCCGAAGGCCTCGAAACAGTAGAACAAGTCCGCATCGTCCGCGAGGCGGGCTGCACCCTCGGCCAGGGCTATTATTTCAGCCGCGCAGTGCCAGACTATCTGGCGCTGATGCTGCTCGCTCAGGAAAACGAGACGGACGGTCCGAAGCGCGCGCTCGGCTGACGTATCATTCGGTTGGGCAGGAACAATTGCTCGCCCCACCCATTTAAAAACCATAAGTCGCAGTATCCGGCGCAGAAACTCCCCGTCAAATGACGCCAATTGCAATTGCGAACTATTTGCAAAGATAGTTTGTAAAAGCTTGGCTTTCCGGTTGCATTCCCTTTTCGCGAAGCCTAATTCGAGCGTCATACGCTAGGCGTACTTCCTCGCGGGACGTGGGGCGCGCTGGATAGCAGGCTTTTACGGTCCCGCGTGCTTGGAAGGACACTCACGGATTATGGCCCAAAACGCAGGTCGCAAGAAGATTGCGCTGATCGGATCAGGTATGATCGGCGGCACACTCGCCCATCTCGCCGCGAAAAAAGAAATGGGCGACATCGTCCTGTTCGATATCGCCGAAGGCATGCCGCAGGGCAAAGCGCTCGATCTCAGCCAATGCGGCCCGGTCGAAGGCTTCGACGCCAAGATCACCGGCTCCAATGATTATGCCGATATCGCTGGCGCGGATGTCGTGATCGTTACCGCCGGTGTTCCGCGCAAGCCAGGCATGAGCCGCGACGATTTGCTTGGCATCAATCTGAAAGTGATGAAAGCCGTCGGCGAAGGCATCAAGAACAATTGCCCCGACGCTTTCGTGATCTGCATCACCAACCCGCTCGACGCGATGGTCTGGGCGCTGCGCGAATTTTCGGGCCTGCCGCACAACAAAGTGGTTGGCATGGCGGGCGTACTCGACAGCGCGCGCTTCGCAACCTTCCTTGCCTGGGAATTCGGTTGCTCGGTCAAAGACGTCAACGCTTTCGTCCTAGGCGGCCACGGCGACACGATGGTTCCGGTGAAAAGCTACACCACGATCAACGGCATTCCGGTTGACGACTACGCCAAGATCAAAGGCGTCAGCGCCAGCCGTATCGACGAAATCGTCGACCGCACCCGCAAGGGCGGCGGCGAGATTGTCGGCCTGCTCGGCAACGGCTCGGCCTATTACGCCCCGGCGACTTCAGCGATTTCGATGGCCGAAGCCTATATCGGCGATCAGAAACGCATCCTCCCCTGCGCCAGCTATGTCGAAGGCAAATACGGCCTCGATGGCCTCTATGTTGGCGTTCCGACCGTGATCGGCGCAGGCGGCACCGAAGAAGTTGTCGAAATCGAACTGAGCGACGAAGAGAAAGCCAATCTCAAAGTCAGCACCGACGCGGTCGAGGAATTGCTTGAGGCTTGCAAGGGGCTGGATAGCAGCCTTGCGTAGGCTGAGAATCATTCTTGGGCTTGGTATTGCTTCGATCAGTACGGCTGCTTGCGGGACTCCGCCCACGCCTACGGCCAAAGACTTGGCTATCGCGGCGAAAGCAGATCAGGGGTCGTTCGAAGCATTCGACGAAGTATGCCTTGGGACCGGAGATTTGGAGGCCAGCCTACCGAGGGCGAAAGAAAAAGGTTGGGCTGAATTCTCGCCGGCCGCCGACAGCATGTTAGGCAAGCACAAAGAGATGTTACTCGACGGTCCTGCGATTGATCGACCGGAAGTGGTGCTCTTGCGTAAAAATTCTAATCGAGCCGAAATCATAATGTGGGAAACGAGAACGCTGTCTCAATCCGACTACATTTTCAATTGCGAAGTCGTCGAAGAGAAAGCGCCCAATCTTGATCTCGACGCGTTGAAAGAGTGGGCCAATGTTCCCATCGAAGAGCGTCAAGTAGATGATAGTCCGATATATTATGATCTAGTTGGCGGTCGTTTCGCCGACAGCGGCGGAGGTAGGGCTACAGCTTACCACACAACCGGCGATGGTCCTCGAGAAACGCTGTCAGGACTAAACGTGCACAATTTTCGAAGCAGTTTCCCCGAAGAAGGAACCGATTGAATGTCTATCCTCGTAGATAAAAACACCAAAGTCATCACACAGGGAATGACCGGCGATACCGGCACATTCCACACACAGCAGGCGCTTGATTACGGGACGCAGATGGTTGCGGGTGTGACGCCCGGTAAAGGCGGAACGACGCATATCGGCTTGCCCAACTTCAACACCGTGCGTGAAGCGATTGCCGAAACCGGCGCGACGGCATCGTGCATCTACGTTCCGCCGCCATTTGCGGCGGATGCGATTTGCGAAGCGATCGACGCGGAAGTTGAGCTGATCATTGCGATTACCGAAGGTATTCCGGTGCTCGATATGGTCAAAGTGAAGGCAGCCCTCACCGGCTCAAAATCGCGGCTGATCGGCCCCAACTGCCCTGGTGTTCTAACCCCTGGCGAGTGCAAAATCGGCATTATGCCCGGTTCGATCTTCCAGAAAGGTTCAGTCGGCGTTGTCTCGCGTTCGGGCACGCTCACTTATGAAGCTGTCCACCAGACCACGATGGTCGGCCTTGGCCAGACGACTGCAGTCGGCATTGGCGGCGATCCGGTTAATGGCACCAACTTTATCGACGTGCTCGACCTGTTCCTCGACGATGAAGAAACCAAGTCGATGATCATGATCGGCGAAATCGGCGGCAGCGCGGAAGAAGAAGCCGCTGAATTCTTGAAAGCGGAGGCCGCCAAAGGCCGCAGCAAGCCGACCGTCGGCTTTATCGCAGGCCGCACAGCGCCTCCGGGACGCCGCATGGGCCATGCCGGTGCGATCGTTTCGGGCGGCAAAGGCGGCGCGGACGACAAGATCGCGGCGATGGAAGATGCAGGCATCCGCGTGTCGCCTTCGCCGAGCGAATTGGGCACGACGCTCGACGCATTGTTGAAAGAACTCGTATGATTTGATGCGGGCGCACTTCCTCCCCGGGAGCGCCCCATCACCTCTACTCCAATGCCGAGCATTCGGCGTCAAAGGTGACCCCAATGGGTAACGAAAGCCACGATTTTTCACCCGGTGATCCCAGTACGGAGCCGCAAAAGGGGCCGTCCTGGGACAATCCGCGCTGGCCGCTGGTAGGCGGCGAGAGCGCGGACGAATTCACGCAGGCGCTCGACCCGACCACGATGAAGCTTGCGGTCAAGGAAGCAGCGAAGACATCGGGCAAAGTGATGGACGCCGCCGCGATCGAGGAAGCGGCGGGCGATTCCATCCGGGCGATGCTGATGATCCGGCTGTACCGTGTGCGCGGCCACTTGGCGGCTGACCTTGATCCGCTGGGCCTATCGCACCGTGATGTGCCCGAAGATCTGACGCTGGAATGGCATGGCTTTGCCGGACAGGAAGACAAGGAAGTCTATGTCGGCGGCGTATTCGGTTACGAATGGGTCAAAGCAGGCGAGTTGTTCAATGTGCTGCGCCGCACTTATTGCGGACATGTCGGCCTGGAATATATGCACATCTCGGACACGGAAGAACGCCGGTTCCTGCAGGACAAGTTCGAAAGCCCCGAAGACACCATCCAGTTCACTCCGGAGGGCAAGAAGGCCATTCTCGCAGCGGTTATTCGCGGCGAGCAATATGAGGCATTTCTTGGCAAGAAATATGTGGGCACGAAGCGCTTTGGCCTGGATGGCGGCGAGTCGATGATCCCGGCCCTAGAGGCGGTGATTAAACATGGCGGCCAGTCGGGCGTGCGCGAGATCATTTACGGCATGGCCCACCGCGGCCGTTTGAACGTCCTCGCGAATGTGATGGCCAAGCCTTACAAAGTCATATTCCACGAATTTTCGGGCGGCAGCGCGAATCCTGAGGATGTCGGCGGGTCGGGTGATGTGAAATACCACCTTGGCACCAGCACCGACCGCGAATTTGACGGCGTCGAAGTGCATATGTCGCTGGTCCCCAACCCCAGCCACTTGGAAGCGGTCAATCCGGTTGTTCTTGGTAAGACCCGCGCGCAGCAGGCGATCCGCGACGATCTAAGCCAGCATGAGCAGGTTCTGCCCGTGCTTATCCATGGCGATGCGGCCTTCGCTGGTCAGGGCGTGGTGTGGGAATGCCTCGGGCTCTCGGGTGTGCGCGGTTACGATACCGGCGGCTGTATCCACTTCATCATCAACAACCAGATCGGCTTCACCACGAGCCCGAAATTTGCGCGCAGCAGCCCGTACCCGTCTGACGTGGCCAAGGGTGTCCAAGCGCCGATCCTGCATGTCAATGGCGATGACCCTGAGGCAGTGACTTTCGCCTGCAAACTGGCCGTCGAATACCGCCAGAAATTCGGACGCGATATTGTGATCGATATGTGGTGCTATCGCCGCTTCGGTCACAACGAAGGCGACGAACCCAAATTCACCCAGCCGCTGATGTATGGCGAAATCGGCAAGCACCCCAAGGTCAGCAAAGTCTATCAAGACCGCCTGATCGAAGAAGGCACGATCGAGGATGGCTATGCTGAGGGCTTGGTGAAAGAGTTCACCGACCTGCTCGAAGAAGAATTCCAAGCAGCGAAAAGTTACGAGCCCAATGATGTCGACTGGTTTGCCGGTCGCTGGAGCGGATTGCACAAACCAGTCGAAGGCGAAGCTGCACGGCGTAATGTCGAGACCGCTATCGACAAGAAGTTGTTCGATAGCCTTGGGCGGACATTGACGACAGTTCCTGACGATCACGAAATCCACAAGACTTTGGGCCGCGTGCTCAAAGCCAAAAGCGAGATGTTCGAAAGCGGCGACGGCTTTGACTGGGCGACTGCGGAAGCGCTCGCTTTCGGCAGCCTTGTGACAGAAGGATACGGCGTGCGTCTGTCGGGTCAGGATTCCGGTCGCGGTACCTTCAGCCAGCGCCACGCAGTGTGGATCGACCAGAAAAGCGAAGACAAATACATTCCGCTCTCGACGCTGCCGCATGGCAAGTTCGAGGTATATGACAGCACGCTCAGTGAATATGGCGTGCTCGGATATGAGTATGGTTTCGCCATGGCGGACCCGAAGACGCTTGTTCTCTGGGAAGCGCAATTTGGCGATTTCGCCAATGGCGCGCAGATCATGATCGACCAGTTCATCGCATCGGGTGAAGCCAAATGGCTGCGCGCCAACGGCCTCGTGATGCTGTTGCCGCATGGCTATGAAGGCCAAGGGCCGGAGCATTCCTCCGCCCGCCTCGAGCGCTTCCTGCAATTGTGCGCGAACGACAATATTCAGGTCTGCAATATCACCACTCCTGCGAATTATTTCCATGTGCTGCGCCGCCAGATGCTGCGTTCCTTCCGCAAGCCGATGGTCATCATGACTCCGAAAAGCCTGCTGCGTCATCCCATGGCGAAAAGCAGTGCCGACGAATTCCAGGGCGATCATCACTTCATGCGGATCAAATCCGACACGAAGGATATTGCCGATGACAAGGTCAAGCGCCTCGTCCTGTGTTCGGGCAAGGTCGCCTATGATTTGATCGAAAAGCGTGACGAAATGGGGATCGAAGATATCTCCATCGTCCGCATTGAACAGCTCTACCCCTTCCCCGGCGAACCCTTGACCACCCGTATCAAGCGCATGAAAAACCTTGAAGAGATTGTCTGGTGCCAGGAAGAGCCCGAAAATAACGGCGCGTGGCAGTTCGTTGATCGCTTGATCGAGAAAGCCGCTACGGATGCAGGTAAAAACCTGCGTCCGATCTATGCCGGACGGGAGCCAGCAGCCTCGCCTGCAACAGGCTTGGCGAAGCGCCATCAGGCCCAGCAGGAAAGCCTGGTTAGCGTAGCTCTGGATCTTTCCAATTCGGGCAAGACTGCGAACGTCACCACCTCTCGCCCCAAGAAATCAAATAAGGGCTAAGGAACACATATCATGGCCACTGAAATCAATGTCCCCACGCTCGGTGAATCGGTTACCGAAGGCACTATCGGTGAATGGCTGAAACAGCCCGGCGATGCAGTTGCGGTCGATGAACCGATTTGCAGTCTCGAGACCGATAAGGTTGCGATTGAAGTCCCCTCGCCCGTTGCTGGCGTGATCGGTGAGTTGAAGGCCGAAGTTGGCGATACCGTCGAAGTCGGCGCTGTGATCGCGACCGTTGAAGCTGGCGCCGCACCTGCTGCAAAAGGTGAAGAAGCTGGTCGTGCTGCCGAGCAACGCCAAGAGAACAAAGAAGAGAGTAAAGAGGCTCCTGCCTCCGACGCATCACAAACACTCTCGCCAGCCGTGCGCCGCGCGGTTCTGGAACACGGGATCGACCCCTCAACGGTCAAAGGTACCGGCAAAGACGGCCGCCTGACCAAGGAAGATGTCATCGCCGCAGCCAAGGCCAAGGATGACACCCCTGCCCCAGCAAAACCCGAGGAAGCGCCTGCTCCTACTGCCGCCCCAACGGGAACCCGCAATACCGAGCGTGTGAAAATGACGCGCCTGCGCCAGACTATTGCCCGCCGCCTGAAAGGCGCGCAGGAGAATGCGGCGCTGCTCACGACATTCAACGATGTCGATATGACCGCAGTGATAGAAGCGCGGACCAAATATAAAGAGCTGTTCGCGAAGAAGCATGACATCAAGCTCGGCTTTATGGGTTTCTTCGCCAAGGCGGCGCATCTGGCGCTTAAAGACGTGCCCAGCGTCAATGCGCAGATCGACGGCGATGAGATCGTCTATCATGATTATGTCGATATCTCCGTAGCGGTCAGCGCGCCCAATGGGCTCGTCGTTCCCGTGGTCCGCGACGTCGATAAGAAGGGCTTTGCCCAGATCGAGAAAGACATCGCCAATTTTGGCAAAGCAGCGCGCGACGGTACGCTGACCATGGACGATATGGCCGGCGGTACGTTCACGATTTCCAACGGCGGTGTATTCGGTTCGCTAATGTCGACCCCGATCATCAACCCGCCACAGAGCGCCGTTCTCGGCCTGCACAGGATCGAAGACCGCCCGGTCGTGGTCGATGGCGAGATTGTGGTGCGCCCGATGATGTATATCGCGCTCAGCTATGACCACCGTCTGATCGATGGCCGCGAAGCTGTGACCGCGCTGAAAGTGATCAAAGATGCAATCGAAGATCCGACACGGATGCTGATTGATTTGTGAGCCGAATAGGACATTTAGTCATGAAAATTAGATTCATTTTGTTATTCGCGTCGGCTGGATTGCTTGCGTCTTGCGACGCCGCAATGGAGCAGGTCAGTGGTCAAGTCCGCACTGCAGTTGTCGAACAATGTCAGTCGGTCAGCGAAGGTCTGGGCATTGCGGGCGAATTTGTAGCACCCGTGTGCGAATGTACGGCCGATACATTCATGGAAAAGAACGCCGACGAAATCACCCAGATTGATCGCGCGCGCATCGAAGAAATCGTTCGCACCTGCGCAGCAGATACGGGCGCCGCAAAACCAGATACTGCGACGGAGACGACAAGTGCCTGACCATTCATTCGATTACGACGTCCTTGTTATCGGCGCTGGCCCCGGAGGATATGTTGCCGCGATTCGCGCGGCGCAGCTGGGGCTGAAAACCGCATGTGCGGAAAGCCGTGAGACACTTGGCGGTACGTGCCTCAATGTCGGGTGTATTCCGTCCAAGGCGATGCTCCATGCATCCGAGTTTTACGACGCCGCAGCCAATGGCGCGATGGCCGAAATGGGTATCGAGACAAAGCCCAAACTGAACCTTGAGAAGATGCACGGCCAGCGGATCGATGCTGTTGACGGGCTCACCAAAGGCATCGAGTTCCTGTTCAAGAAGAACAAGGTCGATTGGAAAAAAGGCCTCGCCACTTTCCAGGACGCGCATAGTGTCAGAGTGGGCGACGAAACCGTTACTGCGAAAGACATCATCATAGCGACGGGTTCTTCGGTCACGCCTTTGCCGGGTGTCGAAGTCGATAATGACAAGCAAGTCGTAGTTGATTCCACCGGCGCGCTTGAATTGGCCAAAGTGCCCCAAAAGATGGTCGTCATCGGCGGTGGTGTCATCGGCCTTGAAATGGGTTCGATCTGGAATCGCCTCGGCGCGGATGTGACTGTGGTCGAATTCCTCGATCAATTGCTGCCCGGCATGGACGGCGAAGTTCGCAAGGAAGCGGGCAAGATATTCAAGAAGCAAGGCATGACTTTAAAGCTCAAGACCAAAGTCACCGGCGTGACGGTCAAAGGCAAGAAAGCCACGCTGACGCTCGAACCCGCCGCTGGTGGTGAAGAGGAGACGATGGAGGCCGATTGCGTGCTGGTATCCATCGGCCGTCGTCCCAACACTGAAGGTCTCGGCCTTGATGCAATCGGCCTAGAAACCAACAAACGCGGACAGATCGAAGTCGATCACGACTTCCGCACGTCAGTCGACGGCGTTTGGGCGATTGGTGACGTAGTCCCAGGCCCGATGCTCGCCCACAAGGCCGAGGATGAAGGCATCGCCTGTGCAGAAAACATCGCGGGCCACACCGGCATTGTGAACCACGATATTATTCCAGGCGTCGTCTATACCCTGCCCGAATTTGCCGGTGTCGGCCTCACGCAAGAAGAAGCCATCGAAAAGCTGGGCGACAAAGCCAAGATCAAAGTCGGCAAGTTCCCGATGATGGCCAATAGCCGTGCGAAAACCAATCACGAGCCAGACGGTTTTGTGAAGATCATCGCCGATGCCGAAACCGACCGGGTGCTTGGTGTCTGGGCCATCGCCAGCGTCGCGGGAACAATGATCGCGGAGGCGGGCATTGCGATGGAATTTGGCGCAACGTCCGAGGATATCGCCTATACCTGTCACGCGCACCCGACACACTCGGAAGCGATGAAAGAGGCCGCAATGGCTGTGACCGGAAAACCGATCCATATTTGATCCATGCTCGGCCCCGGCTCCAGCGTTGCAATCATTGGAGCCGGGCAAATTGGCTATGCGACAGCCATGGCCTTCATCGACCGTGGCTGGAGCGTTACGGTTTACGCACGAACGGCTCCCAGTTGGCCGCTCGGTACATCAAAGCTGCGCAGAGGCTTGATCGACAAGGCGCTCAAATGGCGACCGTTTGATGCGGCGTTCCGCCAGCATGATGCCAGCGAAAATCCCGCACCAAATGCCGACCTCGTCCTCGACACCATCGCTTTCGATGCCGCGGACGTCGAGCGATATGATCCCAACCGAGTTGGCCGCTTGATCGCCATCTCGTCAGCCAGCGTCTATTGCGACCAAAAAGGCCGGACTTTAGACGAAGCCGCGCAGAATGGTTTCCCTGAATTCGGTGGAGCTGTGAGTGAAAACCAGTCAACGGTCGCGCCGGGACCAGAAACCTATTCCACGCGCAAAATCCGCATGGAACAACGCGCAGCCAAACTGTTCGGTGATCGCGCAACAATCTTGCGGCCATGTGCGATCTACGGAGAATGGTCGCGCCATCCGCGTGAGTGGTGGTTTATCAAACGGCTGCTCGATGGGCGTTCGCAAATACCGCTGATCCATGGTGGGCTTTCGCAGTTCCAAACAACCAGCGTCGAGGACATTGCTTATTTCGCTGTAGATGCCGCTGAACAGTCACTTGGCGGCGTGTATAACGTCGCTGATGAAGGTTGCCCCACAGTCGCGGAGATTGGCGAGATTCTGTCTGATCCGTTTGACAATCCGCCCGAGTTAGTTCCGCTTGACGGCGCCGGGTTGGTTGGCCGCACGCCTTGGTCGGTCGCCAAACCTTTCTCCATCTCCAATGCGCGCATGGTTGCGGCTGGATATGATCTGCCTTCGACTTATGGCTCGGGTGCGCCGCAAGCGGCACGTTGGCTTCGAGAACTCAACCCCGCTGATTGGCAGACCGCATTTCCGCAATTGGCCGCCTATCCGTGGGATTTGTTCGACTATGATACAGAGGATAGCTTCCTGAAGGGACGTTGAGTGGTTACATCCGTCAAATGATGTATCCGAAACTCACGAATGAATCCGGCGCGCTGGAGCTCGCTGCGGAAATCCGCTCGGGTGATCTCTCCCCGCTTGAAGCAGTCGAAGCTGCGATTGCACGCGTCGAAACTCTCGACGGTGCTATCAATGCGGTACCAGTGCGCGATTTTGATCGGGCGCGTGAAAACGCCAAAGCATTGGATGGCAAAACTGCGTCTGCCGACCAACCTTTGTTCGGCGTGCCGATGACCATTAAAGAAAGCTTCGACATTGCGGGCCTCCCCACGACATGGGGACATACGCAATTCAAAGACCACATTGCGAAGCGCGATGCGACGGTGGTTCGCCAACTCAAAGCAGCGGGCGCAATCCTGATTGGCAAGAGCAATGTCCCGCCCGACCTGACCGATTGGCAGAGCGACAATCCTGCCTATGGCCGCACTCGCAACCCGCATAATCTGGATCGTAGCCCCGGCGGATCGTCAGGCGGCGCAGCTGCGGCAGTCGCGGCAGGAATGGTCCCTTGCGAGTTTGGCACCGACATTGGCGGCTCGGTGCGTGTCCCGGCGCATTTCTGCGGCGTATGGGGACATAAGAGCAGTTGGGGGCTCATCAGCAAGCATGGCCACGATCATCCAGCGATGGCGGGTAAAGACGCGCATGATGGTGCACTCTCCATCGCCGGGCCGATTGCACGCAACGCCGATGATCTGGAGGCGTTAATGCGGATCACCGCCACGCTGCCACTGCAGGCCAATGGCAAACCGCTGAGTGAGTGCCGCATTCTGCTTGTCGCTGACCAAGCTGTAAGTCCCGTCGATGCAACGGTCGCAGGACCGATGGAGGAGGCTGTGAGTGCGCTGGAGCGCGCCGGTGTTTCGATTGATCGGTCATCCGATATGCTCCCAGATCTCGAGGCGCAGCATCGCGATTACATGCGGATGCTCGGTATCGCGATGGTTCGCGGTGCTCCGGCTGCCGATGGTAAGCGTGCGAACGCAACTGACTGGTTCGATTTGCTTGACGCCCAGGCGCGATCAGAGCTGGCTTGGGCAGCATTGTTTGAGGCGTATGATTTCGTGATCGCTCCACCTGCCCCCATCGCGGCGTTCGAGCATGACGACACGCCGGTTCGTGAACGCAAGATCACGATTAACGGCGAAGTGCGCGATTTTGCGGAAGTTTTTGCATGGGCCGGTATCTCCACTTTTCCCAACCAGCCCAGCACGGTGCTGCCAATTGGCGAAAGCGGGGGCGCAAACGAGAAATTGCCAACAGGCATGCAAGTGATCGGTCCGCGCTGGTCGGACCTTGATTGCATTGCTATCGCGCGCGCAATGGGTGCGATACTGCACCGATAGGATTCGTCGGACGTCAGGTATGGCAAAACCTCTATGGATGGTGCGGTTCGCCAAGTGGCACATTTGGCTCGGTTGGCTCGTGGCCGTGCCGTTACTGATGTGGACGATTTCCGGTCTATTGATGGTCTCGCGCCCGATAGAGGAAGTGCGCGGCAACCATCTACGCCAACCGGTCGAAGAGCAAGCGCTGCCGCCTGACACCAATATCGCGATTGCTTTGCCCGAGCATAGTACCCAGCCGGTGCAGTCGGTCGCAACTGTCATGCAAAATGGCGCGCCGATCACGACCATCACCTATATGGATGGTGCAATCGAGCGCTTCGGTGGTGATGGTGCCAAGCTACCGAAAACCGGCGAAGTTGCGGCCCGGGCGATTGTAGCGGACCGTATCGTGGGCGGCGACAAAGTGGTCAGTTCGACCTTCTTCGAGCAGGACGATGTGCCGAACGATTTCCGCAGGCCGATGGATGTCTGGCAAGTCGTGCTGAAGGACGGCACACATGTCTATGTCAGCCATGACACCGGCGAGATAGCCGCGGTGCGCACCCGTTTCTGGCGCGTATTTGATTTCATGTGGGGCCTGCACATCATGGATCTGGAGACGCGCTCAAAGACGCATCATCCCATACTAATATTCTTCGCTGCCCTTGCCGCGATTACGGTGATATTCGGTTCGATCCTGATGTTTCGCCGCCGTAAGAAGAGGGTCCGCGTCAATGCCAGTTGATACTGCAATTTTAACCCCGGTGCTCGACGTATTGGATCTGCTCGGCGTGGCAATCTTCGCGCTGTCAGGCGCATTGTTGGCCGCGAAAGAACGACAAACCTTTGTGACCATGGCGTTCTTTGCGCTGGTCACAGGTGTCGGCGGAGGCACGGTGCGTGACTTGCTGATCGACGCGCCGGTTTTCTGGGTCGCCGACGCATGGGTGGCCGCTATCTGTCTGGGTACCGCGGTGCTCACCTGGTTTACGCCCACACGCTGGTGGGACGGCAAGCTGCTCGATTACGCCGACGGACTCGGTTTGACGGCGTATGCGGTACTAGGGGCGTCAAAGGCCATGACTTACGGGATTCCGCCCGTCCCAGCCGTTTTGATGGGTATCATCACGGGCTGCGTAGGTGGTATCATTCGTGACGTCGTGGCGGGCCGCCCATCAATCATCATGCGGCCCGAGCTGTACGTCACAGCCGCAGCCTTGTCCGCCAGCATGTGCGTGGCGGGGACGATGATGGAACTGCCGAACTACGTCACTTGGACTGTCGCAACCGCTGCGGGCTATGCCTTGCGCGCTGGCGCAATCCGCTGGAATTTGGCGCTCCCCTCATACCGCAGAGGCAAAGAGGGCATCAGCGAAAGCTAAGGTTATTCAGCCACCTACGCGCGAATCCTCATAACCTTCTTCACCCGGAAGCGGACCGCCAGGATAGGCGGGCTGCGGACCGGTAGGCTCCAGATCAACCTGCGCAGATTGCGCGTCAACACGGTCCCAAGCCGCAGAATAGCGTGCATCGCTATATTGGCGGTCTTGGACTGGACCCGTCGGCGCATAGGCAGTTTGGCCGCCATACGATATGCCGTCGATTCGGCCATTATTGCCGATCGTGCAAGTGAACGCTGTGCCATTGTAGAGCGTGCCCGCGACATTCCATCCGGCACCGGTGCGGCTCACATTGTCCACGCCCTCTACACGAACATCACGCTGGATTTCACGCAAGCACATGTTGACAGCGTTATCGATGCCCTCGCCAGAACGGCGCGCGATCGGACGATCCTGATAGCGGGTAGTGTCGACACGCTGGCGGCGATCATTCTTGTCGGAAACAGCGCTGGCAATTGCAGCGATGCCGCCAATCACCAGAACACCTGTCAAAACATCGCCCGCATCGATCCCGCGATGGCGGCGATAGCGATAGCCCCGATGATGCTGGACGCTTTCATCAGGTTGCCAAGTGTCGGCAATCGGTACCGCGCCATATGGCGCGCCGATAGCTTGCGGCAGCCCGGCAGCGCTCGCTGGAACGGCGCCCATCGACAGGGCAGCGGTCATGGCGCTGACGGATGAAAGTGCTTTGAAACGGGTCATATCAGGTGCCCCCTAAGGTTGTGACGGGTCAAAACCGCCAGATTGCAAACATAACTAGGCGGTCCAGGCTTGCGTAAGCCTGAACCGCCCGTGGGTGGGAGGAGTGTTAGTATCCACGGTTGGGATCAATGCAGACCGCGAAGGCCTCTGAAGTCAACAAAGGCACCTTGGCCGCGTGATATCGTGCAAGTGAACTTGCCCTGATCCCGATTGTAACCGCGATGGTTGTAATTGTAGCCACGGTCATAGCGGTTGTTGTAACCGCGATTATTGTAGCGGTTGCCATAACCACGCTGTCCTTCGACAACGATACGGCCTTTCACGCGCCAGCCATAGCGGGTCCGGTCAACGTCGCGGATTTGCGTAACGTCAGCGTAGCGGTAGCCACCTCGGCGCGCGTCACGTTCTGCGGCGCGAATGCAGCGTTCTACTGCACGTTCACCATTACCTCGGCGGCCATCATAGCGGTGATCATAGCGCCCATTATAGTGGCGGTCGCGATACCGGTCTTTCTTGCCTGAGGACAGAATGGCGGCGATCCCGCCAAGGATCACGGCGCCGGCAATAACATCGCCTGCGTCGATCTTGTCATGCCCACGGTCACGGGCGAAGGCCGGTGCGGCGGAAGTCATTGCCATCGCACCTGCGGCGACAGTTCCGACTAGGGCTTTGGAAATGCTCTTCATCATAAGTTCCTTCGTGATGCCGCGGCGGGTCTGCCTCGACTTCACAAATGGAATAGGTGATTCGCTTTGAGCCAGTCCTGAATTGGCCTTGCAGCCTTTGTTCAGGAAAATATGTACTTATCTGAACATTTGCTCAAGAGAGAGACTATTTTCCCATCCTCGTCAGATCAAGGCCAGTATGGTAAGCAAGGAACGCGCCGACATCCGCCGCTTCCTCGATCGCCTTGTCGGTTGGCTTGCCCGAACCATGCCCTGCCCGCGTTTCGATACGGATCAATTGCGGCTTACCGCCCAGATCCGCCGCTTGCAGCGCTGCAGCATATTTGAAGCTGTGTCCGGGAACCACGCGGTCATCCGTATCCGCAGTCGTCGTCAAAACGGCCGGATACTCGGTACCATCCTGCACATTGTGGTAGGGTGAATAAGTCAGGAGCAGGTTGAAATCCTTCTCCCGGTCCGGATAGCCGTAATCGTCCACCCAGTACCGACCCGCCGTGAAGCGGTCGAAGCGCAGCATATCCATTACGCCCACGGCAGGATGCGCAGCATCGACCAGATCGGGACGCTGATTAACTACCGCGCCAACCAGCAGGCCGCCATTGGAACGCCCCTCTATTGCAAGGCCATCTTTGGTCGTGATGCCGGTCGCTTTCAGATACTCACCAGCCGCGATGAAATCATCGAACACGTTTTGCTTGTTCTGACGCCGCCCGCCATCGTGCCATGCCTTACCATATTCACCGCCGCCGCGGATATTGGCAAGCACGTAAGCCCCACCTGCATCCAGCCAAGCAATCCGCGATGGGCTGAAGCCCGGCGTGATCGAAATATTGAACCCGCCATAGCCATAGAGCAGCGTCGGCACCGCCTCGCCCGATGCGGCAATGTCTGCGCGCCGAACGAGGAACATCGGTACTTTAGTGCCGTCTTTGGAATTATAGAATTTCTGCTCAACGACGTAGTCGTCGGGATTGAACGCAACCTCAGGCTGCTCCCAAACCTCGCTCGTGCCGCTGTCCAGATCATATTTGTAGATCGTGGTTGGCCGGTTGAAGCTGGAGAAGAAGTAGAACACTTCGGTATCATCCGCATCGCCGTCAAAGCCGCCCGCGCTGCCGATACTCGGCAATGCCACGTCGCGCACTTTTGAACCGTCGAGATTGTATATGGTAACTTCGCTTTTCGCGTCGACCAGATATTCAGCGACCAACTTGCCCCCGGCCATAGACACGCTATCAAGCTTGGCGTCGCGCTCGGGAATGATGACCGTGCGGATATGCGGCGGTTCATTCACATTGACCATTATCACCTGCTGAAGCGGCGCCTGTTCATTGGTGATGAAATAGAATTCGGGACCGACATTGCCGATATAGCCATAGCTATGCTTGAAATCGGGGAACAGCGTCATCGCGCCCCGCTTCTCGCTCTGCAGATCAATCAGCGACACTTCATAGCGGTCATCTGTCCCGCTCGAAGAATAATTAATCAGATAACGGCCATCATCGCTAATCTCGGCAAAATTGTTGAGTTCCGCCCGATCCGGCGTTTCGTACAGCACCACATCCTCGCTTTGAGGAGTACCGAGCTTGTGGAAATAGACTTTCTGATTGGTGTTGAGCGCCTGGAAAGTGTCGCCTTCCGCCGTCACCGGAAACCGGCTGTAGTAGAAACCCGAGCCGTCCTTCGCCCATTCGAGGCCGGAGAATTTGATCCACTCAACCTTGTCTTCGAGCACTTCTCCGGTCGCCACATCGAGCACACGCGCTGTGCGCCAGTCACTGCCCCCATCCTGAATACCATATAGCAGCTTTGATCCGTCTTCTGTTACGCTCCAGCCGGACAGAGCAGTGGCACCATCTTCCGCCCACTCGTTGGGGTCGATCAGAACGCGCGGTTCGCCATTCAATCCATCACGGACATAGAGCACATTCTGATTCTGCAACCCGTCATTGCGGGTGTAGAAATACTTGCCGCCCTTCTCCACCGGAATGCCAAAGCGTTCGTAGTCGTAGAGTTCCTTGATCCGCGCTTCATAGGCTTCACGGCCCGGGAGCTCGGCGAGATAGGCTGCGGTAAACTCGCTCTGTGCTTTTACCCAGGCGGCGACTTCCTCGCTGTTTCGTACATCTTGTTCCAGCCAGCGATATGGGTCCGCGACTTCATTGCCGAAAATCGTCTCAACCACAGTGTCCGCCCGCGTTTCCGGATAGGTGATTTCTGCTCCCTGATGATCGCCTGCAAAAGCAGGCGCCGAAAGGGCAAGAACGGCAGCCGATGCCGTCAATAAAGTGGTCCGCAGGCGCATGAGTCTCTCCGAAGGAATTTCTGTTAGTTTCTGATGTAATCGGTTTGCAGCGGGATGCAAACGGGTCACGCTGTCAGTTCTCAAGCGCGGCCAGCACGTCCTTGGTAAAAGCCGCGATATCGAAGCGGTTCCCTGCCGGATCTTCGCCTCGACGGACGATTACGATATTGCGGCTGGGCACAATTACGACGTGCTGCCCGCGATTGCCCAAGGCCGCGAAAGTATCCGGCGGGACACCGTCGGAATTGTTCAACAACCAGAAGCCTGCACCATATCCGAACGGACGGCCTTCAGGCTGCGGCCCCGAGGGGCTCGAAACATAATCGGTCCAGTTTTCAGGCAGGACGCGCGTTCCGTTCCACATGCCTTTGTTGAGGTATAGCTGGCCGAGATTGGCCAGATCGGGCGCGGTAGCCCAAACCTGGCTCGACAGTACGTAATCACCGCGAATGTCGGACTCTACGACCGTATTGTTCATGTCGATCCGCTCGAGCAATTCTGGTGCCGGATAATACAAAACATAATCGCCGATTGCCTTGATAGCCATCAGCGTATCATTGTTCGAATAGCGAAACTTCGTGCCCGGCTTATGGATGATCGGCCATTGTACGGCTTGCTCATTGACCGACGAACCACCCCAATAGAGCGGATCGGTGCGGTTGCCGGGTGTATCTGTGTAGCGGCCCGAAGCCATCCGCAGCATATGATCGATAGTAATCGCATTGCGCGGGTCGGAAGTGCCGCCCTGCAACCAGTAATTCATATTCACCGGGTCATCGACTGAGAATTCTCGCGACTGGACCGCCATGCCGACAAATGTCGCCGCAATGCTCTTTGCTACCGACCAAGTCCGCTGAGGAGTTTTGCCGTCAAAACCATCGGCGTAACGGTCAGACTGAGACGTAATTTTGCCATTCTCGACCTTACGCACCAGAACCGCTGTCGTGCGTGTGCCTGCACCGTACTTTTCTGCCAATGCGTCGTCGAATACCGGACTTAGAGAGGAGTCCGCCGAGGCTGAACTCTCGGCAGTTGCGTTTTCGCCCGCAGGTACCGGTAGCGGATTATCTGAAGCCCCCCAGTCCTGTGGTGCACCGATGGGCAATATCGAACAGCCGCTCGCTGCAAAATACACGGCAGTGCGCGCTGGCATGTCGTCCGCCCATTCTACGGCAACGTGCCCGATCTGCCCGCTGGGACGGCGGACGATTTCATACGGCATATCTTGAATGATATCGTTGAGCGGTGCCTGAATCCCGGTCAGTTCCCACTGATGGACGCTTTCCGGTGTCCGCGCCGCGGCGTTGCGCTCTGCATTGCCGATGGCGCTGCACAGAAACAACGCTTTGTATCCGGCGGCCAGGGCCCGATCATACCGCGCATCGTGCAATTCCTGAGCGGACTGCGCGAAAACCGCGACGGGAGAGAAAAGAAAGGCGGCTGCAAAGGCGAGTTTTTTCATACCCACAGATGTCGCGCGATCCGGCTACTGAGTCAAAGGGGAAAAGTAGTCCACGTCACTTTGTATCGCACGCTCGTAGAATTCCAGGTTGATACCCAGTTCCGCGAACAAATCCTCGAACTCCGCCAGATCCAATATGCCTGAACATACCCGTGCACCCGGCTCCGGAATATCGCTATCACGGAACCGGCGAATGAGCGCGACAACCGCCAAGACCGGGACGTTTGGCCCGCGGTTCGCATTAGCATGCAACACAGCTTGCTTGTACAGCCTGCGCCCCCTTGCATTACAGCCTTCGACCTGCACGGTCATGGCGCCGCGATCACTACCAAAGGCCAGCAAGCGCTGCGCAATCCAGAGCATGGGTGCGGAGAATGGCCGCAGACTTGGGAGCAGGTTGAAGCGCACCAGTTGTGACAAACCGGCGAGGCCTAAATGCAGAAAGCCAAGTTCCAATCCTGCAAAGAACTCTGCGGATCTGGTTGGATGATAACGGCTCACGAGCAAATCCTGCTCAGGGGTATCGCAGATGCTCGCCCAGCGTTTGCCAACGCCGGGAATATCCTCTTGGTGAGTAAGGCCCCATCCGCGCATTGCCTTCCATCCGCCGTCCCGGAATACGCGAACTGGCTTTCCGACATAGGACAGGATCGCTTCGACCACAGACCGTCCGCGCGGCGCCCGGTTGCCCGGGTAAATGCCGATGCAGATGGCTTCGATCTCGCGCCAGCCCTCTACCATGCGGTCAATTATCGCATGCGAGAGAGCGGGAATGGAACTGGCCCCTGTGATCAGCAGGACGCCCGCTTCTTTCGCTCTCGCATCGAACCGGGAGAACTCCGCCACAAATTCGCGCCCGTCAGCGAGATCGATATAAGCGGCACCAGCTGCCAGAGCCGCATTGATGACATTATTATGCGATGCTTGAAACGGCCCGGCTGCGTCCACCACGATGTCAAACGGCACGAGATCAGCGCGAACCAGCCGGTCGCGATCCAGCACTAAATACTCGGCAGGGTTCTCAAGGCCAGCGACTGCCTGCTTCAGTGCATCCTTGCGGCGGCCCGCAAGAGTGAGCGCCACGCCAGTTTCCCGCACGGCGATTTTGGCGAGGCGGCTACCAAACACACCGCTACCGCCGATGATAAGCACTTTCAGCGGCGCTCCATATCCCGGATCAGGCATCACGAAACTCCGCATGCTGATGGACGAGTTCACCGAATAACGGGTGCGCCAAATCCAGATCGAAAGCGAAACGGCGGTCGCCAAGGTCGCGATGAATTACAGTTGTTTCGCCCGGTCCAAAACAATGCGGGATGCGGATACGCTTGCCGAACAGGCACACAAAATAGTGATCGCTGCGGAACACCAGACCATGCTCGTCCGCTTCAACGGACAAGGCCATGCCGAGCCGGTTGCCCAGATATTCCTCTAGTCCAGTGCTGCCCGCAAACCGTTTCGCACTATGGATCACCTGCGGGAAGCCGCGCTCGCGGCCATAGATACGGGTCCAGCACTGGCCGCCACTTTCCCGATCCTCGCTAACAATGACAACTGCGGGGACATTCGGATCGCGGCAAAGTGGCAGCGGTGCGCCAATCACACGGCAGATTTGGGCAAACAGCCAGCCAAGCCGGGAGTGCCGGGTTTCGATAACGCTGCCTTGGTAATTGGCGAGCGCGCTATCTGCCAGACGCTTGCTGAAACGTGTCTGTACTGCCCTGGGTAATCGGGCCCAGCTCTGTTCCCCAACCAGATAGCGAAAGCGAAAATCGTAAACCGGTGCCTTTTGCGCCGACTTAGCTTTACCGATGTGCTTTTCTCTGACCGCCAACATGACCCTGCTCCTTCGATTGCAGGCCTATTTCTCTTTCGACTTGCTTCCCCAATTGATCAGCCGCGTTATGCCGCTGCCCATTTTAATCAGCGCCATCAGCGCAGGTTTTGGAACATTGAGCATCTCGTCATGCCAACGTGACATGGTGGACACGAAGCCAAGCATACTTTCCAGCTTCTCGCGCGCCTGCAGGCTAACCTGATCATCTCGCTGCGCTTCGGCGAGGCAGGATTTCAAGGCCTGTTCGGCCGGATCGATCTCCCGCTCCTTGCGCCCCTGTGCAATGCGGGTAGCCATTTCCCATATGTCGGCCTCCGCCGCATAATGATCGCGCCGGTCGCCAAAGATGGGCACGCGGTGGATCAGCCGCCAGCCCAGCAATTCGCGCAGGGAATTGGACACATTAGACCGCGCCATAGACAGTTTCGCCGCGATATCTTCGGCAGTCTGCGGATCATCGGAGATAAACAGCAACGCGTGGATCTGAGCGACCGAGCGGTTTACACCCCATTGATTGCCCAAGTCCCCCCAATGGAGGACGAACTTGGCAACCGAAGGCGATAATCGCGACTCGACGTTAATTTCTGTCATGACAGAAATATCAGATACTAATGGCGTAGTGTCAATAGCATGTGGCCTTTCGAGCTTCCCTGTTCACGAACTGGAGTTTCCAGGCCAAAGATATTATACAGCACTGTCCAATATGATCGGGAGAGAGTGTCATGCGCCAAATTTTCCTAGTCACGGCAGCCGCAGCCGCCATTGCAACACAACAGATGCCCGCAGAGCAATTGTCTGAGCAACCAGCTGCACAATCAATCGGAGAAGCGACTTCGGAGCCGTCGGAGAAATTCGAAGATGCTGTGGAGCGGATCGGCAAGCTGTTTGAAGACGGCTTTGATGAACTGTCGGGAGACGACAGAGTAACCCGCGACCTGTTTCTTGAAGCGGCCACCAGTGCCGAGACGGTTCTCGCAGAGCATCCGGATCTAGACGAAGAATCCAAACGCGACATGCATCTGAAAGCCGCAAACGGGTATTATTATGCAGCGGAGAAAGAGCATTGGATGGCGCCGGGCGCAAGCGATGACGGTGCTTTGAGCACAGCTACGATCGATTATTTGTTAAAGGCGCTCGAGCACCAAAAAATCGTATTCGCCGAGGGTCAGAATGATCTGCTCGTCGCCGAATATCTGTTTGGTACGACAATGCTGGTAGAACACGGTATGACAACCGGCGATCCGCGAACCGAAGAGTGGTCGATTGCGAATGTCCATGCCGGACGCTTGCGGATCGATGAGTCCAAGATGTTTGACCGCGATACGCATTATGGCGCGATGAGCGACCTTGCAGTCACATTGATAGATCATGCCAAGATCACCGGTAATGCCGAAGCACGGCAGGAAGCCGATAAGCTGATCGCCGAAATTCCAGCTGACGAGCGTAGTTTCGATCTTCGTGACCGCCTAAGATAGCGACCAGCACTGCGCTAACGAAAAGGGCCGCAGGATCTCTCCTGCGGCCCACTCGGTGACTGGCTGAAGTTCGCGCCCTAAAAAAGGCTTACGCGTCTTCGAAATCTTCGTCTTCGTTCATCGCCGGGCCGCTGTCCTGGCCCTTGGCATCGACATCACGGTCGACCAGTTCGATGATTGCCAGCGGAGCAGCATCGCTGCCACGCAGGCCGGCTTTGATCACGCGGGTATAGCCACCATCACGGTCGGCGTAGCGCTCTGCCAGAACGTCAAACAGCTTCTTAAGCTGTGTTTCGTCCAGCAAGCGGCTTTGCGCCAGGCGGCGGTTAGACAGGCCGCCACGCTTTGCCAGCGTGATCAGCTTCTCGATGTAAGGACGCAGTTCTTTCGCCTTGGGCAGAGTCGTCTTGATCTGCTCGTGCTTGATCAGAGCAGCCGACATATTGCGGAAAAGAGCCTTACGGTGACCCGATTTACGGCTCAGCGTGCGCTGTGAAAGTCCGTGACGCATTGGAATATTCCTTCAGTTCGTAAGGGGCCCGTATGAGGTAGCCCAGTGCTGGCGGCGCTTAAGGTGCGCCGCCGATACCCTATTATTAGCCCAGAAGTTCTTGCTCGAGCTTCTTGGCCATTTCTTCGATGTTTTCAGGCGGCCATCCAGGGATGTCCATGCCGAGACGCAGACCCATGCTCGAAAGCACTTCCTTGATCTCGTTGAGCGACTTGCGGCCAAAGTTAGGCGTACGCAGCATCTCGGCTTCGGTCTTCTGGACCAGATCACCGATATAGATGATGTTGTCGTTCTTGAGGCAGTTTGCCGAACGGACCGAAAGTTCCAGTTCGTCGACCTTCTTGAGCAGGTAACGGTTGAGCTGGTTCGCATCGTCTTCTTGCGGCTGGGCAGCCTGGCCGATCATAGCCGACTGCGGCTGCGGAATGCCGTCTTCGAAGTGGACGAACAGCGTCAGTTGGTCCTGCAGGATGCGTGCAGCGTATGCCACTGCATCTTCGGGAGCGACCGTGCCGTCGGTTTCGACAGTCAGAGACAGCTTGTCAAAATCGAGTTCCTGACCGACACGGGCCTTCTCGACCTTGTAGCTCACCTGACGGACTGGCGAGTACAGCGAGTCCACCGGAATAAGACCGATTGGTGCGTCAGCCGGACGGTTTTGAACCGCCGGGACATAACCGCTGCCAACGTCAGCTGTCAGTTCCATGTTGAAAGTCGCGCCTTCATCAAGGTGACAGATCACGAGATCCTTGTTCATCACTTCGATGTCGCCAGAAACAGCGATATCGCCAGCCTTGATTTCGGCAGGGCCGGTTGCGGAAAGTTGCAGACGCTTGGGGCCCTCGCCTTCCATCTTAAGTGCGATTTGCTTCACGTTCAGAACGATGTCGGTGACATCTTCACGAACGCCAGCGAGCGACGAGAATTCGTGCAGCACGTTCTCGATTTTGATCGATGTAATTGCAGCACCCTGCAGGCTCGACAACAGAACGCGGCGCAGCGCGTTACCGAGTGTCAGACCAAAACCGCGCTCAAGCGGTTCAGCAATGAAAGTGGCCTTGCGAGACTTGTCGCTGCCTTCCTTCATTTCGAGAGTGTTGGGTTTCTTGAGTTCCTGCCAGTTCTTGGTGTTGACGGACATGAAATTCCCCTGGTTCAAATGCGGGCTGGACCGAAGCGTTGAGTGCCTACCTCAACGCGCCCGGTCCGGAAAAACTTGGCGACCTCAACGGACCGCCAGGCAAGTTCAGATCAGACGCGGCGACGCTTGGACGGCCGGACACCATTATGCGGTATCGGTGTAACGTCACGGATCGAAGTGATCGTAAAGCCAACTGCAGCGAGACCGCGCAGTGCACTTTCACGGCCCGAACCCGGGCCTTTCACTTCGACTTCCAGCGTACGGACGCCGTGTTCGGCGGCCTTCTTACCGGCATCATCTGCTGCGACCTGAGCAGCATAAGGTGTCGATTTACGACTGCCTTTGAACCCCATCGTACCGGCGCTGGACCAGCTAATCGCATTGCCCTGCGCATCGGTGATGGTGATCATTGTGTTGTTAAAGCTGGCATTGATGTGTGCAACGCCGCTTGAGATGTTTTTCTTGTCGCGTTTTCTAACCCGACCTGCTTCGCGTGCCATGTTAATGGTGTCCTATTTCTTGAAAGAAGAATGCAAGCTGCTGAAGAGCGCTTACTTCTTCTTGCCGGCGATCGGCTTCGCCTTACCCTTGCGGGTACGGGCGTTGGTGTGCGTACGCTGTCCGCGAACGGGCAAGCCGTTACGGTGACGAAGACCGCGATAAGACCGCAAATCCATCAGACGCTTGATGTTCATCGCAGTGTCACGGCGAAGATCGCCTTCCACCTGATGACCTTCGTCGATCGTTTCGCGAATCTGGACGACTTCCGCGTCAGTCAGATCCTGCACCCGGCGGGCGTGATCGATGCCAAGCTTGTCAGCGATTTGGACAGCCGTTGTGCGGCCAATTCCGTGAATATAGGTCAGCGCAATAATAACGCGCTTATTTGTGGGGAGGTTTACCCCGGCAATACGAGCCACTTAATATTTCTCCATGCTCCACAGGGATTTAGCGCGATTGGCGCCGTGCCCTATCTCATAGCTACAATTTCACCGCCAAATTTCGTGTATTTGCAGAACGCAAAAAATCCGGATGGCACACAAAGGCTGCGGCCTGCCGGATTTACCCGAAACTGACGAATGAAGGGCGCGCTTAGTAGGATTCGCAGCCTGCGTCAACAAGCAACACGCCCTATATACGCATACTTCGCTATCGGACAACCAAATGGGTGCTGCGCGAATGAATACAAGGGATTTAGAGCCCCTTTGACTTCACGTCACGACTGCTCCGCCACCCTTGGCCAAATTGCTAGACCACCCCAAACGCCAGCATCGCATCGGCGACTTTCTTGAACCCGGCGATATTCGCACCTTTTACATAGTCGACATAACCGTTTCCATCGTCGCCATATTCGACGCATTTCTCGTGAATGCCTTCCATAAGATCAGTCAGCATATCGCCGAGTTTTTCCTGATTCCAGCTGATCCGCTCGGAGTTCTGGCTCATTTCCAGGCCAGAAACCGCCACGCCGCCAGCATTGGCAGCCTTGCCCGGACCATAGAGAATTTTCGCATCATGGAAGACGTGCACACCCTCCAGAGTGGTAGGCATATTCGCGCCCTCGGAAACTCCCTGAACGCCGTTTTTGACCAGCGCCTTCGCTTCATCCTCGTTGAGTTCGTTCTGCGTGGCGCACGGTAGCGCCAGATCGCATGTCACATCCCATGGGCGCTTGCCTTCATGGAACGATGCGCCGGTGAAGTGATCAGCATATTCGCTGATCCGCCCGCGTTTTACGGTTTTGAGCTCCTTCACCCAGTCGATTTTTTCCTGATCGATCCCGTCCGGATCGTGGATGAAACCGCCCGAGTCCGACAGTGTCAGAACTTTGCCGCCCAGCTGCGTGATCTTTTCGGCCGCGTGCGTCGCCACATTACCGGATCCGGAGATCACTGCCGTCTTACCCTCGACATCTTGACCTTTATGCTTGAGCATATTCTGGAGGAAATAGACCGCGCCATACCCGGTTGCTTCTGGCCGCATTTTCGAACCACCAAATTCGATGGCTTTGCCCGTCAGCACGCCTTCCCAGCGGCCTGTAATCCGCTTGTACTGGCCAAACATATAGCCAATCTCGCGCCCGCCCACGCCGATATCGCCCGCTGGTACATCGGTGTCGGGGCCAATATGGCGATAGAGTTCGGTCATGAAGGCTTGGCAGAAACGCATGACTTCGCTGTCAGATTTACCGCGCGGGTTGAAGTTGGAGCCGCCCTTGCCCCCACCCATCGGCAAACCGGTGAGCGAGTTCTTGAATGTCTGCTCGAATGCGAGGAATTTTAGAACGCTTTCAGTCACACTCGGGTGGAAACGGATGCCCCCTTTATAGGGGCCAATGGCGTTGTTGTTTTGAACACGCCAACCGCGTTGGACGCGGATGTTGTGATTGTCGTCTTCCCAGCACACGCGGAACGATACGACGCGATCAGGCTCGGCGATCCGGCGTAGGATTTGCGCGGCATGATACTCTTCTTTGTCCGAAATGAAATCATACACATCCTGCGCGACTTCCTGCACAGCCTGTACAAATTCGGTTTGCCCAGGATTGCGCTTCTTCACGCCCTCCATAAAAGTCGAAAGATCTACGTGGTCAGATACAGCCATTGTCGCCCCCTCCAGCGGTGCTCGGGACGAAACAGCCCCGTAAATGTTTTAGCAACCCAGGTGGCAGCGTATTGTAACTGTCCGACAAATCAGGCCGCATTATTATGCTGGCCATACCCTAGCGGAGATCGCGCTGCCGCCAACCCCCAGGACCGAATTGGAGTTTACCGATCCTCGACCAGATCACCGAATGCTTCATCGACACTGATCTTGGGTTCGATCTTAGCGTCAGGGTCTTGTTCTGAGTCCCCTTCTGCTGCTTCAACTGCATCCAAGTCGGCAGCTTGCTCAACCGCATCGGTTGTCACTGGCTCCGCTTTTGGCTCTTTGGTAGCATCAGGATCTTCTACTTCACCCAGCAATTCCGCAAGTCCGCCCAATTGCTGCGACATCACACCATCGACGGCCTTGGCAATGCTCGGCACTTCAAAGCGCATATAGCCGCCGACCGCATACTCAAACGTAATCCGAGTACCGTCACCATCCTTTGCCAAAGTAACAGTCAGGATGGCATTGACAGGCTCACTCTGGAGCGGCCCCAAAGCACCCTCCATCCGCAATGCCTGGTCCGGCATCGCAAGGATAACCGACATGTGTTTGACGCTCCCTGCGAGACCGACAGTTTTGGCAGTGTCGTTTTCCGGAATACGTTCGCAGAAACAACCGCCCGCCTGCGGGGTCAGCATCATGTTTGCAGAGTCACCGGAGAACGTATGCGCGGAATTCCACCATGATCCCGGCTGAGTCAATGCAAGCCATGCTTCGCGCAAGTCCGCCGAAACGACTTTGGTATCGCGCGTTACGAACGCGCTGTCTTCCAGCTCCACGACTTTGGCGTTGGCCGGAATAGCGGCCATTGCCGCCAGGCCCGCCAACGTCATTGAAAATTTGCGCATTGTCACCTCTTTCACATCCCGCTTTTGCAATCCTATCCCACGGACAGGTGCACTTGAAAAGGGAGGAAAAGAAGTTGCCCTAACGCGGGATTAGTCTGCGGCGAGAACGGCATCAAGCGCTGCCGTCACTGCATCAATGCTTGCCATACCGTCGACGCCTGTAACAATCCCGCGCTCGGCATAGATCGGCAGGATTGGCGCTGTCTTGGCGCGATATTCCTGCATCCGGTTGCGAACCGTTTCTTCATTATCGTCGGGACGGCGCTTGAATTCTGTCGAACCGCATTTGTCGCAGGTTCCTTCGACCTCGGGTTTCGCATGGCGATCATGATAACCGGCGCCGCAATTGGCACAGGTATAACGACCGGTAATGCGATCAACCAGAGCGTCTTCATCGACCTCAAGCTCAATCACATGATCGAGCGACCGGCCGTGCTTAGCAAGAATTTCATCAAGAGCTGCGGCCTGCGCGGCAGTACGCGGATAGCCATCGAAAATCGCGCCGACATCGGCGCCCATCGCGGCCAGCTCATCGTCGATCAATGCAGAAACGATTTCGTCTGAGACGAGATCGCCGCGTTCCATCACAGCTTTGGCTTCGAGGCCGACCGCGGTCTGCGCTTTCACGGCAGCGCGGAGCATGTCGCCAGTCGAAAGCTGGCGCATGTTATGTTTCGCTTCAAGATTCGCGGATTGCGTGCCTTTGCCCGCACCCGGAGGTCCCAGAAGAATGATATTCACGCCAGCAACCCCTAACTCTCGAAACCCGTTTCGTTCAATCTGCCAAAGCGTCCGGCGCGCCTAGCGTGGCCGGCCACGGCCCTTCAACTTGGCCTTCTTGATCAGATCACCATACTGGTGCGCCAGCAAATGCGATTGTATCTGACTGATCGTATCCACAGTCACGTTGACCACAATCAGCAAGCTGGTTCCGCCAAGGAACAGCGGCACACCGGTTTGCGCAATCACATATTCGGGCAGCACACAGACCAAAGTCAGATAGAGCGCCCCCACAACGGTGATGCGAGTCAAAACGTAATCGAGATAATCTGCGGTCCGCTTACCGGGCCGAATGCCGGGAATGAAGCCGCCATTCTTCTTCAGATTGTCTGCCGTTTCTTCCGGGTTGAACACAACCGCAGTGTAGAAGAAGCAGAAGAAGATAATGCCCGCCGCATATAGCAGCATGTAGAGCGGCTGACCGTGGTTCAGATATTGCAGCGTCGTCTGAAGCGCACCGCCTGCACCCGAGCTGGTATCGATCGAGTTACCCGCAAACTGCGTGATCGTCAGCGGCAGCAGCAAAAGCGAGCTTGCGAAGATCGGCGGAATAACGCCGGCCGTGTTGAGCTTCAACGGCAAATGCGAACGGTCGGCTTGCATCATACCCTTCGCGCTCGCACGCTTGGGATACTGGATAAGCAGGCGCCGCTGTGCCCGCTCTACGAAGCAGATGAGCAAGATCAGTACTACAACCATCAGCAGGAAGCCAATGATGATGCCGGGAGCGATCGAACCAGTGCGGCTTCCTTCGAACAAGTTCGCTGCAAAGGTCGGGAACTGGGCGACAATACCCGCCATAATGATCAACGAAACGCCGTTGCCAATACCGCGCGAAGTGATTTGCTCACCAAGCCACAGCAGGAACATGGTGCCGCCGACAAGGCTGATCACCGCACCGATGCGGAAAGTCATACCCGGATCGACAACTGCGGCGATACCGCTCTGCGCACCGAATGCTTCCAAGCCGGATGCCAGGAACCAGCCCTGGATTGCGCACAGGAACACCGTGCCGTAACGCGTATATTGGTTGAGCTTCTGGCGGCCGGTCTGGCCTTCTTTCTTCAGCGCAGCGAGTGTCGGGTGCAGCGACGATGCCATCTGCACCACAATCGATGCGGTAATGTACGGCATAACGCCAAGAGCGATGAGGCTCATCCGCTCCAAACTACCGCCCGTAAAAGCGTTGAGCAGATCGACGACGCCGCCCTGCGTACGTTCGGCGAGTACCGCCAATGCCTGCGGGTTAACGCCCGGCAGCGGCACAAAGCTGAGAAAGCGGAAAACGATAAGCGCGCCGATGGTGAACCAGATACGGTTCTTGAGCTCGGTCGCTTTCGAGAAATTGGCGAGGCTTAGATTGCTCGCAATATTATCGGCGCGTGATGCCATGGAAACTTAAATCCTAATCATGCTCCGGCTGCTCAATAATACGCCTCCGCTTGGAGGCCCCCAACACGAGGAACCGGTTTGAGCAGGATACATAGGGAGCAAGGTACCCAATGTCGAACCCCTTGCTCCCCAATCAATGTAATTTAACCGGATTATTTGGCTTTTTTGCCATCTTTGCCAGCGGCTTTTTCAGCAGCTGCACGCTCGAAGGCTTTGCCTTTGGGGGCTTTGTCGCCCTGGCCGCCATCGTGCTTCGGCTTCGGAAGAACTTCTACCGAACCGCCAGCTTTTTCGACCGCAGCAACAGCACCTTTGGATGCGCCGTGGACGATCAACTTCGCTTTGGCTTTGATTTCGCCTTTGCCGAGCAGACGAACACCGTCTTTTCCGCCCTTGGCGAGACCAGCAGCTTTCAGCGCAGCGTGATCGATGTCTTTCTTGGCATCAAGTTTCTTTTCGTCGATGAATTTCTGGATCATGCCGATGTTAACTTCAGCGTAGTCCATACCGAACGGGTTGTTGAAACCACGCTTCGGAATCCGCATGTGAAGCGGCATCTGGCCGCCTTCGAAGCCCTTGATCGAAACGCCCGAACGGCTTTTCTGACCCTTTTGACCGCGCGCAGCCGTCTTACCCTTGCCGGAACCGATACCACGGCCAACACGGGTGCGCACTTTACGGGCGCCGGGATTATCTCTGAGTTCGTTAAGTTTCATTATGTGCACTCGCTTTCGCTTTCAAAGCCCCGTTACAGGGTTCGCGCTAATAGGAAGTGGCCCGGTACGAAGACCGGGCCACCGAATTCAGTCAACTATCGCAACCATGTGCGGCAGTTTGGCAACCGCGCCGCGAACTTCAGGAGTATCCTGACGCTCGACGACCTTATGCATCTTGTTCAGACCAAGACCGATCAGGATCTTGCGCTGCTTCTCGTCACGGCGGATCGGCGAACCGATCTGCTTGAGCTTAATGGTTTTCTTTCCAGCCATTTATCTTACTCCGCTACAGCTGCAGCGTCGGCTTCAGCCTCTGCTTCGCTGGCGCCACCGCGGCCGAGAAGGTCTGCAACCTTCTTACCACGACGCTGAGCAACCGACTTTGGTGAAGTCTGATTAGCCAGCGCATCAAATGTAGCGCGGATCATGTTGTATGGGTTCGACGTACCGTTGGACTTGGTCACAACGTCCGCAACGCCCAGGCTTTCGAAGACAGCGCGCATCGGACCACCAGCGATGATGCCGGTACCCGGAGGTGCTGTGCGTACAACCACCTTACCAGCGCCGAAGCGGCCCTTGGCGTCATGGTGAAGCGTACGGCCTTCTTTCAGCGCGACACGGATCATGTTCTTTTTCGCAGCTGCAGTAGCCTTGGTAATGGCCTCAGGCACTTCGCGTGCCTTACCCTTACCGAAGCCTACGCGCCCTGCACCGTCGCCAACGACGACAAGTGCTGCGAAACCGAAGCGTTTACCGCCCTTAACCGTCTTCGAAACGCGGTTGATGTGGACCAGCTTCTCGGCAATGCCATCATCAGGCTCGTCCCGGCCACCGCGACGATTGTCACGGCCACCGCGGCCACGTCCGCCGCCGCCTTGGTTTCCGCCGCGGTTGTTACCGCCGCGGCCACCGCGACCACGAGGGGCCGGCGAAGCGTCAGCAGGTGCTTGCTCGGTCGGAGCAGGCGGTGCGTCGGCAACGGGCGTTGCAACTTCTTCAGCTTTCGCCTCGGGAGCCGTGTCAGCCTTGGGGGCTTCTTCAGCAGCAGCTTCAGCCTTCGCAGGAGCTTTTTCCTCAGCCTTTGCAGCTTTAGGAGCAGCTTTTGTTTCTTCTGCCTTGGTTTCCTCAACCCCGGAATCTTTTGGGGCGTCGTCAGGTTTCTTATCGTCAGCCATGATCAGAACTCCAGCCCGCCTTCACGGGCGGCATCGGCCAGCGCTTTCACGCGGCCATGGAACAGGAAACCGCCGCGATCGAACACGACAGTGGTTACGCCGGCCTTTTTGGCAGCAGCGGCGATATCTTTGCCAACCGATACGGCAGCATCAACATTCGCACCCGATTTCTTAGCACCGAGCGTCGAAGCGGCTGCAAGCGTGCGGCCTTCTTTGTCGTCGATGATCTGGGCATAGAGATGCCGGCCAGTGCGGTGCACCGACAAACGGGGACGATCGCCAGCGCGGTTGCGCAGAGCCGTGCGGACACGGCGACGGCGGCGTTCAAAGAGAGATAGTTTAGCCATCTTACTTCTTCTTCCCTTCCTTACGGAAGACGTATTCGCCTTGGTACTTGATACCCTTGCCCTTGTAAGGCTCGGGCTTGCGCCATTGGCGGATTTCTGCGGCGAGCTGACCAACGGCCTGCTTGTCCATTCCGCTGATAATCACGGTTGTCTGATCCGGTGTTTTGACTTCGAGACCTTCAGGAATGTCGATATCGACATCGTGGCTGAAGCCGAGTTGCAGGTTCAGGGTCTTGCCCTTCGATGCAGCACGATAACCAACGCCGGAAATTTCGAGCGTCTTGCTGAAACCTTCAGTCACACCTTCGACGAGGTTGGAAACCAATGTCCGGTGCATGCCCCAGAAGGACCGAGCAATCTTGGTGTCGTTCGCAGGGTTAACCTGAATCTCGTCACCTTCAACTTTGTAGCTGATGTGATCCGACAAGCCCATCGAGAGAGTGCCTTTCGGCCCCTTCACGCTCAGCGTGTCGCCCTCGATGCTGGCAGTTACGCCGCCCGGGATCGCTACAGCTTTCTTACCAATGCGGCTCATCAGAAGACCTCCGCAAGCACTTCGCCGCCGACATTTTCATTGCGTGCTTCGTTGTCCGAAAGCACACCGCGAGGTGTCGAGACGATGGTGATGCCCAGACCGTTGCGTACGACCGGAAGTTCTTTCGAACCCGAATAGACGCGGCGGCCAGGCTTGGAAACGCGGGCGACATGCTTAATCGCAGGCTCGCCCTCGAAATATTTCAGTTCAATCCGCAATGCGGGATGCGCACCCGAAGTATCGTCGGAATAGCCACGGATGTAGCCTTCGCGCTGAAGCACTTCGAGAACGTTTGCACGCAGCTTGGACGCAGGCGAAAGAACAGAGTCCTTCTTCGCGCGCTGTCCGTTGCGGATGCGGGTGAGCATATCACCCAATGGATCGGTCATAGCCATCTGTCAGATCCTTACCAGCTGGACTTCGTAACACCGGGAATCATGCCGCGATTGGCAAGGTTCCGCAGCTCGATACGGTTAAGTCCGAACTTCCGGTAATAGCCGCGTGGGCGGCCGGTTGTTGCACAGCGGTTACGGACCCGTGTGGGGTTACCGTTCCGCGGGATTTCAGCCATCTGGAGGCGAGCGATCATACGCTCACTCTCGTCGAGCGACTTGTCGGAGGCAATCGCCTTCAGCTTCGCGTATTTCGCCGCGTACTTCTTGACGAGCTTCTTGCGACGCTCATTCTTGTTGATGGAACTCAG
This sequence comes from Pontixanthobacter aestiaquae, assembly GCF_009827455.1. NCBI lineage: Bacteria > Pseudomonadati > Pseudomonadota > Alphaproteobacteria > Sphingomonadales > Erythrobacteraceae > Pontixanthobacter > Pontixanthobacter aestiaquae. The sequence continues at coordinate 2,377,289 of NZ_WTYZ01000001.1, forward strand.
TTTCGCCATGGACTTAAGCTCTCTTTCTCAAATCTTACCTAGGGCCGGGCTCACGCCGCAGCCTTTTCATCAGCCTGCACTTCTGCAGGGAACGGGAAACCGAACAGACGCAGCAATTCGCGTGCTTCTTCATCGGTTTTTGCAGTGGTCGTCACGATGATGTCCATGCCGCGAACAGTCTCGATCTTGTCGTACGAGATTTCGGGAAAGACGATCTGTTCCTTAAGGCCCATCGCGTAATTACCACGGCCATCGAACGATTTGGGGTTCAGGCCGCGAAAGTCACGAATGCGGGGCATTGCAACAGTCACCAGACGGTCAACGAATTCGAACATGCGTTCTTTGCGCAAAGTGACCTTGCAACCAATCGGCATGCCTTCGCGCAGCTTGAACTGGGCGATCGACTTCTTGGCTTTGGTGATAACCGGTTTTTGACCAGCGATCAGCGCCATTTCTTCAGCTGCGGTCGCAACTTTCTTTTTGTCCTGGCTGGCTTCGCCAACACCCATATTGAGTGTGACTTTGGTCAGCTTCGGAACTTCAAGAGCGTTCTTGTAACCGAACTTTTCAGTCATCGCTTTGACGATCACATCGTCATAGCGCTGCTTCATGCGAGGAGTATAATCAGCCATCGATTGTCTCTCCGGATTTCACAGCAATGCGAACCTTCTTGCCGTCCTTCTCTTCGAAACGGACGCGGGTTGGCTTGCCATCCTTGGGATCAGCCACGGCAACTTTCGAAAGGTGCATCGGCGCTTCGAAGCGATCGATACCACCCTGCGGGTTTTCCTGGCTGGGCTTGCGGTGACGGGCAGCGATATTGATACCCTCGACGATGACCTTGCCGTCTTTCGGCATGACCTTCTGGACAGTGCCGGTGCGGCCCTTATCCTTGCCCGAGAGTACGACTACGCTGTCGCCCTTCTTGATCTTAGCTGCTGGCATCAGATTACCTCCGGTGCGAGCGAGATGATCTTCATGAACCCGCGGCCGCGAAGTTCGCGCACAACGGGGCCAAAGATACGCGTGCCGATTGGCTCTTCGCTCTTGTTCACAAGAACAGCTGCGTTGCCGTCAAAACGGATCACACTACCGTCGGGACGGCGAACGTCCTTACGAGTGCGCACGATCACCGCGCGGTGAACGTCACCCTTTTTGACTTTCGCGCGGGGCTGCGCTTCCTTCACGGATACGACGATAACGTCGCCGACGCTCGCAGTACGACGCTTAGACCCGCCCAGCACTTTAATGCACTGGACGCGCTTCGCGCCGCTATTATCCGCGACGTCTAGGTTAGATTGCATCTGAATCATGGATTCAGTTCCTTCTCAATCGGCTTGCCAGAACCAGTCTGACAGTTCCAAAAATACGTCTTACGTCGTGCTGCCGGCAGCAGCTTCGACTTCGATGTCAGCTTCAACAGCGACACCTTTGCTCGCCTTGACCGTCTCGATCACTTTCCAAGTCTTGGTCTTGGAGATCGGCTTGGTCTCTTCAATCCGGACGGTATCGCCCATTTTGAAAGCGTTCTTTTCGTCGTGAGCGTGATACTTCTTCGAACGACGCATGATTTTCCCGTAGAGCGGGTGCTTCACTTTGCGCTCGACCTTCACGGTCACAGTTTTGTCGGTCTTGTCGGAGGTGACGGTCCCGGTCAGAATACGTTTCGGCATCGTGTACCCCTTACGCCTTGGCCGCTGAGGCCGAAGCACTTTGGCGCTCGGTCTGCAGGGTCTTGATCTGGGCGATCTCGCGACGGACTTCTTTGATCCGCGCAGGACGCTCAAGCTGGTTGGTCGCTGCCTGGAAACGCAGATTATACTGCTCGCGCTTCAATTCCGTCAGATCAGCCGAAAGCTGGTCGTCGGTCTTGGTGCGGAGATCTTCGATCTTGCTCATGATCAACCCTCCAGGTGCGAAGTGTCACCCAGACGGGCAACAACTTTGGTTTTAATCGGAAGCTTCATGGCCGCACGCTCGAAAGCGGCTGCTGCCAATGGGCCGGGAACACCGTCCAGTTCGAACAGGATGCGGCCGGGCTTAACCCGTGCTGCCCAATATTCGACCGAGCCTTTACCTTTACCCTGACGGACTTCGGCAGGCTTCTTCGACACTGGAACATCGGGGAATACACGGATCCAGAGACGTCCTTGACGTTTCATGTGACGTGTAATCGCACGACGCGCAGCTTCGATCTGGCGTGCAGTAATACGCTCAGGCTCAAGAGCCTTGAGGCCGTAAGAACCGAAATTCAGGACAGTGCCACCTTTGGCGTCGCCCTTAATCCGGCCTTTGAAAGCCTTGCGGTATTTATGTTTTTTCGGTTGTAGCATTATGCTTTCTCTCGAATCCTATCAGCGAGACGCCATTATCGTGCAGGGCGCACGCCGGAAGTTTGCGCTTCCATCATCAGTCGGTCTTGAGCGGTTGGATCATGGCCGAGGATCTCACCTTTGAAGACCCAAACCTTGATACCGATGATACCGTAGGCAGTGAGCGCTTCGGTTTCGGCGTAGTCGATATTCGCCCGCAGCGTGTGCAGCGGAACGCGGCCTTCGCGGTACTGCTCGACACGGGCGATTTCAGCACCGCCAAGACGGCCACCGCAAACGATCTTGATGCCTTCGGCACCCAGGCGCATTGCAGATTGCATCGCGCGTTTCATCGCACGGCGGAAAGCAATACGGCGCAGCAGCTGGTCGGCAATACCTTGAGCGACAAGCTTCGCATCGACTTCCGGCTTGCGGATTTCGACGATGTTCAGCTTCACTTCGCTCTCGGTCATGCTTGCGAGCTTGGCGCGCAGCTTCTCGATGTCTGCACCCTTCTTGCCGATGATCACACCGGGGCGGGCTGCATAAATCGAAACGCGGCACAGTTTGGCCGGACGCTCGATAACCACCTTCGAAATAGCTGCTTGCGGCAGGCTATCGACGATGAATTTGCGCATCTCGATGTCTTCTTTGAGAAGCTGAGCATAGTCACGCCCTTCGGCGTACCAGCGGCTATCCCAAGTGCGGTTGATCTGCAGGCGCAGGCCGATCGGATTACTCTTCTGACCCATCTTACGCTTCCTCTTCTTCGTGCTCGCGAACGACAATGCGCAGGCGGCTGAATGGCTTCAGGATGCGGGTAGATTTACCGCGACCACGTGTGTGGAAGCGCTTCATCGTAATCGACTTGCCGACGCTGGCTTCTGATACGATCAGAGAGTCGACGTCGAGGTTGTGATTGTTTTCCGCATTTGCAATCGCCGATGCCAGAACCTTGGTCGTGTCCTTGGCCATCTGCTTGCGCGAGAAGGCGAGGATGTTCAGAGCATCTTCAACCTTCTTGCCGCGGATCAGCGCAGCAACGAGGTTGAGCTTCTGAGCCGAACCGCGAATTTGCGTGCCGACAGCCAAAGCCTCGTTATCGCCAACGCGGCGTGGAGTTTTTGCCTTACCCATTAGCGCTTACCCTTCTTGTCGGAAGCGTGGCCAGGGAAGGTACGCGTTGGCGAAAATTCGCCAAGCTTGTGACCAACCATGTCCTCACTAACGGACACCGGAATAAACTTCTGACCATTATAGACGTTGAACGTCAGGCCAACGAATTGCGGCAGGACTGTGGAACGGCGCGACCAAGTTTTGATCGGCTTGTTGTTGCCATTTTCCTGCGCATCTTCTGCCTTTTTCAGCAGGTGGAGGTCTACGAACGGACCTTTCCAGACGGAGCGAGCCATCTCGGTTACCTCTTCTTCTTGGCGTGACGCGAACGGATGATCATTTTATCCGTCTGCTTGTTCTTACGAGTGCGGGCACCCTTAGTCGGCTTACCCCAAGGCGTAACCGGGTGACGACCACCCGAAGTACGGCCTTCACCACCACCATGCGGGTGATCGACAGGGTTCTTTGCGACACCGCGTGTCAGCGGCTTGATGCCCATCCAGCGGCGACGACCGGCCTTACCGAGGTTCTGGTTCTGGTTGTCGGGGTTAGAAACCGCGCCAACCGTACCCATGCAATCGGAACGCAGGTAGCGCTGCTCGCCGGAGTTCAAACGAACCATGACCATGCCGCGATCACGGCCGACCAGCTGAACGTATGTACCGGCTGAGCGAGCAAGCTGACCGCCCTTACCCGGCTTCATTTCCACATTGTGGCAAATGGTGCCGACCGGCATCTGACCCAAAAGCATGGCGTTGCCAGGCTTTGTATCCGTTTTCTCGCCAGCGATGACTGTGTCACCTACGGCAAGACGCTGCGGGCAGATGATGTAGGATTGCTCGCCATCTGTATATTTCAGCAGGGCGATGAAGGCTGTCCGGTTGGGATCATATTCGATCCGCTCGACAGTCGCTTCCATATCCCATTTACGACGTTTGAAGTCGATAAAGCGATACTTCTGCTTGTGCCCACCGCCGATGCCACGCGAAGTGACATGACCTTTGTTGTTCCGGCCACCGGTCTTGCGCTTGCCTTCGGTCAGCGACTTGACGGGCTTGCCTTTATACAGGCCCGACTTGTCGACGAGAATAAGGCCACGCCGAGCGGGGCTTGTTGGTTTATAACTCTTGAGTGCCATCAGTCTTGCCCTCAGATCGTGCCAGTGAAGTCGATGGGTTCAGAACCCTCAACCAACGTCACAATTGCTTTTTTGAAGTCGCTACGCTTGTAGGGACGGCCCTTCCAGCGCTTCACTTTGCCCTTTTGGACAAGCGTGTTCACGCCCTTCACCTTGCAATCATAGATAGCTTCGACAGCTTCTTTGATTTCAGGCTTGGTCGCGCCCTTCGCTACCTTGAAGACAACTGCGTCATTCTCAGACAGCAAAGTCGACTTCTCGGTAATGTGAGGAGAAAGCACAACGTCGTAGTGACGCGCGTCTATTTCTTGCTTCTTAGCCATTGAAGCGCGCCTCCAGCTTTTCGACCGCGTCCGTGGTCAGGATCAGCGTGTCGTGGTTGAGAATGTCATAGACGTTGGCACCCTGCGCCGGCATCACATTGACACCGGGAAGATTGCCAGCTGCCTTACGGAAGCCGTCATCAACGGTTTCACCGTCAATCACGAGAACTTTGCCATTCAGGCCAGCCTTCGAGAAGTTCGCCTGCAGAGCCTGTGTCTTGGCGTCTTTGAGCTTCAGACTATCGACGATCATCAGACCGTCTTTTGCCTTGCTCGACAGAGCCATTTTCAGGCCAAGTGCGCGAATCTTCTTGTTCAGCGACTGGTTGAAATCACGCTTACGTGGGCCGTGCGCCTTACCACCACCGATGAAGATCGGAGCGGAACGAGCACCGTGACGAGCAACGCCGCCACCCTTTTGCTTACCGTGCTTCTTACCTGTGCGGTTCACATCGGAACGCTCTTGCGCCGCACGGGCAGTGCCGCGACGGTTTTCGAGCTGCCATGTGACGACACGGTGCAGGATGTCAGCGCGTGGCTCGACGCCGAAAACGGCTTTGTCGAGGGTCACGTCGCCGGTAGCCTTACCGCCGTCAATTTTCTGGACCTTGACCTTCACGATCAGGACTCCTTGCTGTCAGATTTGGCACTGCCATCCAAAGCCTGATCGGCTTTAGAGGTCTCGTTGTGCGCTTCGGTTACGGCCGTATCGACGCCAGCGTCTTGCTCTTTCAGCAACTCAGCCTGCTGCTCGGCAGAAACGTCTGTGTTAACTTCGTGCTCGGCAGCACTCTCGACCAAACCGGGAGTCGCCTCTTCACTTGCGAATTCATCTTCGTTGCGGCGCATAACGCCGGGGAACGGAAGATTTTCCGGCATTTTCAGCTTCACGGAGTCGCGAACAACAAGCCATGTGTTTTTGTGACCCGGAACAGAACCCTTAACAAACAAAAGACCGCGCTCGGGATCGGTGCGAACGATTTCAAGGTTTTGCTGGGTACGCTGACGGTCGCCCATATGGCCCGCCATTTTCTTACCCTTAAACACCCGGCCCGGATCCTGACGGTTACCCGTCGAACCGTGCGAACGGTGAGAGATCGAAACACCGTGTGTCGCACGAAGACCACCGAAGCCCCAACGCTTCATGGCGCCGGCGAAGCCTTTACCCTGCGTGTGACCGGTGATGTCGACTTTTTGGCCAGCAAGGAAGTGCTCGGCCGAAATGCGCGCACCAACAGGAAGAAGAGCTTCTTCACTGTCGAGACGGAATTCAGCAACCTTACGCTTCAGCGGAACACCGGCTTTCGCGAAATGCTCACGCTGCGGCTTGGCAACGTTCTTTTGCTTGGCTTCACCAGAACCGACCTGAAGGGCAATATACCCGTCTTTTGCGTCGGTGCGGTGAGAAATAACTTGGCAATCATCCAGGGAAAGAACGGTCACGGGAACGTGACGTCCATCCTCCTGAAACAGGCGGGTCATCCCGACTTTTCTTGCGATAACGCCAGTGCGCATCGTCAAAACTCCTAACACAGAGGCACACGGACCATTCCGAGTGCTTGCCAGCCCATTTTGTGATGCATCGCCCCGTCCGGGCTGAGTGCGCACCCAATTGATTGGGATTGCGAGACGGGGAACGCAGACCCGGATATATCCGGCGGTATTCCTATGTCTTCGCTTTGACCTTAGCCAAAGCTGTCAAAATCAAGCGAGCTTGATCTCGACATTTACGCCAGCCGCAAGATCAAGCTTCATCAGCGCGTCTACGGTCTGGGCGTTTGGCTGCACGATATCGAGCAACCGCTTGTAAGTACGTACCTCGAACTGCTCGCGCGACTTCTTATCGATGTGCGGACCGCGGTTCACGGTGAACTTTTCAATTCTCGTCGGCATCGGAATGGGGCCACGAATGAGCGCGCCAGTACGGCGGGCAGTTTCTGCGATTTCACCAGTTGCCTGGTCAAGTACGCGGTGATCAAACGCCTTCAGGCGAATGCGAATATTCTGGGCTTCCATGTCCAACTACCAATGAGAAAGAGCAAATAACAAAAGTCAGCGATCCGCCCTCTCCCGTCTCCGAGGGAGAGCAGGGCCACTGATCAAAACTTTTCCGAATGTGAGACGAATCTCGTTCGTTGAGAGGTCCTATATGGGGGAACCCTCTACGTTGCAACCCCTGTAACGCAAATTCGCGCCGCAGTTTCGGACTTGGGCTGCAAAGAAAAACGCCCGGCAGGGCAAAGGCCGCCGGGCGTGTTTCTGTTTGACCGAATTAGGCCTTAATAGTGCCAACAACACCCGAACCAACGGTGCGGCCACCTTCGCGGATCGCGAAGCGGAGACCTTGGTCCATGGCGATTGGTGCAATCAACTTAACGTCGATAGTCACGTTGTCGCCTGGCATTACCATTTCCGTGCCCTCAGGAAGGATCACTTCACCGGTAACGTCGGTGGTGCGGAAGTAGAACTGCGGACGGTAGTTCGCGAAGAATGGTGTGTGACGACCACCCTCGTCCTTGGAAAGGACGTAAACTTCTGCCGAGAATTCAGTGTGCGGGTTAACCGAACCTGGTTTCGCCAGAACTTGACCGCGCTCAACGTCTTCACGGCCAACGCCGCGAACCAGTGCGCCGATATTGTCGCCAGCTTCGCCGCGATCAAGCAGCTTACGGAACATTTCAACACCGGTAACAGTGGTCTTGCCAGTGTCACGGATACCAACGATTTCAACTTCGTCGCCAACGTTTACAACGCCGGTTTCAACACGGCCGGTAACAACAGTACCACGACCAGAGATCGAGAATACGTCTTCGATCGGCATCAGGAAATCTTTGTCAACCGGACGCTCTGGCTGCGGGATATGCTCGTCGACAGCGTTCATCAGTTCGATGATCGAGTTTTTGCCGATTTCATCGTCACGACCTTCAAGAGCAGCCAAAGCCGAACCCTTAACAATCGCGATGTTGTCGCCGTCAAAATCGTAGCTCGAAAGCAGTTCACGCACTTCCATTTCAACGAGTTCGAGGATTTCCTCGTCGTCGACCTGGTCAACCTTGTTCATGTAAACGACCAGCGCAGGAACGCCGACCTGACGTGCAAGCAGGATGTGCTCGCGAGTCTGTGGCATTGGACCGTCAGCTGCGTTCACAACCAGAATAGCACCGTCCATTTGCGCAGCACCGGTGATCATGTTCTTGACATAGTCAGCGTGGCCTGGGCAGTCGACGTGCGCGTAGTGGCGTGCTTCGGTTTCGTACTCAACGTGAGCCGTCGAAATCGTGATACCACGCTCACGCTCTTCAGGAGCTTTATCGATGTTAGCGAAATCAACAGCAGCACCGCCATTGGCCTCTGCCATCACCTTGGTGATCGCCGCAGTCAACGTCGTTTTACCATGGTCAACGTGACCGATGGTGCCGATGTTGCAGTGCGGCTTGTTCCGCTCGAATTTTTCCTTCGCCATTTTCAATAACCTCTAGTGTTTTAACTTAACAGAATACGGGAATCAGCGGCACCCGTGTAAACAGGCGCCGCCCCTAAACGCATCGCTCGCCTTAGGCAAGCTTCTCCTTAACTTCGAGTGCAACTGCTGCCGGCACTTCCTCATAATGAGAGAACTGCATGGAGTAGTTTGCACGGCCTTGGCTGAACGAACGCAGTTCATTCACGTAGCCGAACATGTTGGCCAGAGGCACGAAGGCATCGACTGCCTGTGCGTTACCGCGTGTATCGGTGCCTTGGATTTGGCCACGACGCGAGTTGAGATCGCCGATTACGTCGCCGAGATAGTCCTCGGGGGTAACGACTTCAACCTTCATCACTGGCTCGAGCAGCTTGATGCCGCCACGCTCCGCAGCTTCGCGCATCGCACCGCGACCGCAAATTTCGAAAGCCACGGTCGAGGAGTCGACATCGTGATACGCGCCGTCCGTTACGTGGATCGTGAAATCGATAATCGGGAAGCCGATCATATAGCCGCTTTCAGCCTGCTCACGAATGCCCTTTTCCAGCGACGGGATGTATTCCTTCGGAATGTTACCGCCTTTGATGCTGTCCTCGAACACGATGCCTTGACCGCGTTCACCCGGGGTGAACGTCGCTTTGGCACGCGCGAATTGACCGGTACCACCCGACTGCTTCTTATGCGTGTAGTCAACGTCGATCGAACGACCGAGCGATTCACGGTAAGCAACCTGAGGCGCACCAACGTTAGCTTCGACTTTGAATTCGCGCTTCATACGGTCAACCAGGATGTCGAGGTGAAGTTCACCCATGCCCTTGATGATCGTCTGACCACTTTCGTGGTCGGTGCTGACGCGGAATGACGGATCTTCAGCCGCAAGACGGTTGAGCGCAACGCCCATCTTTTCCTGGTCGGCCTTGGTCTTCGGCTCAACGCTGAGTTCGATAACCGGATCCGGGAACTCCATCCGCTCGAGAATGATCGGCTTCGCAGGATCGCACAGCGTATCACCCGTAGTGGTCGCTTTCATGCCAGCCAGCGCAACGATATCGCCCGCAAATGCTTCTTCGATGTCCTTACGGTCATTAGAGTGCATTTCGAGGATACGGCCGATCTTTTCCTTCTTGTCCTTCACAGAGTTCAGAACAGCGCCCTTCTCCAGCTTGCCGGAGTATATGCGGGTAAAAGTCAGCGAGCCAACAAACGGATCGTTCATCACTTTAAACGCGAGAGCCGAAAACGGCGCGTCGTCGCTCGATGGGCGTGAATCTTCCTCTTCCGAGTCAGGCAGAACGCCCTTGATCGCAGGAACGTCAAGCGGGCTCGGCATATAGTCGACAACCGCGTCGAGCAGGGGCTGAACGCCTTTGTTCTTAAACGCAGAACCGCACAGCACAGGAACGAAGCTCTGGTTCAGCGTACCCTTGCGGATCAGCGCCTTCAGCGTCGCCGCGTCAGGCTCGTTACCTTCAAGATAGGCCTCCATCACGTCGTCATCTTGCTCAACAGCAAGCTCGATCAGCTCTTCACGATACTGCGCCGCTTCGTCAGCCATATCTTCAGGAATATCGCCATAGACATATTCGGCGCCCAGATCTTCGTTCTTCCATGTGATCGAACGCTGGTTCACCAGATCGACGAGGCCGGTGAGGCTGGCTTCGATACCGATCGGCAAATACAGCACAGCCGGCTTCGAACCGAGACGGTCGATAATCGACTGCACGCAATATTTGAAGTCAGCGCCGGTCCGGTCGAGCTTGTTGATGAAGCACATCCGCGGAACTTTGTACTTGTCGGCCTGGCGCCAAACAGTCTCGGACTGCGGCTCAACGCCGGCAACGCCGTCAAAACACGCTACCGCGCCGTCAAGCACACGCAGCGAACGCTCGACTTCGATGGTGAAGTCAACGTGGCCGGGAGTGTCGATGATGTTGATCCGGTGCTCAGGAGTTTTGCGAAGCTCTTTCGGATCGCCTTTGGGATCCATTGTCGGATCTTCGGGATTCCAGAAACAGGTCGTCGCAGCAGACGTAATCGTGATGCCGCGCTCTTGCTCTTGCTCCATCCAGTCCATCGTCGCCGCGCCATCATGCACTTCGCCGATTTTGTAGGATTTACCGGTGTAGTAAAGAATCCGCTCTGTAGTCGTGGTCTTACCGGCGTCGATATGCGCCATAATCCCGATATTGCGGTACTTATCTAACGGATGGCTACGTGCCATGGGAAATTCCTCGATTTGCAGGGGAGAGACGCCCGATGCGCCATCATCCCCATATAGTGACTATTTTACTGCGTAAAAACGTTGCTCACGAGCAGGGCTACGGCAATTCCTGCACCGATCACGATGGCCCAGTTGGTTGCTCGCTTCCCTTTCATCGCACAATTACCAGCGGTAGTGGCTGAACGCGCGGTTGGCGTCGGCCATCTTGTGCGAATCTTCGCGCTTCTTGACCGCATTGCCGCGATTGTTGGCCGCATCCATCAGCTCACCCGACAGACGCGCTGCCATGGTGGTTTCAGGACGGCCGCGCGCGGCGCTGATCAGCCAGCGGATCGCAAGTGCCTGGGCACGCTCGGGGCGAACCTCGACCGGCACCTGGTATGTCGCACCACCAACACGGCGGCTGCGGACTTCGACCTGCGGCTTGATGTTGTTCAGCGCATCATGGAACATCTGGATAGGATCAGATTTCGCTTTGGCTTCAACCGTATCAAGCGCACCATAAACGATGCGTTCGGCAGTGGATTTCTTACCGTCGAGCATGAGGTTGTTCATGAATTTCGACAGGACCAGATCCTTGAATTTCGGATCGGGCAGGATGACCCGCTTTTCGGGACGACGACGACGTGACATATTTAATAACTCCTTCGGAGTGGCCGCTCACATCCGTGAGCGTCCTGCGGCACCGGCCCGCTCCCCCACCCGGCCACCCGGAGATTACCTTGTATGGTAACCGGGTGAGGGAGCGAGCCGCCGCCGCGTTAAACCTTATTTAGGACGCTTGGCGCCGTACTTGGAACGGCTCTGCTTGCGGTCCTTGACCCCTTGCGTATCGAGCACGCCGCGAAGGACGTGGTAACGCACACCGGGAAGATCGCGCACACGGCCGCCACGGATCAGCACAACGGAGTGCTCCTGGAGGTTGTGGCCTTCGCCGGGGATGTAGGAGATGACTTCGCGGCTGTTGGTCAGGCGAACCTTGGCAACTTTACGAAGCGCAGAGTTCGGCTTCTTCGGCGTAGTCGTGTAAACGCGTGTACAAACGCCGCGCTTTTGCGGGTTTGCTTCCATCGCAGGGACTTTGGATTTGACCTTCTGCGGGACGCGGCCCTTGCGGACCAACTGGTTAATTGTCGGCATGAAGTACTCTTCACCTGTTTGGGTGGAGACCAATGACCTTAAGTGATGCGAAAAAGCCGCTCCTCATGATTCCCGATCTAACCCGGGACCTCCCTAAGCAAGCATGACGCTTGCGGAACGAGACTCCAGCCTGCGCTGGAGATCACAAAAAAGAGCGAGCTAGAAACACTCCACCTGGACCAAAAGGCTCCGGGTTACTTTGACGGCCGCCCCGCAGTTCCTTCACCCGTCACGATCCCCAGCGAATGCCGGGGTCTCGGTCAGCGTGGCAAAACTCCAATAGAAAAGAGCCCGCCGCAAACGCGAAAGGCCCCCAGGACTAAACCGGCAATGTTCAGCTCTATCTACCCAATACCTACCCACTCGGTGAAGAGAGCATGCATCGGATGAACGCGCCTTTAGGGGCGAATCCAACAGGGGTCAAGGTGTTTGGAGACTGCCATTCTCGACCGTGCTGCGCTCATCCTATATTAAGGGATGAGTGCCATAATAATTGACAACCGTCCCCGAACACGCGAATTATGGGCCGGTCAGGAACGGATTATGAACACGCTGCTTAAGAAAATGGAAAAGGCTGCTGCCCCGGTTCGTGAAACCGGTCGCAAACCGTCTGCGCGTGAAATGCACGAACGCATGAAGGATCGCTACCCTAAGGTAATGGCGCGCCTTGCCGAATGAACCGCAGTGGTTGACCGCTGACCTGATTGTAGAATTCAACGAGCTTGCCGTCACCGAAACCGGTGAACCACATCTATTGAACAATCCCGATGCACTCGACAGCGCACTGGCAAGGCCGATGCACTATTGGAACTATGGCGAACGGGACGTTGTCGTTCTGGCCGTATCGCTATTGGTAGGCATCGGACAGAACCACCCGTTTATTCAAGGCAACAAGCGCTGCGCCTTCGCCGCTGCCGACTATTTTCTGTATCTGAACGGATACGAGCTGGTCGTTCCCGATACGAACGATCTTGCCGATTTGATATGCGATACAATCACTAGCGAGATCGGCGAACAGCGGCTGGTCGAAGTGCTATGGGATTACATCGAGCCAGCCTGATAAGGTGCGGACTGGTGCGCTTTCAGGCTAAACCGGTAGTGATCGGCTTTGACTGGCTGATGTCGGTCCACTGGGTTGAGAAAGCCTGCATCGGATGATGCGGGCCGCTGGGGGTAATCCAACAGAGGTCAAGCGGAGGAGGCGTTCAAATCTTCCATGGCCTCAGAGATCTTGGTCGCCTGCAGCGCCCCAACATGTATCTTGGCCCCTGCCATTTGTTAGGATACATATCGCTAATTGCCAATGCAGGCATCGGCTCCATCATTGCCTCAAGATGAAGGCCCGACACACCAAATTCAGAAATGTACTGGCTCAACGGCCTATGAATATGGGTACTAACGAGACGGCAGTCTGGCTGAGCCGAAATTCTAAAAGGGCTTTCGACAAACAGCTCTTTCGAATAGTGAAACCAATCCTCTCCTTCGTAGCCATAATAGCTTGGCCAAAACGCAGGGTGAGTTATGGAAAAAATGAGACTGCCGCCCGGTTTCAACAATTGGCCTGCAGCACTAAGGAACGGTCGTAAATCCGCGACATCCATTAAGACCATGTTCGCTAAGATCACATCGAAACGCTGCTTTGACCTCGATGCATATTCCTCGAGGCTTGCAGTATGAAACTTGGCAGCATCCCCAAAATTTGTTCGAGCAATCTCAATGCTCTGATAACTAGGATCGACACCAATCACATGATCAAAATCATGACCAATTCGATCTGTTAAAACACCGACACCACAACCTGCATCTAGCAAGCTCCCATGCTTTTCATCATTGATAAGCATGGCGATGGCAGGTGACAGAACGTGGTCGAAAGTGATATCTTGACCTGACAAAATTTGCTCAATTCGGACAGGAGCTATCCTATCCCACTCGGCGGCAATCGCTTGTGTACTTTTGTATTTGGGATTCAAAAAATTCATATCTTACCCGCGAAACTAGCGATCATTTTTGTGAGGTCATCTGCTATGGCAAAAACTGGATCGTCGCCACTCTCAAATTCATACACGACATGCTTGCCTTTTCGCTTTGTCCCAACTGCGACTCTCGCCCCTTCCTTTCCATGACCTACTATAGTGAACCTTGATGCAGGACTGTGGGTCGTCGCACCGTAAACCACAACTTCCGCACCATTCTTTTCAAGCTCATCAGAAAGAGCCGTGTTTTTCTGCACAAATAACTTGAGATCACCAGCGGCCGCCTTCTTCATCAGGGTGCTTTTTATGCTATATGCATCACCCCAACTCAAATCCCGACTAAAAACTACAGTTCGTCCTTCATTTTCAATCCACTTTTTCATGAATTTGTTGATTTTTTCCTTTGTCGAATACGTCGTGTGTTTTTCATTACGGAACTTTGAGAAGTCATCGTACGCACAGAATAATGAGAACAATCCGAAGCCTACTATCAACACCCAATGCCAAGCTGGACGATCATCGCTTACCGGAACGACCACCAAATAAAGTCCAAGCATCGATGCATATCCAGCAACATTATAAAAAAGCGCTTTGAAAATTTTCATTAAACTAATCACCAATTGTTAGATCGAAAAATTTCATTATTTCGGAGTGTGTTTTTGGTCAATGTAGATGAATTGAAAACATATTTCACGTTTAGAATATATTATAAAGGTTGCACTGAAATGCCCCATATGACCACACTGTAAAATAGCGACCACCATTCAACCCTCATCAGTTCGCTTAATTGTCAACTGCCCAACCCACGGCGCGCAACGCTCGAACCCCTCTTTCGTGTCCGCGCTCGTCCAATCCGGCCACAGGTCGCGCGGCAAGATCATCGGCATTCTGTGATGCACGGCCTCTACTGCGGCACTCGCCTCGGTTGTGACCATTGAATAGCATGGCCCCCACTCATCGCTATCGCGCCAGAAGGGGCCGCGCAATTTGTCTGTGCGGGCGTTGTTGACGGGCCGTGGTTTGAGTGCCCGCCCCTTCTTCCCCGTCAGCGCCAAGGGGAAGCCCCAGTTCATCTGGCGCACTTCCCCCTCTGCCACCACCAGACCGGGTGTGCCGGGATAGACCTCTGCCCCGTGATTGCTGTTCACCGCCGCATCACGCGCGCCGAACGTCGCGGCCACTTCCCTGCTCATATTCTTGAGTTTGTAGAGGTTGCACATGGACTGCAGGCTGCGTGACGTTGGTGCAAGTGTCAATTGGCGCAGGATAGAAAGCGTTTTCCTACTTCGCATTAGTTTGCTTTAGCCCCTCAGTCGCCGGGCGGAATGCATCCGCATTCCTTGGCTACCTCGCATAAGCTCGGGCGCGCGGTCGCGCTTGCGGTTCGCTAGTCGCGAACCGAGCCATTCCAAGCCAGCTATCTCGCGCCTGTTCTTGGTCGCGGCAGCCAGAGGGCCGACCGGCCCGCCCGCAGCGAAGCGACCGTCAGGTAGCGAAAGCGAGGATAGCCAAGTGAGCGGATGCGAACGCCGGCGCTTGAGGCAAAAACAAAGGACTCCCCCCTCCCCATGACCAACGACCCGAAGTCACCACCCCCAACCCCCTCCTCTGAAGAAGAGGGGGCGATACCATCCCTCGCCCGAACCCGCACGTTACGTGCCGCCGCCGTTTGCGCATCGCCGCCAAACTTTCCGCTTCGGACCGTGTTCCATGTGTTCCATCGTGTAGGATTTACCGAGGGGATTGCCCGAGCAACAGCCGCATGAGGAAACGCCGGGCTAGCGTCCGCGCACCGATCCGCTATCACTGCCCTCTTGGAGTAGTTGCTCGATGGAACAATGGGATACCACAATCCGCCTGCTCGCCGTGGGATCGAGCATTTTGCTGCTCGCGGTGCTGCTGGTCGGGAGAGTGCGGGCCGAGCTCAAGATACCGCTGATCGGGCTGATCTTTGGCGCGGCGGCCTATCTGGTTAATTCCTCGCCCGCTTTTGCCCCGGCGCCATGGATCGATCCTTATGTCGATTATGTCTCTCTGCTGACGCCGTTCTGGACATGGCTGTTCGCGCGGCGATTGTTTGAACGGGCGATCCCGCCGGGGATGATGTGGGGCTATATCGCGGTGTTCACTGTATGCTGGTTTCTCGGTACGTTTGTGCTCGATGATTATTCGGTCACCTTTATCATCATCCATATTGCGGCGCTGAGTCTGGTCGCCGATCTGCTCTACACCGCATGGAGCGGGCGCGAGGATGACCTGATTGAGAAGCGCCGTCTGATCCGGCTGTGGCTGCCGATACTCGTCGGCGCGCAGGCGGGCGGGATTCTGACCTACGAGCTGGTGACCGGCGGGGCGATCGACCATCCCGTGCTGCAGGCGATCAATGCGGTGCTGATCTTCGCGCTGACGCTGTTTTGCGGAGTCGTGCTGCTGGAAACCGATACCGAATTGCTGGTCAAAACCGCCCAGAGCGAGCCCGCTGCGCCTGCCGAACCGACGCTCTCCCCCGCCGAACACGTCCTGCGCGAGAAGCTGGATGCAGCGATGGCGGAAGGGTATTACCGCACGCCGGGCCTGACCATCGCCAGCCTCGCCGCGCATCTCGAAACGCCCGAGCACCGGCTGCGCGCATTGATCAACCAGCGGCTGGGAGCGCGCAATTTCTCCGGCTTCCTCAACCGCCACCGGATCGCCGAAGCGCAGGAAAAGCTGGCGGACAAGGCGCTGGTGGACCTACCCGTGCTCACTATCGCGATGGATCTGGGGTACAATTCGCTGCCGACTTTCAACCGCGCCTTTCGCAGCGAAACAGGCTCCACACCCACGGATTTCCGCCGTTCTGCAATCGGTGAAGCCGCCCCGGATTGACTGGTCAAAACTGAAAAAGGCGATGCAATTTCGAAAATGACCGGCTTCTTCCGGCTTTGCGGAGCCTTTTCATTGCCTATTCGCCAATGTCTGTGCATCACCTCAAACGGAGCACGTAATGACGAACCGCAATGACACGACTCTGATGCAGAAGATCGGCGAGCATATGCTCGACGCATTGTATTTCGACCTCAGCCGTTATGTCATTGCGGCGGGCCTGTTGACGGTTCTTCTGCTGGTGTTCAAGCGCTGGGCGAACAACCGCCGCATACAGACGAAGAGCGCGAAACGCGGCGACTATATCCGCGAGATATTGTCCTCCACCCGAACGGTCATTGTGTTCGGCATCACCACTATCAGCACACTTGTGCTGCGCGAATATGGCATCATTCAATTCTCACTCGACAGCGTTTCGGTTGGCCTGATCGCGTTCCAGTTCGCTGTGATAGTGGTCGCGCATGATGCCTATTTCTACTGGATGCACCGCACGCTGCATCACAAGCGCCTGTTCCTCGCGACGCATGCGCACCACCACAAATCACGCACACCCACGCCGTGGACCGCCTATAGCTTTGCGACTTGGGAAGCCGTGTTCGAAGCGGCCTTCATGCCTTTATTCCTGCTTGTGACCAGCCTGATGGGTATCGCCTATGCTGGCTGGGCGCTGTTCTTTTTCCTGTGGCACATGATCTTCCGCAATGTGATGGCGCATGCCGGTGTCGAACTGTTCCCCGCAGGATGGGTCGACAGCAAGTGGACCGACTGGATTTCGACTACAACGCACCATGATTTGCATCACCAGGCAGGCAATTCGAATTTCGGATTCTACTTCACTTGGTGGGACCGGATGATGGGCACCGAGAACCCGCGCTACAAAGAGGAATTCCGCCGCGTCGCCAAACCGATTGTGATGAGTGGCCGTCCGGCAGAACTCGCGTCGGTAGCGGCGATGACCATGTTTACGACCTTCGCCACGCTCGGCGGCGGTGTCGGGCTGATGGTGGCTTAACGTAACCAAATCAAAGCGGAACCTTTCGGCGCGGCTCCCGTCTAATGGACAGGGAGCCGCACCAATGTCCACGGAAATACCAAAACCACTGAAGACCACCGCTATCTGGCTGCTTCGCTTATTGGCCGTGCTGATACTCGCGGGCACGGCGGGCAGCATGACCGACGCCAATCAGTGGTGGATCCGCATGTGGGACTTCCCGCGCCTGCAAATTCTCATCGCCATTGTCGTGATGGCGGTGCTGCTGTTCCTGTTCGACAGGATGTGGCGGCCATGGTTCTCGATCATTCTGCTGCTGGTGGCATGCTGGCAGTTCTACCGGATTTATCCGTACACCCCGCTTGCTCCTGAAGAAGTGGCGATGAGTACGCCGCGCGAAGCCAAGGCCGATGGTTGCTTCAAGGCATTGACCTTCAATGTCCTCCAGAAAAACCGCGATTACGAACCAACATTGGAGATGCTGCGGCGCGAAGATGCGGATGTGCTGCTGCTTCTCGAGACCGACCAGAAATGGGCCGATGCGTTGGCACCAGTGCTGGATGGCTATTCGACCGTCGTGCGCCAACCGCTCGACAATACCTACGGATTGATCTTTGCCAGCAGGCTCCCGGCAAGCGAGGCCCGCGTCACCGATCTTGCGCAGAAGGACACCCCGAGCGCATTCGCGACGCTATCTGCAGGTGGACGCAATTTCAAACTGATCGGTCTGCACCCGCGCCCGCCGCATATGGGACAGGACACCGAAGAACGTGACGCGGAAATCGTTATGGCCGCACGGCACGCGGCAGATTCCAATATGCCCGCTATGGCGATTGGCGATTTTAACGACGTCGCATGGTCGGACACGTCGATCCTGTTCAAGTCGATTGGCAGGTTCCTCGATCCACGCATCGGGCGTGGCACCTATGCGACGTTCCCTGCCGACAAGACGTGGCTGGGCTGGCCGCTTGACCATCTTTTCGTGACTGAGGAGTTCCTGATCACCGAGCTCAAAGTGCTGGAGAATGTCGGTTCCGATCACAGGCCGATTGCGAGTACGATGTGCCTCTCTCCGGGTCCAGCGATCGCGCGAAACGAGCAGCCGGAGGCGCCGACTGAAGAAGACCAGAGCGAAGCAGAGGATGTAATGGAAGAATACCGCGAGGACACAAAGCAGGATGCGGTCGAGGGTGAGTAACGCGCTACGTCGTCTAACGTCCCCACTCTCGCTTTAGCAAACCCCAGAAGTATTCGTCGCACCATCCCAGATGGGTTTTGCAGCTTTCGATCATATGCGCTTCACGGCGGAAGCCGAAGCGCTTTAGCAGTGCGTTGGAGGCATTATTACGCGGGTCGGTTCCGGCAGTCAGCCGGTGATGGCTTTCGCATTCAAACAAATGCGCGATCAGGCGGCGCGTGCATTCACCGGCGATTCCTTCACCCTGGCGATCAGCGACCGTGATGTAGCCGATTTCAGCGGTTGCTTCGCTTACCGGCACTGCCACGAGCCGCGCGGCAATTTCGCCTGTCTGACGATCCACTGCACACCAACTGCGGCCATTCCAGTCAGGATCAAGCAGCCAACCTTCAAGTTCTTCCAGCGACGCAAACGCTGCGCGCGTCAGATATCGGCAATGCTCGTCAGACGACAGCGTCGGCCACAAGGCTGGCGCATCGTCCTTCACCAATTTGCGCATGATAAACCGCTCTGTCTCCAGCGTGGGAGTTGGCGGAAGGGTCATCATTCGCCCTTAAGAAAAGCGACCAGTGCTTTGACTTTCTTCTGGCGCCACTGCGGCGGCGGAGCGACCAACCAATAGGCGCGGCGGCCTTCATCGGGGCCTTCGAGAATGTTCAAACGGCCTGCGTCAACTGCTTCAGATACCAGCAGATAGGGCAGAATTGCTTTGCCCATACCCGCCATCGCGGAACTGAGCGCCTGGCCCGCATTGCCGACTTCGACCGTCGCCTCCGCGCCTTCGGGTAAAGGTGCACCCGGCCAGTTAATCCAAGTATCGGGCGCGCTATCGATAGAAACGACCACGCGCTGCGCTGGGGCCAGTTCGACCCCGTGCAGATCGCCCGGCCCGTCGATCAGCCGGATTGCCGCGTCCAGATTGGCCTCGGTGAAATCAGCGTTCTCATCCTCGACCAGCTGATAGCGGATCTCTGGATTGTCTTTGCGGAATTCAGCTAGCCGCGGCGCAAGCCACTGCGCGTAGAATTCGCGCGGCGCAGCGATAGTATAGCTGTCGCTTGCCTGACCCGCCTGCATTGCCTGCACGCTTTCTTCAAAACGCAGAAAGCCTTCACGCAGGGAATCAAGACCTGCGCAGCCTTCAGGCGTTAGCTCCAGCCCCTTACTGGTCCGGCGGAACAGCACCGTTCCAAGATGATCTTCCAGCGCGCGAATCTGCTGGCCAACAGCCGCCGGCGTCACCGCCAATTCGTCCGCCGCACGGGTAAAGGACAGATGCCGCGCCGCTGCGTCGTAGACGCGCAGAGCGTTGAGGGGGAGATGGGTCCGCTTCATAGTGGGGTCGATTTAGGCGCGCTTATGCTGCACTGCAACCACCTTGCTTGATCGCCGCTCGCAGCGGGACAGTCGCGTTCAGTCGGCGGTCGCAGGCGCTGACAACGGGAAGAACGGAATACGCACTTCAATCGGTGCGTTTTCGCGAGTGGTGAAGGTGTAGAAACCTTCCATCGAACCGCTTGGTGTCGTTAGCGGGCAGCCCGACACGTAATCATGCGTTTGCCCCGGCGCGAGCACAGGCTGCTCACCCACTACGCCTTCGCCATCGACATGATTGATCATTCCGCGCGCATCAGTGATCCGCCAATGACGCGATTGCAATTGGACCGTTTGATCCGAATCGTTTTCTATCCGAATGTGATACACCCAGAACCACTTGCCCGCCTCTGGCTGAGATTGCTCGGGCAGAAAGTTCACCGCGACCCGCACGGTAATGCCTTCAGTGATGGCGGCGTGTTGGAACAATTCCTTCATAGTCGGGCGAATGTAGCGAGCCAAAGGCGGATCGGCAATTACTGCAGCTGGTGAATGTTCACACTTTCGGGGACAGCCGGCTCGGTAACTGCGGGATCATTGTCGGGCAGTGGTGTTTTTCGGGCAGCGTCAGCCTCTTCCTCCAAATCCCGGGAGAGTTTGTGTCACTGGGATTTGCTTTCGCTGGAAAGACCAGCAGCGCGGCGCATTGCTGTGGATTGAGAGAAAGGTACAATCCGGTCATACTTCCCGTGGGTGAGCTAGACCGGCTTTGTCAGCCGTTCGATCTGCTGCACCGGCGATACATCGTCGAAGCTACATCCGGGATAGCCACCGACAATCTTGTCGTTCCAGTCCCCGCGGCTTCGCCGGAGAAGTTTTTCACGCGGTTGATCCCGGTCGGTGCATCGATATTATCGTCTTTTTCTGGCGGAGCTAGCCGATCGGACGGATTGTGTTCAGCCAAGAATGCCAAATCCTACAACTAAAACGCGATGCAACCTAATTCGGAAGGTCAGCCAGAATATACTTACTTTCCCTTGAGGTAGAGAACATTCGAGGAGCTAGACAAGCGCGTCCGCGGTTTGCGTTCAGCTACGCATCCCATGTTGCGCCGATTGGAACGGTTGCGCTGGCGTGCCATGCACTACCGATTTCGAGAACCCCAGCAGGTGTCAAATCTTCACGAAACGACGCCTCCACCATCCGTCCCTTCTTTCGAGTAACAGTGACCGACATTGCGGGGAATGCGGCCCCTTCGATACGAACCATTGTCCCTTCAAGGATATCGTCGACTCCGAGCAAGCAAAGCCCTTTGTAAGACATATTCGCGACAACGCATTTGGTTTTGGCGTCTCCACGCGAAACTTCGACTTCGATTGCGCAAGGAATGCGCACTGGAGGGGTCGGTACTGATCGGGCATATTGGTAATATGGTTCGATATGACGGACGCCCATGCGGTCTCCGTCAATCCATGTAACAATTGCGACTATGGGTGCTGTGTTTTCCCATTGATATCTAACTTCCTGACCAATACGTGCGCGCATTTTCGATTGAATTTGCGCACCTCCGACTGAAATGTTGCGGATCACACCAATCCCGGCAGAATTGCCGACCTGCAAACAACATAGCCGGTACATATCGATAAGACGCGTCTGTCTGCGCCGCTCGCCGCGAACAACGGGTGCAACCCTGAAGTCGGACACCGAGCATGCTACGCTGACAGGCGGAGCCATTTCACAAGGCTGATCGATTCGTTGAGTTAGCATCTGATAGCTTTCGACAGTCCCACTTAGGATATTGGAAAAAAGTGGGAAGTTCCATCGAATGACCGGCTAGGAGATTGGTCATCCGCTGGAACTTCCCGCGATGAGAATGACAAGGCAGCAGGGCTAGGAGTGTCTGCAGGCTTGTCCTCAATTGTGCCGTTCGGGTAACGGCAATTGCGATTGTCGGAACGCTCGGACCAATGATCTTGGGAAAGTAACCAACTGACCCAAGCGATTAAGCGATCTCTCAACTGCCCAATAAAAATGAGACAAACTTGACCCAAAATTAAGTTCCGCACCGCTAATGACACGTTTCAAACGTTACATATTGAATCCCAAGCGCCGGAAAGGTACGTTACATCCCTAAAGGGCAATTTGGTTAACCGATCTTAACACAGTTAAGGAGAGGTAGCGATGCAAGAGTCCGATACGAATATCGACCAGTTAGCAGTCGCGCTGCGAACCGAGGTGGATTCTATTTTGTTGGATCCGCTGTTTGTGCGGGCACCCATACAGTCGAAGCTACTCGTTTATCTGTGCAAACAGGCAGTAGAGGGCGATCACGACCTTACCCAATACGCAATCGCCGTTGACGGGCTGGGTAAGCCGGACGACTACGATCTGCACAACGATAGCTATCCACGCGTCCAAGTCTCCCGTCTAAGGGCAAATCTGGCAAGTTATTACAGCCGCAATGAACCGGTCGGTGATCATTGCGTTTATATTCGGCAAGGTGATTACCGGTTGCGGATGGGCAGCCGAAAAAATGCCTATCCCGATACCCTTAGATCGCAACGTGCTGTTCCGGAAATAGCTGATTCGATAGAACAGCCGGTCCTGCCGAAGACAAGTTACAATGACTCGGGTCAGAAAAAAGCGATCAGCGATAGAACAACTTTCTTTGCCAACCGGCACTTCCTTGTGTTCGGGGCTGGCGCGATAATGTTGGCGGCGGTGGCGGCGGTATTTGGGACACAATTCCAATCAGCTGATGCCATGGCCCCGCCCTCAATCGAATTGGAAGTTACCGGAGCGGAAGATTTCAACGAAACTATTGGCTCCACAAGCCTTGGGGACAGCGTGAAACGAGTCGCACGCCAACAGCTCAATCAGTCTTTCGTTTCCAACCTAATTAGCAGGCAAAATTCTGAAGAGGCACAGCGAGATTATCTGGTATCCATTGATCTGGGACCAGGTATCTCCACTCCAAACGCAGAGATCACACTTCGAACGAACACTGACTCAGTCCTATATAGCGAGGTCGTCCCGTACACCGGTGATGCAGACGCTTTTCTGCGCGAACTATCGGCCAATCTGGTGCATTTGACTGCCCCTAACGGAGTGATCGCAAGCTCTGAAATTTCGCAAGTCAGTGGCAAACCCCGGACTCCATATCATTGTTTCATCAGTATCGAAGCGAACAGGGCGCGCGGACCTGAAATGGTAAAAATGCTCGATTCCTGTATCAAACGCTTTCCAGACGATCGCTTCGCAGCGTTCTGGTACGCTCGAAAAGCGTATGGTGCGTATCAGAAAGACATCGCGGCGGGACTACCTGTCACTCGTGCTGCCAATGGCTGGCAGTTTGTAACCAAAGCTCTGGAAATCGATCAGTACAACGCTTTTGCAAACTTTGTTGCGGCAAAAGTCAGCGCTGCCGAAGGGTCCTGTGACGAGTCTCGTATTTTCATTGAACGAGCAAAGGAACGCGGCACGAGCTATCCTACCCTGATTGCCGCTGCTGAGTCTGAGGCTAGTGGTTGCCAGGCGGTCAATTCGGCAGACATCGATGACGAGCATAGCCAGATCGAAGTGCTCATCGAGCAAAATCCTGCGCCAGACGCGCTGCTTCACAATTATATGATGTATTCCGCTCTTTCGATTAAAAGGCCCGATCTCGCTAAGCTCGTAGCCGGTCGACTGGTGATCGAGAACCCAGAAGGCGCTGTTGAGAGAGCTTCGGATCTTATGCGGAAATCCATAGAAGATCCGGACTATTTCCGCAAAAACAAAGAATCCGTCCGATCAGCCGTTTCGCTATTCGTCTGGAACGCGCGCGCGCTCGACACAATATTCTCGGAGTTGGAAAAGACTTAAACGATGCGCCCTTGCTCGGACTAGTGCGGAGCCAGTCCTATCTCCAGGCCTGTCCGGTCTTCCAACGCATATTTGTCGAACAGATCCGCGCTGGCAGTGTTCAAACCGACAATCCGCGTGTGGCGGCCATTGCGGCGCATACGGTCGACAACTTTGTCCAATGCTTCAATCGCCGAGATATCCCAGAAATGTGCCGTCGAAACGTCGATCACGACATGGTGCGCAGCGTCTTCATATTTGCTTTCCGGACCCAGCGCGGCGATGAAACGGTCGACAGACGCAAAGAAGATTTGACCGGTCACCTTGTAAACCGCGCTATGCTCGCGCCGGATACGTTCGACACTGAACATCGTGCGGACTTTGCCAGCGAAGAAGATACCCGACAGCAGCACGCCGACAAGAACACCCATCGCAAGGTCATGCGTCCACACAACGACAACCACCGTCGCCAGCATCACAAAGGATGATGTCGGCGGGTGCCGCTTGAGATTGGCAATCGAATTCCAGCTGAAGGTACCGATCGATACCATGATCATAACAGCGACCAGTGCCGGCATCGGCACGCTGCCGACATAGGGACCAAGCACAGTCAGCAGGAACAACAAAAACGCGCCTGCCGTAAAGGTCGATAGCCGCCCGCGGCCTCCCGACGCGACGTTGATCACCGATTGGCCAATCATTGCGCAGCCGCCCATCCCGCCGAAGAATGCAGCGACGATATTGGAGAGGCCCTGTCCGGCGCTTTCCTGCTGCTTGTTGCTGTCGGTATGCGTCATGTCATCGACAATCTGCGCGGTGAGCAGGCTCTCCAGCAAACCGACCGCAGCCATGGTCAGCGAATATGGCAGGATAATCATAAAGGTGTCCCATGTGAACGGGACGTTGGGCAGTGCAAATGTCGGCAAGCCATCGGGCAGTTTGCCCTCGCCCGCAACATTATTGACCGGCAGATTCCAGAACACTGCGACTGCTGTCAGCAGGACGATTGCGACCAGCGGGCTTGGAACGATTTTCGTAATACGCGGGAAGCCATAGATAATCGCGAGACCCGCCGCGACCATCGCATAG
This sequence comes from Pontixanthobacter aestiaquae, assembly GCF_009827455.1. NCBI lineage: Bacteria > Pseudomonadati > Pseudomonadota > Alphaproteobacteria > Sphingomonadales > Erythrobacteraceae > Pontixanthobacter > Pontixanthobacter aestiaquae. Next base: position 2,402,275 of record NZ_WTYZ01000001.1, read on the forward strand.
GTCTCCCAGCCGACATTAGTGAGTTGCGGGATCTGCGCGAGGAAAATCAGGATCGCCAGTGCATTGACGAAGCCGGTGATTACCGAGCGCGAGACGAACTGCATCAACAGGTCGAGCCGCAGCAGCGCCGCAATGCCCTGGATAATCCCCATCAGAATGGTCGCGGCGAAGAGATAATCGACGCCGTAATCCTTCACCAGCGGGATCACTACGACCGCCACCGCAGCAGTTGCCGCAGAGATCATACCGGGACGCCCGCCAACGAGCGCTATCACCATGGCAATCGCTACCGAAGCATAAAGGCCGACGCTGGGGTCAACACCGGCGATCAGCGAGAAGCCTATCGCCTCCGGGATCAGCGCGAGAGCAACCACGATACCGGCCAGAATATCCGCGCGGACATTGCCAAACCAATCGCGTTTCATAGTGGCAGCAAAAGTGCTGTCAGCAGCCATAGTATTTTTCCAAATTTGTATGAAGCACGCGTCATGCGCGCACGGTGGTCGCCGCGCGCCTAGAGGTTTATGCTGCAATGCACAACAGGGCAGCGGACTAAGGGCCGAATGATGGGGACGTATTCAGCAGTTTGACTTGCCCGCGCGCCGCTTTACACCCTCGCGCATAAAGGAGAATTCATGCTCAAACATTCGCTTTCGGTCGCGTTTACTCTTGCTCTCATCGCCGCCGCCCCGGCCGCATTGGCACAAACCGTAGTGTGGCAGTCAAAGCCCGCGGCTGCAGATGCAAGCGCAGATGAACAGCTGAAAGCGCTGTATGACGACTACTCACGGTGGCAACAAAATGAGCGCGGCGAGGCTCTGCCCAAGGTTGCGCCCGCAGATTACGAGCGGCGGACCGCAATATTAAAGCGGTTTTTGAGGAATCTGGATGCCATTCCGGCGAGCGATCTCGCCCCGGATGAAACAGTAAATGCGGCTGTCTTGCGCAGCGTGCTGACCGAACAGATCGAAGATGCGCGCTTCCGCGAATGGGAAATGCCGTTCAACAGTGACTCAAGTTTCTGGAGCTATCTGGCCCCGGCCAGCGGCTTCCAGACGATTGAACAATATGAGAATTACCTAACTCGGATTCAGGAAATACCCGGATATTTTGATCAACATATCGCCAATGCACGCGCCGGATTGGAGCGCGGTTTTTCGGTACCCCAAGTGACGCTCGATGGCCGCGATGCCTCGCTACTTCCCTATGCGAGCGTCACGGTCGAAGACAATCCGTTCTGGGTTCCGATCGCACAGATGCCTGCGAGTTTCTCTGACGAGGACCGCGAGAAAGTAACCGCGAAAGCACGCGACGTGATTTCCGGGGCAATCGCACCGGCCTATAGCAACCTCCTCACATTCCTGCGTGATGAATATCTGCCCAACGCCCGCGAAACACTGGCGGCGCACGATTTTCCCGATGGCGAAGCCTATTATGCCCAGCAGATTCGCCAGTACACGACGCTGAATCTGACTGCGGACGAAATCCACGCCATCGGCCTCAGAGAAGTTGCCCGGATCGAAGCCGCAATGCGCGACATCATGGCGAAGGTCGGGTTTGAAGGCAGTATTGCAGAGTTCAATGAAAGCCTGCGCACCGACCCGCAATTTATCGCCGAAACGCCTGACGAACTGATGGGCGTCGCGTCCTACGTCGCCAAGCGCGTCGACGGCGAATTGGGCAAATATTTCGGGTTCCTGCCGCGCCACCGCTTCTCGATCCGCCCGGTCGCGCCCGACATTGCGCCGTTCTATACCGCCGGACGAGGCGGTTACGAATATTGCCAGATGAACACTTATGATCTGCCATCGCGCCCGCTCTACAACATCCCTGCGCTAACGTTGCACGAATGCGCTCCGGGTCACTCTTTCCAGGCCGCATTCCAGCGAGAGCAAGGTGAAACGGCAGAGTTCCGCCGCAGCATTTACTTCAGCGGGATGGGCGAAGGATGGGGGCTGTATGTCGAATATCTCGGTGAGGAAATGGGCATCTACCGCACGCCCTATGAAAAGTTTGGACGGCTATCTTACGAAATGTGGCGCGCCGCGCGGTTGGTGATTGATACGGGTATTCACTCGCAGGGCTGGGGCCGTGACAGGGCCTTGGCCTATCTCGGCGACCGGACCGCATTGTCACGCCACGAAGTCGCGACAGAGATCGACCGTTACATCAGTTGGCCGGGCCAAGCGCTCTCTTACAAACTTGGGGAAATGCAGATCCGCCGATTGCGCGCAGAGGCAGAGGAGAAGCTCGGCGGTGATTTCGATATCCGCAAGTTCCACGACATCATTCTGGCGCTCGGTTCAGTACCCTTGCCGGTTCTGGAAGAGCGCATCCAGCGATTCATTGCCGATGGCGGACAGGGACTACCCGATGTCATCTATGATCGATTGCAACCGAACTAGCCAGCCGCGCCTGCCCGATGCAACGACTGACGCGAACCATTCTAGAATACGCAACATTTCTTGTTGCGACTAATTATCATTAGCGATAGATTTGGTGCTTCCAATCGAGAGGAGTCGCCATGAACAACCCCGAGCCGTCCGCCACGCCAGTCCTCTTACCTATGCCGGCTGCGTACACGGATCGAACAATGCTGGTGATGTTACGCAGAATGGGAGGGCATGGATTGCGCGACGCGAAGGCTTCGTGGATCGGCCTCAACCACTTCGGGCAGAGCTTCCGTCAGCCGCTGGTGCTGCTCCGCTGTTTTGTGGCGGAAATTGCACAGGCATCGCAGCGCAGCATCATGCTCGCCAATTGTTGCGCCCCGCGTATGACCGAAGATGAGGGGCTGATGCTGGAAACATTGGCTTTGTGTGGCCGCAACCCCGAGCGGGCGAAGCGCAATCTGGCGCGGCTTACCGATGGCGGCTCCACCATCCGCCCCTTCTCGGTCGCGCGCGCGCTCAATATTGCGCTAGAAAATATGGGGCGCCCGTTGGAGGGTTGATCAGCCCTGCGCGAGCAAATCGTCGATCTGGCCGAGACGTTCTTTGCCGAAGAACATCTCGGCCCCCTCACCCGTATCGACATAGAATGTCGGGATGCCAAATGCGCCGCGTTCAACCGCTTTGTCGGTGTTGTCCATCAGAATTTGTTTGACAGAAGGCGCCTGCGTTTTCGCAAGCAAGTTTGCCGCATCGAACCCGGCTTTGGCCAGCACGGGCGCAATCGCCGCAGCGTCAGTCGCATCCACGCCGTCTTCCCAGATCGCAGGCAGCAATGAGTCGAGCAGAGTGATCCGCTCCTCATTCCCAACCGCACACAGCACACGCTGCAAAGTTACCGAGTTGAACGGGAATTTGGGATTCATTTTCCACTTTGTCATGCCGTGCTTGGCGATGAAACGGGTCATCTCCAGCATCGCATATTCGTTCTTACCCTTGACCTCGCCATCGCGAATAAAAGGCGGCGCATTGCCTGTCAGCTTATGCATCCCGGCGAGAAAAACAGGGGTTATTTCAATGCTGGCCTCGTGCTTTGCCGCGATATCCTTGAGCAGATAATAGGCGAAATAGGCGTTGGGACTGACAAAGTCGAAAATGAGTTCGATGGTTTTGGTCATCATATCTTCCCTAAATCCCTGCAGTCTTCAACGCCCCGTCCATATCCTCGATCACATCCTCGATATCCTCCAGGCCGACATTGATACGCAGCATCCCTTCATGAACACCCATTTCGGCGCGGTCTTGTTCGGTTAGACCAGCGTGGGTCGTGCTGGCGGGATGACACATCAGGCTACGGGCGTCGCCGATATTATTGCTGATATCGATCAGCTTGAGCGCATCGAGAATGGCGTGGGCTTGTTTGCGCCCTTCTACCACAAAGCTGAAGATTGGGCCGCAGGCGTCCATCTGCTTTTGCGCGAGGTCGTAACTCGGGTGGCTAGATAGGCCGGGATGGAGCATTGTCCCGCCAGCCGCAGCAATACGTTCTTCCATGAACTGACCAAGTTCGAATGCATTTTCGCTTTGCTTGTGCGCGCGCAGACTGAGCGTTTCGAGCCCTTTGAGAACTACCCACGCATTAAACGGCGCGATGTTGGGACCGGTATTGCGTTGGAAAGGCAGCAGCGTTTCGTTGATGAATTCCTCGCTTCCGCAGACGGCACCGGCGAGTACCCTGCCCTGCCCGTCCATCAGTTTCGTCGCCGAATAGGCCACCACGTCCGCGCCAAATTCCATCGGGCGCTGCAATGCGGGCGAGCAGAACGCATTGTCCACCACAGTCGTAATACCATGAGCGGTCGCCAGCTTGCAGACATAGTCCATATCGACAATGTCGAGCGTCGGATTGGCCGGGCTTTCGAAGAAGAACACTTTGGTATTGGGCCGAATCGCTTTCTCCCACTCCTCATTCACCGCGCTGTCGATCACAGTCGTTTCGATCCCGAAGCGCGGGAGCAAATGATCGACCAGCCAACGACACGATCCGAACGCCGCCCGCGCCGCGACGCAGTGATCGCCCGCTGATAATTGGCACAACAAAGCTGCCGTCATTGCCGCCATACCGCTCGCCTGCGCACGGCATGCCTCCGCGCCTTCCATCAGGGCAATCCGCTCTTCCAGCATTGCCACGGTCGGGTTTTGCAGACGCGAATAGGTCATCCCGTCTTCTTCACCGGCAAACCGCGCAGCAACGGTCGCTGCATCGTTATAGGTGTAGCCGGAGGTAAGGAATAGCGCCTCGCTCGTCTCACCGTGCTCGCTGCGCCAAGTGCCGCCACGCACTGCCTGCGTTGCCGGGCGCCATGTCTGCGTGACCTTGCGATCCATTCCAGTGGTCTTTTTCATAGTGGTCCGGCTGTAGGCGGCACGCTGTGCAGCGGCAAGCGCAAGCTACTCAGGAAATGCCTTCGCAATCGCAAGATCACCTATGTCGCTACGGCCAACCGCATCCAGCATAGACGCGCCCTCGATCACCGCCAACATGTGATGCGCAGTGCCGCCAAGATCATCCAGACCCTCAGGCAGATGCTCTTCCAACCAGCGCAGCATTGTGCCCATTATCCGCCCCGAGCTTGCCGCCCAATCCGGCTCACCGGAGACGCCGCCCGCCACCGATTGCCACCATAACCGCATGAACGGTTTAAACGGGTCACTGCGCGTTGCGGCCATGACCTGATCGATACACGCACGCAGCGATGCCGTCCGCCCCTTGGGAAACGCATCATCCAACGCAGCCGCATAGATATCCGCCAAATGCGATAGCAGCTCATCCATCAATTGTTGCTTCGACCCGAAATGATAGAGCAGCATCCGGTCGCTGGTACCCGCTGCCTTGGCCATCGGGCGCAGGCTCGCATCGGAGAAACCGTGCTGCAACGCATAGGCTGCCAATAGCGGCAGCAGGGTCTCTCGCGACATACGTGTCTTGGGCTGAGGTTTGTGTGCCATGGAAAGCTTGTAGCGGGTGCTACATAACGCTACAAGTGTAGCATCCGCTACACACGACTCGGAGTCTACCCCATGATTGCTTATCAAATCCTCGCTCTTGCCGGTGTTATCATTGTTGTGCCGATCATCGCTTATCTGGCGCTTGCGTCAAAGCTTAAGGAAAGCGCGCTTATCGCTGCTGCGCTTTCGGCAGGTTTTGCTGCATACACTGCGGTCACAATATGGGCGGAAGGCATCATGCCCGTGATTGTCAATCACACCACCAATCTGTGGGGCGTTCAGGTCTGGTACGACTTGCTGATGTCGGTCGGTATAGCACTGCTCTTCGTTGTTCCGCGCGCACGGAAGATGGGCATGAATGTGCCGCTATGGGTGCTGTTTGTCGGCTCCACCGCCAGCATTGGCTTGATGGCCATGGTCGCGCGGTTGTTCTGGCTGGAGCAGGCGAGCACGACAGATCAGACTGGATCCACCGAATTCAGTTAATCGAGGAATTAAACAGTTTCGCCCGTATGCGGGTGCGGCTGCCGATTCTCGCTGACATCGTTTTCGATATCAAAGCGCCGCCAATTGCCGCGTTCGCGAATCATTGGAGTGCGGCAATGCTCGCATTTGGTGCGAAAATTCTGGCCATCATGCCATACACGGTGGCGGTTTATCCGGTGGCCAGAGGCCAGACATAACAAAGACTTGATCACGATTGATTCCCTTTTGGGGCGACCCGTGATGGAGGGATACCTTTTCTCTCTCCCTGCATTGTGCTGTGTTATTGGTGTGATTATAGCACAAATACGCCACGATTTTCAGCAGAGAAATGTTACGCAATGGCGACCGACTATGCAGCTTGCCCGGAATCGAATGCGCCATTAACCAAGCACTGATGGCCCAGACTCCCGAAAATCGCGATGATCCAAGAGTTTGGACATGGCTCATGAGTTTGGCGTTCTTCGCATTATGTCTGATCCGGCTTACAATCCCGTCCGCGCCCTATTTCGATGAAGTGCATTATCTGCCCGCGGCGCGCGAGTTGCTCGCGGGCGGGGAATGGCTGAACCGCGAACATCCGGTGCTTGGCAAAGTCCTTCTGGCGGTGGGTATCGGTTTATTCGGCGACACGCCCTTTGGGTGGCGGATCTTCCCGGCGCTGTTTGGCACGCTCGCCTTATTCGCGCTGATGCGGGCACAGTGGTTCGCCAGCCAGTCGCGTTTCGCCAGCCTTGCATTCGGGATATTGGTGGCGACTGGTTTCATCCTGTTTATCCATGCGCGGATTGCGATGCTGGACGTGTTTATGGTGGCCCTGTTCGCAGTGGCCTTGTGGCAATTTGCAGCCGCGATCAGAGAGCCCGAGACAGGTCGTCGGCGCTTGGCCATAACCGGTTTCGCGCTTGGTCTCGCGATGGGATCGAAATGGAATGTAGCGATCCTTGCGATGCTGCCCGGACTGATGTTCTTCGCCTGCCGATTGACTGCTGGACGCAGGCGATTGCTGACCAGCCAGCGAGGCATTCCAATTCCGGGTATCTCCTTGCTGGAAGCGTTTCTGTGGCTCGGTATTGTGCCGCTGACGGTTTACTGGCTAACCTTTCTGCCCGCCTATTTTGCGACCGAGCGACCGCTCGAATTGGGCGGATTTATCGCGCTGCACCAGACCATTCTCGATCTGCAAAGCTCTGTCAAACAGCCCCATCCCTACCAGAGCCACTGGCCTGATTGGGTGCTGAATCTGCGTGCGATCTGGTATCTGTATGAGCCTGTCGACGGAGCTCAGCGCGGAGTGCTGTTGATCGGGAATCCGCTGACGATGCTGATCGGCCTACCGGCCCTCGCGTGGTGCGCCTTTGCCGGCTTCGCCAGAAAGCGGTGGGACGCTTTGGCTATCGCGACGATGTATGCCGTTAGCCTTGGCATGTGGCTGTTCGCGGACAAGCCGATCCAGTTCTACTACCACTATTTTCTGCCGAGCATCTTTCTGCTCGCGGCACTGGCACTGGCGCTTGATGAGTTCTGGCAACGCGGTGTGAAATGGGTACCGGTCGCAGTGCTTGTCGGCAGTATCGTAATATTCGGGTGGTTTTATCCGATCCTGAGTGCGGCGCAGCTTGAAGGGCCGCAATCGTTCTTGCTTTGGACGTGGCTGGATAGCTGGCGCTAGGTTCAAGTTTTGCGGCGGAAGCGGAAGTACTCGAACAACGCCGCCAGAACTGCACCAACAGCCGCAAGCGCCATATCCTTTTGTGCATCCCACATATCGCCTTGCTGACCGTTATAAGCATCGGCCTGTTCCGGAGCCAAAGTCAGCGTCAGCAACCATTCGAAGATCTCATACAACGCGCTAGTCGCCACAATAAATTCAACCGCAACATATAACGCGCGGCCCGGCGAGACCGACCAGTATCGCACCAGCACCTGCGACAGGGGATGGACCATCAGCACGCCGAAGCCGAAATGGACCAACCGGTCATAATGGTTCCGCTCCCAGCTGAAGATATCGTTCAGTTCGGGGAGGCCGACAGACGCCAACCACACATCATACGGGACGTAGCTATAAATGTAGCGCGCCCCGATTGTATGCAGGACAAGGAATATGCAGATCAACAGGACCGCGCTGTCCGGCATCGGCCATCTGCGCAGCGCCCCTGCCAATACGCCCAGAAAGACCAGCGTCGGCCCACTCTGCAGCGGGGCAGTACTCGGAAAAGGCGTGTCAATTAGGCATAGCAGCACAAAGATTGCGATTCCGATGATGAGCTGTACCTGGAATCGGGGCAGCTTTCCCCGCATCAGAAGCGGCCCCATACAAAACGGCTGGAGAGAGCGTAATTCCACACTGACCCGATGATAATCCCCGCCCCAACTGCGAGGACTGCATGTACGCCGCGCGCTTCAAGCAACGTCGCGACCGCCACATTAGCGAAGGCTCCAACCGCGCAGGTGGCGCAGAAACCCAGCCAGCCCTTCAGGATTGCGCCCGCGCCTTTGAGCCGCTGGTCACGATAGGTAAGCCAATTGTTGAGCCAGAAGTTGAAACTCATCGCGACAAAAGTAGCGATGGCTTGCGCTACTGCAAAGGCAACCATCGCCCCATAAAACGCCGCGCTGAATATCGCGAAATGCACCACGACACCGACTGCGCCGACGGTGCCAAACAAGGCGAAACGGGTGGGGATGACCTTGCCAAACAGGCGCTCGTACAGCCCGACCAGAAACTCAAAGATCACCGCGCGGTCCAGCTTGCTTTGTCCGCATCGGCGCTTGGCAAATTGCAGCGGAAACTCCTTTACCCGGGGTGCCGGTGACGACGTCGCCAGAATATCGAGCAGTATCTTGAAGCCGATCCCCGACAGCTTAGGCGCAAGATCGCGCACGCGCCGCGTTTCGAGAAGGAAATACCCGCTCATTGGGTCGCTCAATTCCACGCCGGTAATTTTGCGCGCCAACCAGTTGGCTAATGTCGAGGCGCGTTCACGCTGCGCGCTCGCTAGACCATCTGCACTCGCTCCATCCGCAAAGCGCGAAGCAACGGCTATATCCGTTTCGCCGCTTTTGACCTCCTCCAACATCTTAGTAAGCAAAGCCGGGTCGTGCTGATGATCGGCATCCATCAGCGCGACATAGGGTGCAGCGGTCGCACACATTCCCTCGATAGCGGCGGAGGCCAAACCACGCCGCCCGATGCGCTGGATTACCCGAATACGCGGGTCACTCTGCGCGAGCGTCCGCGCCTCGTCCGCCGTACCATCGTCGCTGTTGTCATCGACTATAATTGCTTCCCAACTATTTGCGCCCAAAGTGCTTTCGATCCGCGCGACGAGAGGCGCAAGATTGTCGCGCTCATTCAGCGTTGGCAGGATGATTGCAAGTTGCAGAGTCACCGGGTCACAACCGCTCCAACACCGCATCACCAATCGCTGCTGTGCTTAAATCGCCACCCAGGTCCCTGCCGCGTACACCGTCGGCCAGAGCTTTCGCAACGGCAGCTTCGGTTCGGCCAGCTTGATCCTCCATACCGAAAGAGTGCCGCAACATCATCGCAACCGACAAAATCGCAGCCATCGGATTGGCGAGGCCCTGCCCGGCGATATCGGGCGCGCTACCATGGATCGGTTCATAAAGGCCGAACGTACCGAACTTGGTCTGCCGCTCGCCGAGTGAGGCACTCGCCAGCAAGCCGATGGAGCCGACACACATGCTGGCAAGGTCGGACAGAATGTCGCCAAACAAATTTCCCGTCAGAACCACATCGAACTGGCTCGGATCTTTGACCATCTGCATCGCGGCATTGTCTACATACATGTGCGTGAGCTCTACATCAGAATACTCCGCAGCTACCTCGACCACCACATCGCGCCACAACTGGCTGGTCTCGAGAACATTGGCCTTGTCCACGCTGCAAAGTTTGGAACCGCGCTTGCGCGCAGCTTGGAAACCCGAATGCGCGATACGCCGCACTTCGCTTGTCGAATAGGACATCATATCCCACCCTTCGCGCTCGCCATCAGCGGTTTCGCGCACGCCTTTGTCGCCGAAATAGACATCGCCGTTGAGTTCGCGAACAATCAGCATGTCGATAGTGCGCGCAAGTTCAGGGCGTAGGCCGGACATATCTTCCAAGCCTTGAAACACCGTCGCTGGCCGCAAATTGGCAAACAGACCTAGCTTCGATCGTAGGCCCAGCACCGCTTGCTCGGGCCGCAAGTGGCGCTCCAGATTATCGCAGGACGGATCACCCACCGCACCGAACAAAACCGCATCGCTGGCCTTCGCCATATCGAGCGTTTCGGCGGGCAAGGGGTGGCCGTGACGTTGATACGCTATTGCTCCAACATCGCCTTCAACCAAAGTCAGTCCGGGCAGGTTGAGCGCTTCCAATACACGCACTGCCTCACGCGCAACTTCCGCACCAATTCCGTCGCCGGGGAATACCGCAATTTTCATAAGATTAGTGTGTCCACCAATTATGAGCCATCAATCTTCGCCAATCGCTCACGAAGGAGCGTCCGGGCCGACATAACATCGCCATAAGTGCCAGCAAGCAAGTGTTTCTCTATCGGCGTAAACAATCGGTCGAACGCCGCAAGCACCTCGGTGAAACCGGCGAATTCCGGTGGGGGTCCGCCGCCATACCCTAGCTCACGCAGCATCAGTGTTTCGTAACTGACCAAGCCTGTTAGCCAACCGCGCGCGGAAGGCGCACCGCAGATCGCATCAAGTACTGCTTTCAGCGCCGGATAGAGGCTAGGATAGGCATTGCGCTCGGGCAGCACGGAGGCTGTCAAAGCTGTCACCCAACTGATCGCCGCGGCCGGCAAAGGCTCGCCCAACCAAGGCCCGCGGCTTTCCAGCAATTCAACCTTGGCGAACGGAAGCTGATTGTCCGATTTGGACCGTAAATCGACTTCAACCAGATTGCCCGGGATAACCACTGGGCGCAGCTGCCGCCCGCGCCCGCCCGCAACATAACCTGCCACCAGCCCTTCCCGCTCGGTTAGCATCCGTGCGATGACCGCCGTCTCGCCATGCGGGCGAGCAGATACGAGAATTGCAGGGGCACGCAGGTTCATTTCGCTGATGTGTCGAAGGTTATCAGCGCTGACAAGAGCCGCGCAGGGATCGGGAACGCTACTTGGCTAGTTTCGCTTCAAGATCAGCAAGACGCTTTGCAAGTTTTTCGTTTTCTTCCCGGGCTTTGGCAGCCATGTCTTTCACCGCATCGAATTCCTCGCGGCTGACAAAATCCATTCCGCCCATTGCCTCTTTCAAGCGCTCCCGCGCGCTCTCGCGGGCCTCGCGGGTCATGCCTGCAAAAGTACCTGCTGCGCTGTTGGCGAGTTTGACGAAGTCGGAAATGATAGGATTCTGGCTTTGCATGGGAGCTATTTGGGTTTCGCGGGCGGCAATGTCCAGAGTCTTTTGTTTAGCCTCAGGTGCCGGCGCTCACATCCGTTCGCTTAGGCTACCGCGCTAACCGCGCGTCGGGCGGTCGCCCTGTGGCTGCGGCAACCAAGGTTCAGGACGAACACTAATGGCCTAGGAGGGATCGGTCAGCGACCAGTCGATCGCAAGGCCGACCGGCCGCCCGAGCTTATGCGAGGCAGCCAAGGAATGCGGATGCATTCCACCCGGCGACTGAGGGACTAAAAAAATAACTTCCTACAACTCGATCCGCTGCACCGCTTGGGTCTGGTCAACTCCGTCAGCGTCAGGATTAAGTTTGAGAAACTCGTAGTTCAGCAGTGTCGCAAAACATAGCCAACCCAAATAGGGTAGCAACAGCAGCGCCGCCAATTGCCGAACGCGCCAGAACAGGCCCATGACTATCACAGCGCTCACAACCGATGCGCCGAGCACGTAGAGACCAATAGTAATCTGGTAATTACCGAAGAACACCAGCGTCCACGATTGTGCGAGCAGGAAATGCAGGACGAACACAACCAAAGCCGCCACTCTCCCGCGCGCGCCCCATGCCGCGCAAATCAGCGCAACCGCAATGCCAAGCATAATGTACAGAACAGTCCATACGATCCCGAACCATTTCGGCTCTGGAAAAATGTCCGGTTTGATCAGGTTTTGAAACCACAGGCTGTTCGATCCGCCGCCAAATTGCTCCGCAAGAAAGCCCACCAGCAAACAGGCCGGCACGGTGAACAGTGCCCAGCGGAAGAAGCTGGCGCGAAGCTGACCTTGGGAAGCGAGAACGTTCATGAAGACTCCCGGCACGACTTGTCACATGCGATTCGATTTGCGGACATTGGCGGGTGATGCCGCGCGCTGCAATGGGGAGATGCGGGTTGTGCCGTGCTGGGAAGCCTAACTGCCGCGCGCCTGTGTTCTTCGGGCGGAAATCAGAAATTCGACATTTCCTTCCGGCCCGGTGATCGGACTGCGGACGATACCGTCGACATGCCATCCTTCGCTTTCCAGCCAATCGCGCACTTCATCACAGACACGCTGATGGAGAGCTCCGTCGCGGACAACCCCGCCTTTGCCGACTTCTTCGCGGCGCACTTCGAATTGCGGTTTGATCAGAGCAACGAGCTGGCACTCTTTTTCAGCGAGCTTCAGCGGCACTTCGAGCACTTTACGCAAACCGATGAAAGAAGCATCGCACACGACCCAACTATAGGAAAATGTGATCATCTCCGGCGTCAGGATCCGCGCGCTGGTCTGCTCGAGCACGGTCACCCGGTCATCATCGCGCAGCTTCCACGCAAGCTGGTTTGTCCCGCTATCAACCGCGATCACATGCTCAGCGCGACCTTGCAGCAGCACGTCCGTAAAACCGCCGGTCGAGCTACCAACATCCATCGCCGTCACACCGCTGGGGTCGAGGCCGAAATGCTCGATCGCATGCGCCAGCTTGATCCCACCACGGCTGACCCAGGGATGATCGCGCCCGCGCACTTCCAAGGGCGCGTCTTCGGCCAATTGTTGACCCGATTTGGCCAATTTGGTCTCGCCCGAAAACACCAGCCCCGCCATCACCAAAGCCTGCGCCCGGGTGCGGCTTTCGACTAGCCCACGCTCGACAAGCATCTGATCAAGGCGTCTTTTCTTTGGCATAAATTCCATTTTGGCTTGGACCTGCGAAGCGTTAGCGCGCATTGTGACGTTAAGAAACTGCTATCCCGCTGGAGCCCCTGTGAAACTACGCCTTGCCATCTGCACTCTGCCGCTACTTGCCGTAACCTGCTGCAGGTCCGCACCGGATCCGGTGCCGCCACCTGTCCAAACGCCGGTAGTGATGGCCATACCGGATCCCGATCCCACCCCACCGCCGCCTTTGCCCGAACCAATTTACGACAATTGGCTGGATGCACCGCAAACCCCTGGCGATTGGACATATCGTGACGGCAGCGGGCTGAGCTATGCCACATTTTCAGTAGCAGGCAGCGCGGCGCGTTTCGGTATAGAATGCGCAAAATCATCGCGCACAATCAGGCTGGTACGGGGTGCGCGCGCGAACCAGACATTGCCGATGCGCATACGTACTGAAACCGCAGAACGACTGTTAGACGCTGTACCATCGCCGGATGATCGCCCCATGCTCGTCGCAACACTTCCGGCTCGAGACCCATTGCTCGATGCGATAGCGCTGAGCAGAGGCAGGTTTGCCGTAGGCACCGCCGGACGAGAAACCCTTTATCTGCCAGCATGGCCGGAAATTACGCGCGTTATCGAGGATTGCCGGTAGCAGCGTAAACGCCGCTTTTCGGAGCGGGCGATTGTGACGTGGAAAAAGATTAAATCAAGACTTGTGTTGAAGGTCAAAACGACTCACAACGGTAGTCAAGATCAGCGGCGAACGCGGTCTTGGACCTCCCGGTGACCGGCGGGTTCTGGCTTTCAAGCGCGAAAGGAGGTGATCCGATGTCTCATGGTTCAATTAAGGGGTCGGTTAAGTTCCACACGGAAAGTGCTCTAGGCTAACGCCACATAGAGTTTTCGTGGACGGCACTTCCGGCCGTTGACCATGCGAAAGGCGGTACCTCCTACGGGCGAGGGCCGCCTTTCACTTTTGTATGTTTGTTTTGGGCCCTCAGTCGCCGGGCGGAATGCATCCGCATTCCTTGGCTACCTCGCATAAGCTGGGGCGCGCGGACGCGCTTGCGGTCAGCTCGTCGCTGACCGACCCATTCCCAGCCATTTCGTATGTTCTGATCCGGTTAGCGACAAGCGAACCGAAAGGCCGACTGGCAGCCCGCAGGTGCCCCACAGCGAAGCGGAAGGAGCAGTACCGAGGACGCGAGCGCGGACGCGCTTGCGGAAAACAAGGAGAGTCATTATCCGGCGCATATGGAATTCAAGACGCTCCCTCACCCCTCGCCCACCGCTGCCGATGCACGCGATGCGGCACTTGCTGATCCCGGTTTCGGAACGCTGTTTTCCGATCACATGGTGGTGATTGACTATGTGGAAGGCAAAGGCTGGCATAACGCCACCGTAGGGCCGCGCAAAGCGCTGAGCCTCGATCCCGCTTCGTCAGTGCTCCATTACGCACAGGAAATCTTCGAAGGCATGAAAGCCTATCGCCAAGAAGATGGCGGCCTTGCACTTTTCAGGCCCGAAGAAAACGCGCGCCGTTTTAATGACAGCGCAGACCGCATGGCGATGCCGCGCATTCCAGAGGACGTGTTTATCGAAGCTGTGCGGCAATTGGTTGCGGTGGACCGTGACTGGTTCCCCAGCGTCGATGGCGGCTCGCTTTATCTGCGGCCCTTTATGTTCGCGAGCGAGGCTTTCCTCGGTGTTCGTCCAGCGAAAGAATACAAGTTTATCGTCATCGCAAGTCCAGCTGGCAACTATTTCAAATCAGGCGTTCCGGCAGTCAAAATCTGGGTTGCGCAAGATTACGTCCGCGCAGTCAAGGGCGGCACTGGCGCCGCAAAAACCGGCGGTAACTACGCAGCGTCGCTCGTCCCGCAAGCCGAAGCTATTAAAAAGGGCTGCGACCAAGTCGTGTTCCTCGACGCGGTCGAGCGCAAATGGATTGAGGAATTGGGCGGCATGAACCTGTTCTTCGTAATGGAGGATGGCACTGTCATCACTCCGCCGCTCACCGGCACAATCCTGCCCGGCATCACCCGCAACAGCCTGATTCAGTTGCTGCGCGAAGAAGGCCTTAGTGTCCGCGAAGAACTCTACAGCATCGACCAATGGAAAGCGGATGTAGAGAGCGGCAAACTGCTCGAAACCATGGCCTGCGGTACTGCGGCTGTGGTGACGCCGGTCGGCACCGTCGCCAGCCCCGACGGCGAATTCACCATCGGCAGCGGAGGTCCTGGGCAGCTTACAAGCAAGTTGCGCGAACGTCTGGTTGGTATTCAGCGCGGAATTGTGGATGACAGCCATGGCTGGGTGATGCGGCTTTGACTCTGACATTACCGCACCATCGCTAACCCGTTTTTAACCAAGTTCCGCTATCTCAACGAGCATAATGACGCTTGCTCCTACCTTCTCTGTTTCGACGGTTCCGAACCGCAAAGAAGTGCATTATTCCGCCAGCGGATTGTGGACGCTCGAGAAATTGCCGGAGCTGGAGGCTGCTCTGTTTGAAGGGTCCAAAGAGTTCATCGAGCGGAAGCGTTCGTTTCGCGTGATGGGCGATTTGCGCGATTTCGCAGTCCAGACCCGTCCCGTAGCCGAGCAGATGGAGCAAATCCAGATCGCATCGGCCAAGTTTGGCGTCGAGCGTATGGCTCTGATTTGCTCATCAATGCTTGTGCGCAAACAGTTCGAGCGGGTCAGCGAAGCAGTGAATTTCGAGATTTTCGACAATGAGGCTACCGCGCTCGATTGGCTGCGCCGCCGCTTTTAGCGGTCACACCCTTCCAACTTGTCCCGAATCGCATTGATCAGCCAACTGGTCGCCGGACCCGGCTTTGTGTCGCGCCGCCACATCGCGCTCAGCGTATAGGCATCGCCCGGTTTCTCCGGCAAATCGAGTTCGACCAACGCGCCATTCTTTAGATCATCAGCGACCATAGGGCGCGGCATATTGCCCCAGCCGATACCCTCTTTCAGCAGCGAGTGCTTTGCGCCCAGATCAGCGAGCCGCCAGCTTTGCGGACTGAGTACAGAGAACTCTCGCCCTTCAGTTAGAGGTGAGCGGTCTGACAGTACGAGCTGCAGATGTTTCCTGCTCTCGCCCGGCACGATGCCCGCCTTCGCTAGCGGATGATCGGGTGCGGCGACGGGCACTAGCTCAACTTGTCCGATAGATTGTCGATCCAGTTCAGGGTGATTACCAACAACCGGTCCAGCAATCGCCAAATCGGCCTCCTCGCTAAGCAGGCAAGCGGCGACTGCACCAAGCGCCTCGACATTCAAACGAAGTGCCACCGTCGGGAACATCGCACGGAAATCACGTAAAACCGCTGCCGTCACATCACCCGGTACCATCACATCGAGCACAAGCGAGACATCGCTCTCCAAGCCCGAATGCAGGCTGCGCGTTTTGGCGAGCAGTGCATCAACCTCGCCTGTCACCGCACGCGCTTCTGCCAACAGGCCCTTACCCGCCTCGGTCAATTGCGGCTTTCGCGATCCCTCGCGGGCGAACAGCGTGACGCCAAGCTGCGCCTCCATTTGCGATACGCCGTAACTAATCGCGGACACCGCCCTGCCCATACGCCGTGCTGCACCGCCGAAACTGCCTTCCTCCTCCACCGCAAGGAAAATGCGCAATTGGTCGAGCGTCGGCTCACCAACCCGCATGGCACAACATTTGTTCTGAATATCTGAACATTATGAGAGATTTTATCTCACTTATCCGAAATTGAAACAAGTCCTATCTCCTCCTCAACAGAAACACAGGTGACGGAGATATCCCATGATTGAACTTCGCAAATTTGAAACCCTTGGTGCTGCCAACCACGGTTGGCTTGATGCACGCCACCACTTTTCGTTCGCTAGCTATCACGATGCCGCGCGGGTCAATTGGGGTGCTCTGCGCGTTTGGAATGATGACACAATCCAAGCCGGAACCGGTTTCCCCACCCACCCGCATGAAGACATGGAAATCATCACCTATGTCCGCAAAGGTGCGATCACCCATACTGACAGCATGGGCAATGAAGGCCGCACCGAAGCAGGCGATGTTCAAGTGATGAGCGCTGGTAACGGTGTGCGCCATTCCGAATATAACCGTGAAGATGAGGACACCACCTTGTTCCAGATCTGGATCATTCCCGACGAGCGCGGTGGTGAGCCAAGCTGGGGCGCACGGCAATTCCCCAAGGATAGCCGCAATGGTCAATTCGTCCCGCTCGCATCGGGTGTCGCCAACGATAATGGCGGCCAGAGCGATGGGGCTCTGCCGATCCGTGCCAATGCCCGCGTTCTTGGTGCCACGGTGAAAGCAGGCGAAAGCGTCACTTATGATACGTCAGGCGACCGCCACCTCTATTTCGTTCCTGCGACCGGCAAGGTTCGGATAGAGGACGCTAAAGATGGGGTGGAAGCCAATGCCCGCGACGGTGTTGCCATCACCCAGATGGACAGCGTGACCATTACAGCTCTCGAGGACAGCGAACTCGTCCTCGTCGATGCCGCATGACAACCCTCGGCCCTGCCTCGAATCTTGCCCTCCCACGGGGCAGGGCCACCCCATTCAAGGAATCATACATGTCGAATATCCTCCACATAACTGCCAGCATCCGCGGCAACGAATCTGTATCGCGCAGTCTGAGCAACACCCTTGCCCAAGGCCTCTCATCGAAATCGGGAGCGAGTGTCGTTGAACGAGATCTCACCGCAAACGACCTGCCTTTTATTGATGCGGATCGCTTCGCCGCCAATCTTGCACCTCATGCAGAGCGCACCGGAGAACAACAGAAACTGGCTGCGATTGCTGACGAATTGATTGACGAACTCAAAGCAGCAGACACCATCGTGTTCGGCGTCCCGATCTATAATTTCTCGGTCCCGGCAACCGTCAAAGCATGGGCTGATCTGGTCGCTCGAGCAGGCACCACATTTGCCTACACGCCCGATGGCCCCAAAGGTCTACTGGAAGGCAAAAAAGCGTATATCGCGGTCGCATCGGGCGGAACGCCGGTGGGCAGCGACATCGATTTCATGACACCGTGGCTCACATTCTTCCTCGGCTTCTTGGGCATCCATGATGTCGAAGTCATTGCGGCTGACGGAATTATGGGCGACGACGGTGAAGAGAAGATCGCTACGGCCAATGACGCAGTTGCAAAGCTCGCCGCTTGAGCCAGTCAGACCAAGGAGAGACATTATGACAGATACACACCCTGCTTCACGCGACGCCGCAGTTGTCATCGCGCGGATCCTGCTCGGCACATTGTTCGTGCTCGCCGGCATCAACAAGCTGATGGGTGCGGAAGGCACTATCGGCTATATCGAATCAGCGGGATTGCCTTTGGCACAAGTTGTTTATGCAGGAACGGTCGCGGTCGAAATTCTTGGCGGATTGGCGATTATTGTCGGCTTCAAAGCGCGCTGGGCTGGCCTGGCACTCGCATTGTTCTGCATTGCGACCGCAGCTCTGTTCCACAACGATTTTAGCGTACAAAGCGAGATGACGGCGTTCCTCAAAAACCTAGCCATTGGCGGAGGGATGCTGATGGTCTTCGCTTTTGGTCCGGGCCGCTATTCCCTCGATAAGGGTTAAGCCTGACAGTCACACAAACAGTTGCCGGGGAGTCTAACTCTCCGGCACTTTGCGTTTTAGCTCGTCCAGCCACACATCGGCCACAGCATCGCTGGGCGCACGCCAGTCTCCGCGTGGTGACAAAGCGCCGCCAGCCGAAACCTTCGGCCCATTGGGTAAGGCACTCCGCTTGAACTGGCTGAACTGGAAAAAGCGCCAGAGGAATTTTTCAAGCCATCCTCGCAATGTTGCGAGATCATATTCATTCTTCTTGGCTTCCGGAAAATCAGCGGGCCACAGGCCCTCGCTGGCATCTTTCCAAGCGTGATAGGCGAGGAACGCGACTTTGCTCGGTTTCTGACCATACCGGATAATGTGATGGAGGAAGAAGTCGTTGAGCTCATACGGGCCAATCTTCTCTTCGGTGCTCTGCATTCCGCCTTCCTTGTCCGCTGGCACCAACTCGGGAGAGATTTCGGTGTCGAGGATCGCTTGCAGGACTTCATCGGTTGCATCGTCGAATTGATCCGTCTGGATGGACCAGCGGATGAGATATTGGATCAATGTCTTGGGCACGCCGGCATTCACGCCGTAGTGGCTCATCTGGTCGCCGACGCCGTAGGTGCACCAACCCAGCGCCAATTCGCTAAGGTCGCCAGTGCCGAGGACAAAGCCACTGTGCTGGCCGGACAGGCGGAACAAATAGTCAGTACGCAGACCAGCCTGCACGTTCTCGAACGTCACATCATAAACCGGCTCGCCATCGGCGAAGGGGTGCCCGATATCTTCCAGCATCCGCGTCGCCGCGGGGACGATATCGATCTCCTCCGCTGAAATATCCATCGCTTCCATCAGCTTCCATGCATTCGAGTTGGTGTGATCGGATGTACCGAAGCCGGGCATGGTGAAGCCCTTGATCATCTTCCGGTCAAACCCCAGACGGTCGCAGGTCTTCGCCGCGACGATCAGTGCATGCGTACTGTCTAGCCCGCCAGAGATACCAATGACTATGCTCTTGGCCTTTGTCGCGGTCAGGCGGCGCATCAGGCCATCGACTTGAATGTTGAATGCTTCGTAGCAATCCTCGTCGAGCTTGTTTGCGCGGTTGGGGACGAAAGGAAAGCGGCGGATCGGGCGATGCAGACCGATATCGCCGCCAATCGATTTGTGCTCGAAGATGACCGTGCGGAACCAGTTCTCTGGGCAATCCTCGGCCTCCGCTGCATCGTTGAACGTCTGGTTGCGCATCCGTTCGGAAAGCAACCGCTCAGTATCCACATCGGCGATACTGAGTTCGGCATCGAGGCTGAAGCGTTCGCTTTCGGCCAACAGATCGCCAAATTCGTAGATCATCCCCTGCCCGTCCCACGCAAGGTCCGTCGTGCTCTCACCATGCCCACTGGCCGAATAGGCGTAGGCAGCGATTGCGCGCGATGATTGGGCGCGGGCGAGCATATGCCGTTCATCCGATTTGCCGATGGTCACGTTGGAGGCAGATAAGTTCGCGAGAATGGTCGCCCCGGCCAGTGCACCCAAAGTCGAGGGCGGATTGGGCGCCCAATAGTCTTCGCAAATCTCAACATTCAACTTGAAGCCCGGCAAATTCGACGCAGTAAAGATCAAATCGGTTCCGAAGGGTACAGTCTGACCAGCAACCGCAATCTCCTGACCTTGCACACTGCGCCCATGTGCGAACCAGCGCTTCTCGTAATATTCGCGGTAGTTGGGGAGGAAGCTTTTGGGGATTACGCCGAGTAGCTTTCCGCCTGCAATCACCAACGCCGCATTATATATCTTGCCATTACGTCGCAGCGGAGCGCCGATCAGCAGAACGGGTGATAGCTTGGCCGAGGTTTTCACAATATCGCCAACCGCCGCCTCAACCGCATCAAGCAGCGCAGACTGCAAATGCAGGTCGTCAATCGCATAAGATGACACACACAGCTCCGGATAGACCACCAGATCGACGTAGGCATCCTGCGCGCGTTTAGCCTCGGTCAGAATGGCATCACGGTTGAATGTTACATCGGCAGTGCGAACCTGCGGTGTACTCGTTGCCACACGAACGAAGCCGTGATTATGCGCGCTGTAGAAAGGGTGGGAGTCGCTGCTCATGGCAGAATCTTTCGTTTGAGGAAGTTCGTCTGGGGCCGGTTCGAGCCACTCTTCAAGGGTGCAAATGCCTAGCTCGGCCAAGCGCTTCTGTACCGCTGCACGGGCGATCTTGCCTTTGGTTTCCCAGCCATAGACCGTGCGACTTGGCCAAGGCTCCGGATGGCCATAGCGCGCACCAAATTCCTCCGCATTTAGCCGCGGATCATGCGCCTCCCGCCATTCGCGGATTTTGGAGCCAGCCAAGTGCATAGACATCCAGTATCCCAAAAGGATACTATGCCGCAAGCAGTTCCTGCGCGGATGGCGCTTCTTCAAGAAGGTTGATCAGCGCCCGCTCGTGTCGCGAAAGATACGCAGTCCGACGCGGCATGCAAGTACTCTCACGCCATTTGTCCTGAGTCTCAACCAAAGAAATGACCGCGGGATGAATGTAGCTTTTTCGCGTGATTGCAGGTGTATTACCCAGCCTCTCAGCGACACCTTCACACATCGTGGTAATCGTCAGATGGTCACGGCAGTTGGCAAGTGCGCCCAACGCTAGCACTGAGGCGTGCCATGTGCGAAAGTTCTTCGCCGTGAAATTCTCACCCATTGTATCGCGCAGATATTCGTTAACGTCGCCGCTGCCGATCGGTTGCCGTTGACCGTCCAGATCATAATACTGGAATAAATGCTGTCCGGGTACGTCGCGCGCATCCTGTACTGCGTTGGCAAGTTCCGGATCTTGCAAAGTAACCTGGCGTTTTTTGCCACCTTTGCCCACAAACGCAATATTAAGAGTGTCACCGTCGATCTGGGCATGCCGGTCACGCAATGTCGAGGCGCCGAAACTTTTATTCCGCTTTTTGTAGGCTTCGTTCCCAATCCGCACGAAGCCCAGATCAAGCAGCCTAACCACTGCCGCCAATACCCGCTCTTTCGAAGCGCTGTTGCCGACGATGTCTTGTTCTACGCGCTTGCGCACCAGCGGCAGCAATTTGCCGAACATGACGCAGCCGTCGAATTTCTCGCTTTCCTTCATGGTGCGGAAATCAGGGTGATATCGATATTGTTTGCGGCCCTTATCGTCATAACCCGTCGCCAGAATATGACCATTGGGTGCAGGGCAGTACCACGCATCCTTGTAAGCCGGCGGCAACGCAATGGCGTTCAGCCGCGTCTTTTCAGCACGGTCTCTGATCAGCGTTCCCTTGGGGTCATAATAGGCCCACCCACGGCCCGCACCCTTCCGGGTAATGCCCGGCAAACTGTCGTCGACATAGATGAGCTTCTGATCCTGCATGCAAAGATAACCGCCACGCTTGCTTGCGGTTCCGTAACGGTGCACCCAATTTGATCGAACAGTCAGCTGAACAAGCAGGAGAATTCCGATGACCGATACCACCTACACCCCTCCCGAAGTCTGGACGCATGATGCGGAGAACGGCGGAAAATTCGCCAACATCAATCGCCCAACGGCAGGCGCGCGCGAGGAAAAGGAGCTGCCGCGCGGCGATAATCCCCATCAGCTTTACTCGCTCGCCACGCCCAACGGCGTAAAGGCGAACATCATCTTTGAAGAGTTGCTTGAAGCGGGTCATTCAGACGCCGAATACGACGCTTGGATAATCAATATCGGCGAAGGCGTGCAATTCACCAGCGGATTCGTTGACATCAACCCCAATTCTAAAATCCCAGCGATGGTCGACCATTCTGGCGATTCGCCCATCCGCGTGTTCGAAAGCGGTGCGATCTTGATGCATATGGCGGAGAAGTTCGGCAAATTCCTGCCTACTGACGCCGCAGCGCGCGCCGAAACGCTTAGCTGGCTGTTCTGGCAAGTGGGCAGCGCTCCGTTCATTGGCGGCGGCTTCGGCCATTTCTATGCCTATGCGCCGGAGAAATACGAGTATCCGATCAATCGCTATGCGATGGAAACCAAGAGGCTGTTCGATGTCGCAAATAACCGGCTGAAAGAAACACGGTTCCTAGCGGGTGATGACTACACCATCGCCGATATGGCCGCCGCGCCTTGGCTGGCTCCTTTCACCACGGGTGAGATATATGGCGAGGCGAAAAAGTTCCTCTCTATCGATGAATATGAGGCCGTAAATCGCTGGGCGAGCGAAGTGATGGATCGCCCAGCGGTGAAACGCGCCAAGATGGTCAATCGGACATGGGGCGACGAGGATACTCAGGTTCCCAACCGCCATTCATCCGCCGATTTCGATGGTAAAGCGGTCTAAATAGACTGCGAGGGGCAATTGTTCGCATGAAAGCAGCGATTGCCCCCTTCCATTCCGCAAACACCGCGTTATATGGGGCGCGCTTGTCGCGGGATTAGTTCCGCAAAAGCTGCTGGGGTGTGGCCAAGTGGTAAGGCACCGGTTTTTGGTATCGGCATTCGCAGGTTCGATCCCTGCCACCCCAGCCATTTTCTTTTTCTGCCATTGTTGACGCGAGGCGAAGCGTTATTCGCTTTGCGTACCATCTTCGGGCTGGTTCTCCTGGAGAGGCGCACCCGCGCTTCCATCGGGTTCGCCATCGCTGGATTCTGGAGTCTCGACAACGACCGGCTCCATCTTCGGGAAGTCTTTGTCGAGCCGGTCTTCAACCGCTTTGCTCAGATCGGTAATCCGCTCTGCATTGACACCCAGATCGCTGGTTCCGAGCCGTGAAGTCGAGCGGAAGTCAATGCTCGACCCCGTTTCGGTTGCCCGGACCCGGGCAACGACATCGTCCTCAAAACCGTACCAGAACACAACCGCAGTGCCTTCGACGATGCCTGCATCTTCATCGACAGTGACATTCTGAAACCCGCGCATGTCCATTGCATCTTTGATCGCGATGATTGCGTCGGCAGGTGCGCGGTCGATTGTGAGAGTTTCCAGATCGGGATAGCCGTCGGCGATCAAACTCGCTGCCGTCACGCCTTTCAAATCAGCGTTCTCTGCCCATTTGTCGTAATTGCCAAGTGGTACGTTGAAATCGAGCAATTCATTCACGTTCTCTCCGCTATCAGCACGCGCCTCGACCATTGCATCAGAAAATTGCGGCGCATCAGCGGTGTTTGTGGTGATGTCATAGATAAATGGCACAGAGCCAGCCGTTGATTGCAGCCCCATTAAACCGCCTGCAAAGCCAAGCGGCACGAGTAGTGCCAGCAATGCTGCCATCCAATTGCCCTTGGGCTTGCTTATGAGCGCGACGACAAGGCCGATGATCGCCAACACGGCAACCACCCCTGCCCCGATCATACCCCACTGGATCGTCATCGTTCCAAAAGCGAAGAGCTTGTCGATCATGCCGAGCTTCGCACCAAACATGGCGACAGCGAACCAGACGAGAAGAAAAATGGCGAGGAGCAGCGCAAGGCGTGGCGTTTTCTTAAGAATGTTCATGCGCCGCTAGATGCACCAGCATGCGCGCAGTCGCAAGCGCGGTGATTATTCGGCCAGAATTTCCAACGGAGGTTGGGGATTGTTGGGCGTCAGGATCATCACGCCATCTTCAACTCGCCAACCTTTAAGGCGGGACAGAAGATTCATTCCGATGACGCTGGTGTCCCCCAGGTTGGGCGCAATGATCACATCGAGTCCGCGCGCCGCAACATTGCCGAAGCGCAGCTCATCCATAGTCGCGACATAGGCAGAGGCAGTGCCGTTGGCTGTGCTAAGTTGTACGGGTAATCCGCCCGCCCGTGGCTTCATCCCGACGCGGTCCGCCACTTTCGATGATACTGCAGTCAGTGTCGCGCCGGTATCAACCATAAATCTGACCGGCTCGCCATTGACCTGCGCGACAAGCCAATAATGCCCGTCGGGTGCCAGCGGGATACGCGTTTCGCCGCCCTCGACCACCTGTTCAGGTAAGCCCATAGTCGGAAGAGCCAAGTCGATGCGCGGATCGAACCGGACCATTTGCAAAACGATGGCCACGACAATTCCGGTGAGCGCTAATGTACTGGTGACGCGTACCAAACCGCCCAGCGGCAGATCGCGGCGCACCATAATCGCACCTATCCAGCCGGCAATCAATGCCGCCAATGTCGCCATTAACAATCCGGAACGTGGCACTTCGCTAAGTACCGCCGCGGCGGAACTCCATATATCAGCGAGGACACCTGGACTATCCATTTAACCTATATAGGAGCATTGCCGCTTAAGTTCCATGAACGGCTCTTATAGCGCATTTAGAAAGCGTTGCGCCACGCCGTGCCCTGACAGCCAAGCGCCCTCGACACGCGGTTGAGAGAGCCAATCGCCTGCCACGCCGAGCGAAATATCTGCATTCCATAGCGCTGCATCACCTTCGGCAGCTTGCGACTGAGCATAGCGCCAACGGTGAGCGGTCAAATAGGTTGGTGCGACGGGTTTTATACCTGCTTGCCTGAAGAACGCTGATAGCAATCGGTCCGCGACCACATCTTTACCCAGCTCCAGAATTTCGCGCGAATGATCGGCCGATGCGTGGATCACCCAGCACTCTTCAACCCCGCGCCCTGGCTTTGCATTATTACGTGCAGCCCATGAAATCTGAGCCTTGCGATCGCGCAAAGTATCTTGCTCGATTGGCAGCGGCGCTGCAAAACTCGCCATCACTGCCCAGCACGGATCGGACGTCGACGCTGCGGCTTGTTCTGCGAAAGTCGGCGCAACCTCTGCAAGCAGTTCCCCAGCCTGTTCGGCAGGCAATGCCAGTAGCAGGTGCGAATAGGACTCAGTCGAACCCTCGAACTCTAAGTGCCAATGATCACCTTGTTGAGTGAGACGAAGAGCGCGTTCGCCCCAGCAAACGTCAAGCGCGGCTGCCATATGCTTGAGCGGAGCATTCATTGCTGGCGTGCCAACATAGGCTTCCGCGCCTGCTGCAGGCCACGGCGCGACGAGGCCTTGTTGCTCCCACTCTTTTACAACGGCTTTGAAACCTGCATCGCGTGCAGTGAAGTATTGCGCGCCATGATCGAAGTGCAAAGTAACACCGTCGATCTTAGCGCGGCGCGTGGCCATCCGTCCCCCTGCGCCGCGACCCTTGTCATAAATAACCGCAGCAATGCCGTGCTTGGCTAGCTCGGTTGCACAAGCCAACCCTGCCATGCCAGCACCAATGATTGCGACTTTCACATCCCTCACGGAGCATTGCTCGGCACCGACGCATCGGCAAGTATCAAAGAGAACCGACCCTCTTCATCAGTCCAGCGCTGAACGGGAGTCCACCCGCCAGCGAGCAGCAGTATCGCCGAACTCCGTCGGTCGAATTTGTGGCTGTTCTCTGTGTGGATCGTCTCGCCCTTCGCCATCGCGAAGGCGCGACCCGCAACGTTGAACTCTAAGTCGCGCTGCGCTTCCAAATGCATCTCGATCCGGGCAAAATTATCGTTCCAACGCGCCCTATGACGAAGATCGTCGACCGGTATAGTACCGCGCAATTCGCGATTAATCCGGCGCGCCACGTTAAGATTGAATTCTGCCGTGACACCCGCTTCATCGTCATACGCCGCTTCAAGGACGCCGGTATCTTTGATCAAATCCATTCCGATCAGCAATTGCGACCCTGCGCCCAACGTCTCCCGCATCGTACGGAGCAAATCGACGGCAGTGCGCGCGACCATGTTTCCGATGGTCGAACCCGGGAAGAAACCCAATTTCGGCATATCGGCGACAGCCTGCGGCAGAGCGACCTTGCGCATAAAATCGGCCTCCACTGGATAGACTGGCAGGCCTGGAAACTTCGTCGAGAGATCGGCCGCCGCTGCGCGCAGGAAGTCACCGGAAATATCGAGCGGGACATAAGCTGCAGGATTGATCGCACGCAAAAGCAACGGCGTTTTTACTGAACTGCCCGAACCAAATTCGACCACTGCGCGATCAGACCCGATGCTCAGAGCGAAGTCAGCACCGCGAGCGGTAAGTATCTCGGTTTCTGCACGCGTCGGATAATATTCGGGCAGTTCGGTGATATCTTCGAACAATTGCGATCCGGCATCGTCATACAGCCAACGCGCCGGAATCGCCTTTTGTGCCTCCGACAGCCCGGTCAACACATCCGCGCGAAACGCCCGGTCAACGCCTTCTTCATCGCGGTCCACCAATTCCAAGCCCGAATTACCGTCCATTAAATATCCTTGGCGAGCCGCAGCCCGGTAAATTGCCACCGCTGATGTGGGTAGAAGAAATTGCGGTACGTGCTGCGCGAGTGCCCGCGCGGTGTGGCGCAACTCGCCCCGCGCAGAACGAACTGCCCACTCATAAACTTGCCATTATATTCGCCGATTGCGCCGTTTGCGCATGAAAAACGCGGATAGGGCCCATAAGCGGAACGGGTGAATTGCCAACAATCCCCGAACAAGCCCGAACCGCCAAGCGGCAGGGGAGCATGGGCACCATCGAGCTGATTGCCTGACGCGGGATCGGATGATTGAGCTGCCGCCTCCCACTCAAATTCTGTAGGCAGGCGCTGTCCCGCCCATGTCGCGAATGCATCTGCCTCGAAATAGGATATATGCGTTACGGGTGCATTGGGGTCGCGCTTGGTCCATCCCGTGTGGGTGAACTGCTCATCCTCATACCAGTAAAGCGGCGCTGCGATCTTTTCCCGGTTCACCCATGCCCAGCCATCGGAAAGCCAGAGCAAGGGATTGGCGTAACCGCCATCGTCGACAAACTGCTGCCACTCCGCATTTGTCACAAGGTTCGGTGCGAGAGCAAAGGGTGTAAGAAGCACTTGATGCTGCGGCCCCTCATTATCATACGCAAAATCACCATCCATATTGGCACCATCATGTCCGATCAGAGCAATACCGCCAGGGTGTTGATGCCAATCCCTCGCTTGCGGCGGCGCGACTCTGGAAGGTGCATTTTCATACATCGCCGGAGCAAGCGGATTTCGGAACAATGCGTGTTTGATGTCGGTTAACAGCAATTCCTGATGCTGTTGTTCATGCGCGATGCCTAATTCGATCAGTGGAGCAAACCTGGGATCGTCAAGCATAGACGACATCGCCTCATCAATTACCTCGCGCCACTCACCAATTTGCTCAACGGTCGGCCGCGACAACATCCCGCGAGAAAAACGGGCAATACGCACTCCTTCGGCTTCGTAATAGGAATTGAATACGAACGGCCAACGCTCGTCATACAGTTCGTAGCCGGGCTTGTGGTCACGCAGCAGAAATGTTTCGAAAAACCAGTTGGTATGCCCCAAATGCCATTTTGCGGGCGAAGCATCTTCCATAGATTGCAGCGTTGCGTCCGCCTCCGAAAGCTGGTCAAGCAACCCGGAAGTCAGCGTACGGGTAGCGCGATAACGGTCAGCTAGACTGTCTAACGGTGCGGCGGAAGTGGCCGCGTTAGCATTCGGCACACCATTTCTCCTGTTGCGACCGCGCCTGAAAATTCAGGAAGCAGTACAATGACAAATTTCCGTTGCCTTTGAAAGACCTAGTTCGAGAAAATCTGGCTCAAACCTGATCAGGCGGCGTCCGCTTGGGAATGCCCCGCTTCCATTGTCATCATCTCGGCCAGCAGGAAAGCCAGCTCGAGCGATTGCGCGGCATTGAGACGCGGATCGCAATGGGTGTGATACCGGTCGCCAAGCCGTTCATCGGCAATGCCTACAGCGCCTCCGACACACTCGGTCACGTCCTGTCCGGTCATCTCTATATGGATACCGCCAGCATGGGTTCCCTCAGCGCGGTGAACGGCGAAGAAACCCTTCACCTCGCTCAGAATCCGATCGAACGGACGGGTTTTGTAGCCACTATCCGATTTGATGACATTGCCGTGCATCGGATCACAAGACCACACAACGGGGTGCCCCTCTGCCGTAACCGCGCGAACCAGCTTCGGCAGACCTGCCTCGACTTTATCGTGGCCAAAGCGGCTGATCAGCGTAATGCGCCCCGCTTCGCGTGACGGGTTTAGCGTGTCGAGCAACTTCAAGAGAACATCCGGCTCCATCGATGGACCGCATTTCATACCCAGTGGATTGCTGATCCCGCGTGCGAATTCGATATGGGCACTGCCTTCAAAGCGCGTCCGGTCACCAATCCAGACCATATGCGCGCTGGTGTCGTACCAATCGCCGGTCAAGGAATCCTGGCGCGTCAGGCTTTGCTCGTATGGAAGCAATAAGGCCTCGTGGCTGGTGTAGAAACTGGTCCGCTGCAACTGCGGTACGGTGTCGGGATCAACTCCGCAGGCTTCCATAAAATCGAGCGCTTCGCCGATCCGGTCGGCCGTCAGAGCGAACTTGTCCGCCCACGGGCTGCGGTCCATGAAATCGAGAGTCCATTTGTGGACCTGGCGCAGATTGGCGTAACCACCGCTGGCAAAAGCACGCAGCAGGTTGAGCGTTGCCGCCGCCTGCGAGTAAGCGCGCACCATGCGCTCGGGGTCATTCCTGCGGCGCGCGGGATCGAACTCGATCCCGTTCACATTATCGCCGAAATAGCTCGGCAGCGTCACGCCGTCTTTGGTCTCGGTATCGCTGCTGCGCGGCTTGGCGAACTGGCCCGCCATCCGGCCAACTTTAACCACTGGCACTTTGCCGGCATAAGTCAGTACAACTGCCATCTGCAGCAATACACGGAACGTGTCGCGGATATTGTTCGGATGGAATTCTGCAAAGCTCTCGGCGCAATCGCCGCCTTGCAGCAGAAACGCCTTGCCCTGGGCCACATCGGCCAGATCAGCTTTCAAATTGCGCGCCTCACCAGCAAAGACCAGAGGCGGATAGTTCGACAGAGTCTGCTCCGCATCCGCAAGCGCAGCTGCGTCTTCGTAGCGCGGCAAATGCCGTGCTTCGTGCGCTTTCCAGCTATCGGGAGTCCAGTTCTGTGTCACGTTAGTACCTGTCTTTCATCGATCGAGAGCGCGCAAATACGCCCGCTATTACCCAATAGCAAAGGTATCACCGGCGCAAGCGCAAGAAATGCTGTGCAGGGGCAAGCCCTGCTTGGCGCGCTATACCGGCAGGCTTAGCGACCAGTGGTTTGCGCAGGCACCCGCGCGACCGGTGCGGGCGAAATATCACGCACGGTCGTCGCAAGCTCCTGCCCTTCCGGAATGATCGCCATGCGCCACCCTGGACGAGACGCGAGATAGCGCTGAGCCAATGCCTGCATCCGCTCCGGCGTGGTTTCGCTATAGTCTGACCGTAATGTCCGCAGCGAATAGAGCCTGCTCGGGTTCGCGCTCGATCCCTGGACTTGATACAGCCAGAACAGATTGCCGGTTGATGCCCGGGTAATCTGCTGTTTGAGCGGCTCGGTCGCTCTTTCCAGTTCATCTGCACTGGGAGGATTAGCGGCAAGATCTCGCGCGATACTATCTGCCGCAGCGAAGAATACCGGCACGTCTTCCGGCTCCAGCTGTGCCAAGGCCGTAATGCGTCCTCCGGTAGAAAGATCTACTGGCCAATTAGAGAATACCGTCGGCGAATAACTTGCACCAGCGCGCTCACGCATTGCATCAACCAACCGGTTATTGAACAGGCTCACGAGGATTTCGAGCTGACGGGACTCGGGCAGTCCGGCAACACCGCCACCGGTTGGCCAAGCCACGACAGCGGCTGCCTGATTGGCATCGCCGCGGTGTTTTCGCACAATCGTTTCGCTATCGACATTAGGGAATGACGGAACGCTGGCCAGCGCTTTGACGGGGATCGGTTTACGCGGCGGCAATGCCCCGAGCGTTTTGCGCAGAGTTTCAATCGTTCGCGCCTGATCGAAATCACCGAAAATCACCACTTCGATTTCGCCTTGCTCCAGTAGCGGAGCCCAGACTTCACGGAAACCGTCTGGCGTGGCAGCTGCCAAATCATCGGTGTCGGCTGTTTTGTAACGGCCATCCTGATCGGTCACAAAATAGTCGAGATCGCGTTGCAGCACTGCGCCAGGACTTGTTGCATATCCGGCATAGGACAGTGTTTGTGCCGCCTTCGAGCGCAGGACCGGATTGGGGTCCCAGCGCGGATCGGACAGCTTGTTGGCGAACAGATAGAGCTGGTCATCAAGATCTGCGTCCCTCGTCTGCGCCGCAAATACGAATTCGGAATCGGTAATCTCGACATTGAAGCCCATCACACGGCCGGTTGTGATCCGGTCGAGTTCTTCTTGGCCCAATTCACCTTGGCCGGAACCGACCAAAGCGCTTTCTCCAAGGCCGATATAAGCGGATTGATCGCTATCAAACGCGCGCAGACCTGCGCCAAACCGCATCCGAACAGCCACGCGGCCTGGTTCAGCTTTGTTCGACCACAACAGTGCCCGCGTGCCATTGGCGAACTCGACGCGCTCAATGCCAAGTATGCCGAGCGGGCGCTGCGACAGGATGGTTCCGGGCTCACCCACTGGTGGTAACTCGTCAAAGGAAATCGACTTCGCCGCAAGACGTACATCGCTGGCCGGAACCACCTCTTCCTGCAATGCAGCTGTAATGTCTGCCTCGGTCGCTTCGCCGATTGCCGGCGTAACATAGGCGGCGCGGATAACATCACCCTTAAGCAGGTTTCGGGTGCGTTCGAGAATTTCCTGCGGCGTGACCTTGTCCTTCATGCTGCGAAACACTTCGAGGAACGTCTCGGGCGCGGCGACAGCTTCACGAATATCGACAGCGCTGACGACCTCGTCTGCCAATGCAGAGCCCGCCATAACAGCGCGTTGTTCAACCAGGCTGACAAAGATCGAATCATATTCCGCTGCTTCGCGGTCGATCTCTTCCTGCGTTGGCGGAGTCATTTTTGCATCAGCAACAATGCCGCGCACTTCAGCGAGCGCCTTGCGCCAATCGGCGGTCAGCGGCGTAAACGAAATCGATGTTAAATTTGCCGAACGACTAACCTTGTCCTCGGAAATGCCAGCATAAAGAAAAGACCCTCCAGCCCGCGCGCGAGCCTCCAGCCGCCGTTGGATAATCGCGATAGCCAGCGAGTCAGCCAGCCGCCCTTCATTATACGCGACTGTATCCTTAACCTGCCGCCAGGGGCGCAAATATATATAAGAGAATGTGCGCTGCAGGTCGGGTTCGACCATAACGGCCACTTCGCCAATCGGATTATCTGGATCAGCGCCAGGGGGCGCAACCGGATCGCCAAAATCGGGTGCCGGCGTCAGCGGACCTTTGCCCTGCCAATCGCCGAAATATTGTTCGATCAAACCTGCAAATTGCATCGGATCGAAGTCGCCCGCCACCGATATCACGGTATTCTCAGGGCGATACCAGCGATCATGGAACGCCTGCATCGCTTCTGCCGTGGCAGCTTTAAGCGTTTCTTCGGTCCCAATTGGAGACCGCACACCCAGCAACTGCCCGGCGAAATAAGTTTCACGGCTCTTGTCGCCGACGCGCACTGCCGGACCGCCGCGTTCGCGCTTCTCAGCCAGCACAATCGGGATCTCTGCCGCCAAGTTTTCCGCCGAGAGAACCGGCTCACGGATCATGCCCGAAATCAGTTTGAAGCTCTCCTCGACCTTCGCCGGTGTCGCATTGGGTAAATCGAGTTTGTAGACGGTATGGGTCGGGCTGGTTTCGGCATTGGTATCGCTACCGAATGTTGCGCCAAGGCGCTGCCATGTTGGAATAGCCTCAGCTTGCCCTAGATATTTGCTCTCACGGAAAGTCAAATGTTCGAGCAAATGCGCAAAGCCGCGCTCGCTATCTTTTTCATGCAGCGATCCTGCATCGATCCGGACACGGATCGATATCTGGTTGGGCGGAACGCCATTCGCGCGCGTGGCATAGCGCAGACCGTTATCCATCGCTCCCCACAGCCACTCTCTATCACGCGGAACATCGCTATCGATGTATATCCATGGAGTCTCGTCACCGGTCTGCAGCGCCTGCGGAGCTGACGTAACCATTCCGTCTTGCGCTGTCGCTTGCGGAGCCAAGAGAGCCAGTGGGAGAAGAAGCGCGGTGTGCCGCATGGTACGCGTGAAAGTGATCATACCCGGCATATAAGCGGCAAACCTATGAAGCGAAAGTGAATGGACGCGAAGTATTCTTGGGCGTGATGCATCTTGTGAGCGGTACGGCTGATCCCTACATAACAGCCATGTTTATAGAGACCGAAACAACCCCAAACCCCGCTAGCCTCAAATTCCTGCCTGGCCAGCAAGTCATGCCCAGCGGCACGCGCGAATTCGCCTCGCCCGAAGCCGCCGAAATATCGCCTTTGGCGCAGGCGATCTTCGATACAGGCGAAGTGGTGTTGGTATTCTTTGGCGGCGATTTCATCTCCGTTACCGCTGCTCCTGGGGCGGATTGGTCAGCGTTGAAACCGCAAGTCGTTTCGATTCTGCTCGATCACTTTGTTTCGGAAGCACCGCTATTCGTCGGTGGTGATGCCAGCGGTATCTCGGTACCCGCAGATGATGCAGACATGGTGGTCGAAGACGATCCCGAGGACGCCGAAATTGTCGCGCAGATCAACGAATTGCTCGAAACCCGCGTTCGCCCAGCAGTAGCTGGCGACGGCGGCGATATCGCCTATCGCGGCTTCAAAGACGGAGTCGTCTATCTAACATTGCAAGGCGCGTGCTCGGGCTGCCCCTCTTCAACTGCAACTTTGAAGCATGGAATTGAAGGTTTGCTGAAACATTATGTCCCTGAAGTCGTTGAGGTTCGTGCAGCCTGATTTTCGGGCATCCGTTACGACTTCAAGAGGACCTTATGACCACACAATTTCACGACAACATTCTGTCGGCAGACGCGCTCGATCAACTATTCAACGAAGCGCGCACGTATAATGGCTGGCACGACAAAGACGTCTCCGAAGCGCAGATACAGAAAATTTACGATCTGCTGAAGATGGCGCCAACCTCCGCCAATATGCAACCAGTCCGTCTGGTGTGGGTCCGATCCGAAGAAGAAAAGGCGAAGCTTGCCGAAATGGCGTCCGATGGAAATAAGGACAAAATCAGAGCGGCACCGGTAACTGTAATTATCGGGTACGATATCGACTTTCATGAAGAGCTACCGTGGCTGTTTCCGCATGCGGACGCCAAGAGCTGGTTCGAAGGCGACGAAGAAGGACGCAAGGAAGGCGCAGCGCGCAATTCTGCCTTGCAGGGTGCCTATCTGATCATGGCTGCACGAGCCATCGGCCTCGATTGCGGACCAATGTCGGGCATTGATCTCGACGAAGTGACGGACGAATATTTTGGCGACGATCCGAAGGTTAAGGCCGATTGGGTTTGCTCCATCGGCTATGGCGATCCGTCGACAATCTTCGACCGCAGCCCCCGGCCAGACTTTGAAAAGTTCAACCGCGTCGTCTGAGCTGATTGACGATTAGCTGCACCGCGTGGCATCGCGCGCCCCAATGAAAAAACCGATGCGGACATTGGCAATCGATTGCGCGACCGAAGCCTGCTCGGTCGCGCTATTCGAAGACGACACTCTCATCGCCAATACTCACGCCGTATTGGGGCGCGGCCATGCAGAACGGCTGGTGCCGATGATCGCAGCGCTTCCGGACAAAGGAAAAGCGCACCGGATTCTCGTCTCACGCGGTCCGGGCAGCTTTACCGGCGTGCGCATCGGCGTCGCGACCGCGCGGGCTCTCGCTTACGCTTGGACCGCAGAAATTGCCGGGTATCCCACACTCGCACTGGTCGCTGCTATGGCTCGTGCAGAGCATGGGGAGGTGCCAGTGCTTTCGTGCATGACCGGCGGGCATGGAGAGTGGTTCGTGCAGCCCTTCGGCGCAAGCGGCAAACCTGCTGCGGACCACGCGTCGGTCAAACCTGCGGATGCGGCGCAATCTTTTGAAATCGATCTGATTGCCGGATCGCAGGCCCAGGCTTTCGTGGCCGAGCGCGGCCACGGCATAGCGCTCAGCCTGCTGCCCGATGCAAGCCACGCGCTCTCCATTCCAACCACACTTCTTTCCCCCAACACCGCGCCAATCTATGGCCGTGCGCCCGACGCCAAATTGCCTACAAAGACGTCATGACGGGAAAATCGGGCGATCACATCGACAAGATGATGGAGGTGATGGAAGCGGCCTTTGATCCCCAATGGGGAGAAGCGTGGAATCGCCGCCAGCTGACGGACTCGTTATTGATGCCCCACAATCGCTACCGCCTGATTGATGCCAATGGTGATGAACCCGCGGAGGCTGCACCCGCGGCCGGGTTCTCCCTCATCAAGACAATCTCTGGTGAAGAAGAACTTTTACTCATCGCCATTCGCCCTGAACTTCGCGGAAGCGGGCTCGGAAGAGAACTGTTACAAAAGTTTATAGATGACGCGCGCAAGCGCGGAGCGGCCAAAATCTTCCTTGAGATGCGAGCGAACAATCCGGCCGACAAGCTGTACCGTTCCATGGGTTTTGAGCCGATCGGCAGACGAGAGCAGTACTACAAGGCAGCCAACGGCACCAGAATAGACGCCATTACAATGGCGTTATCGCTTTAGAAATATTTCGATCCCCATCGGACCAATCTGCAGAGTATTGGCCAGCCCTCCACTTGATACTATTGCGCAGCTGGTCCATGGGCAACGGTGCCGTGAAAAAGGCGGATAAAAAAAATAGTGGTCGCAACCTTTGATGAGGACAAATCATGGAAAAATTTGAAGATGATATGGCGGAGACGCTAATTACGCTCACGTCCGATATCGTTGCTGCACATGTCAGCAACAACAATGTCGATGGCGAAGAACTGCCTTCACTGATTACCAATGTATACGGCGCATTGGCTGGACTTGGACGGGACGAGGACCCTGTCGAAGAACGGCCTGAGCCAGCGGTTTCTATCCGCTCGTCAGTCAAGAAGGACTATATTGTCTGTCTGGAAGACGGTAAGAAGTTCAAAATGCTCAAGCGTCATTTGATGACCGAGTATAATATGACACCGGACGAGTACCGCGCGCGCTGGGATCTTCCATCGGACTATCCGATGGTCGCACCAAGCTATTCGGAACGCCGCCGCGATCTTGCCAAGAAAATCGGCCTTGGCCGTAAGCCTGGCCAAAAACGCGGCCGCAAGAAAAAGGCGGCGTAACCTAGCTGCTCAATCATCGCCGGAATCCCCCGCGCATTTGCTTAGGATTGCTGGCTTGAGAAGAACGCTCCGTACCTCTAAGGCTACGGGGCGTTTTTCATAATAGGGACTCCCAGTGCAGCAACGGATCGATCTGGAACAACTTTGCGCAGAGCGTGGGCTTCGCATTACCGAGCAGCGGCGCGTGATCGCCCGTGTGCTGTCCGAAAGCGATGACCATCCCGATGTTGAATTGCTGCATGAACGCGCTTCCGCCATCGATTCTAAGATCTCGATTGCAACCGTTTACCGGACAGTCCGACTGTTCGAAGAAGCTGGCATTCTCGATCGTCACGATTTCGGCGATGGCCGTGCGCGTTATGAAGCCGCTCCCGAGGCGCATCACGACCATTTGATTGATGTGGAAAGCGGCGACGTGGTCGAATTTGTCGATCCAGAACTGGAAGCCCTGCAGAAAACGATTGCCGAAAAACTCGGCTATCGTCTCGTTGATCACCGGATGGAATTGTACGGCGTAAAACTGGGGCGGGCTAAGGATAGCGAGGCTTGATCAGCCAGGAACTGCGCGACGCCGCACAAGCCGGCGAGACAACCCCGCTTTCGATGATAGGATGGGTGCGCTTCACACTGCGCGTATTGGCTCTCATTGTGCTGCTGATCGTCTTCGTTCCGCTCCATTATATCTACCGCATTTTGAAATACGGGTCGCCCTTCCCCATGTTGTTCTTGCGCTATGCCGCGCGCGTCAGCGGGGCCAAGGTTCGCAAGATCGGCACGCCGCTGCGGCGCGATGTGTTCTTCGTCGCCAACCATGTGTCATGGCTCGATATTCTTGCACTCGCAGGGGCGAGCGGAACGGCATTCGTGGCCAAGGCGGAATTGGCAGAAGTGCCCGTTATCGGCTGGCTGTGTAGCCTCAACCGCACCGTCCACGTCAAACGCGAAAACCGGTCGGGCGTAGCCGAACAGATCAATGCATTGCGTGAAGCTTTGGAAGACAATTGGTCGGTCACGGTATTTCCTGAGGGAACGACAACTGACGGACAATCGCTACTGCCCTTTAAAACATCCATGCTCAGCGTGCTCGAACCGCCTCCCAAAGACGTGCTCGTGCAACCGGTGCTGATTGATTACGGACCGGTGGCAGAGGAAATCGGCTGGGTTGGCAATGAAAGCGGTGTCAACAACGCCAAGCGCATCCTGTCACGCAAAGGCACGTTCGAGCTAAAACTGCATTTTCTCGAGCCTTTCAGCCCCGAAGAATTCCGCGGACGCAAAGCTATAGGAGCAAGGGCAAGAGCAGCCATCGAAGCGGCCTTGCTATCGTCACTCGACAAGCCGTTGCGCGAATTCAAGCACGACGTTGTCCCGATCCGCTACGCCGCGCCGAAGGATGTGCGGGACCGGGAACCTGTAGAGGACGCCTAGCCATTGCGGCAGTCGCGCTTAGGCCGTAAAGGGCACACCCATGCAAAAGACCGCGCCTCCCAAGACCTACCGGGTCAAAAGCTTTGGCTGCCAGATGAACGTCTACGACGGCGAGCGGATGGCCGAAATGCTGGCCGAGAAGGGCATCACCGAAGCCCTTGAGGGCGAAGACGCCGATCTGGTTGTGCTCAACACATGCCATATTCGCGAGAAGGCGGCGGAGAAAGTCTATTCGGATATTGGCCGCCTGACCAAAGGCAAGACGCAGAAGAAAGCGCCAATGATCGCGGTCGCTGGCTGCGTTGCGCAGGCCGAAGGCGAAGAGATTATGGAACGCGCGCCGGCTGTGTCGATGGTCGTCGGCCCGCAAGCCTATCATCGCCTTCCCGGCATGATCGACAATGCCGTCAACGGTGTCCGTTCCACCGATACCGATATGCCTGCGGATGCGAAATTTGCCGAGCTACCCAGCCGCCGCAAAGTGTCGCCTGGTAGTTTCCTGACCATCCAAGAAGGCTGTGACAAATTCTGCACCTATTGCGTAGTACCTTACACGCGCGGTGCAGAGATCTCTCGTCCTTACAGTGCCTTGGTTGATGAAGCGAAAAAGCTGGTGGAAGCCGGCGCAAAAGAAATCACTCTGCTGGGCCAGAATGTCAGCGCATGGACTGGCGAAGACGAAGCAGGCCGCAAAATCGGCATGGCGGGCCTGATCCGCGCTCTCGCTAAAGACCCTGACCTCAAGCGCATCCGCTACACGACTAGCCATCCCGCCGATATGGATGACGAGCTGATCGATACGCATGGCGAGATCGAGAAGCTGATGCCCTATCTGCATCTGCCCGTGCAAAGCGGCAATGACCGCGTGCTGAAAGCGATGAACCGCAGTCACACGGCGGAGAGCTATCTCAAATTGCTCGAACGCTTCCGTGCGGCCCGGCCCGATCTGGCGCTGTCGGGCGATTTCATTGTCGGCTTCCCCGGCGAAACCGATGCCGAGTTCGAAGACACGCTCAAGATCGTCGACGAAGTTCGCTATGCGCAGGCCTATAGCTTCAAATACTCGCCCCGCCCCGGCACGCCCGCCGCAACGATGGACGATCAGGTTCCGCTCGAAGTGATGGACGAACGCCTCCAGCGCCTCCAAGCTTCACTCCGCCGCGACCAGCAAGCCTTCAACGACGCCAGCGTCGGGAAGACCTGCGAAGTGCTGGTAGAACGCAAAGGCAAGCTCGACGGCCAATGGCTCGGCAAATCGCCATGGCTCCAATCGGTCCACTTCACCGGTGATGTGCAAATCGGTGATCTGGCGCAGGTTGAGCTCATCCAGGCTGGCCAGCAATCTCTCGGCGGGCGCCTGTTGGAAACCGTACTAGCCTGACACCGAGTGTTGCAGATCGGTGACTTTCCACCGCTACATATTATGCACCCGCTTGCCTCCCGCGCGCATCGGCCTATCCTCCGAGTCGGAACAGAAAGGCCCCATTTAGGAATATATGGCTCGTAAAACTTCGAGCGCCGCACCGGCGCTCTCATCACCGCCCGTCCCCCAGCGCGAGATTCGCCGCGCTCAGGTGGATATGAATTTCGAAAACCAGTCGCTGCTGGTTCCGCTTTTCGGACAGTTTGACGCCAATCTGGTGCAGATCGAGAACCGCCTCGGCGTATTTATCTCTGCGCGCGGCGATACGCTGCATCTGGAGGGACCGGAAGACAGCGTCGCCCGTGCGCGTGATGTGCTGCAGGCATTGTACGACCGGCTTGCGCAAGGACAGGACCTGGACGCTGGCGCCATCGAATCCGTCATCGCTATGTCGAACGAGCCGACGCTCGATGGCATCGTGAACGGGGACAAAAACATTCCGCCCATCATGATCCGCACCCGGCGCAAGACCATCGTTCCGCGCTCCAAAATGCAGGCCAGCTATATGCAGCAGCTTGCGCGTGACGATGTAATCTTCGCGCTTGGTCCTGCGGGTACCGGCAAGACCTATGTTGCAGTGGCGCAAGCCGTGAGCCAGCTGATCACCGGCAGCGTTCAACGCTTGATCCTGTCGCGGCCAGCGGTTGAAGCGGGCGAAAAACTCGGCTTTCTACCGGGTGATATGAAGGACAAGGTCGATCCCTATCTGCGCCCTCTCTACGATGCGCTGTTCGATTGTATGCCGCCCGAGCAAGTTGAGCGCCGGATCGAAAGCGGCGAGATTGAAATTGCTCCCATCGCTTTTATGCGCGGACGCACCCTAGCCGATGCATTTGTGATTTTGGACGAGGCCCAGAACACCACCAAGGAACAGATGAAAATGTTTCTCACCCGCTTCGGCCAGAACAGCCGGATGGTGGTGTGCGGTGATCCAAAGCAAGTCGATATCCCGGGCGGTGACAGGATGTCTGGCTTGGCCGATGCGGTTCATAAGCTGGAGAATGTCGACGGTATCGGCGTGACCCGCTTCACCCGCGCCGACGTGGTACGGCACCCCATCGTGGGCCGCATTGTAGAGGCGTATGAGGGGCCGGATGCGTAACATCCCGTCATTGCGAGGGACTATGGGTCCCGCGGCAATCTAGGGCTAGCGCTTTGCTGCTCTGGATTGCTTCGCTACGTTCGCAATGACAATGGATTTGGAAATCGACATTGAAGGTTGGCCCGATGATGAATGGGAAACGCTGGCAGAACGCGCTACTCGCGCTGCCGCGATTGTAGCCACCGAACTCGCCAATACCCGCCTCTCGACCAGCCTGCTCTTCACGACAGACACTGAAGTCCACACTCTCAACCGCGAATGGCGCGAGCGGGACAAGCCGACCAACGTCCTGTCCTTCCCGATGCTTAGCCGAGACGAACTGCTCAATCTCGCGCCGAATGGTCCTCCTGTTATACTCGGTGATCTCGCGCTTGCTTACGAAACCTGCAAGCATGAGGCCGAGGGAAAGAACATCCCACTCGCACACCACGCGGCCCACCTCATAGTTCACGGGCTGCTCCACCTCGCGGGCCACGACCACGAGATATCCACCGAACATGCCGAGCATATGGAGGGATTGGAGATTCAGGCCCTTGCGAGTATGGGGATAGCAGACCCATATGGGGATCGAGACGAATGATGGACATTTTAGGAGTACCCACGAAGGGCCATGCCCGACATCGATAATTCCGCCGGAGACGCGGACAGTAGAAGCGGGCTGTGGCCCGCGATTCGAAAATTCCTTGGTGCCGATGGCGGCGATCGCTCCCTGCGCGCGCAGTTGGAAGAGAAGATCGACGAGCATGAGGATGAAAATCCAAATGACGACGAGCAAACGCCGACCAATGGCGACTTGTCTGGTGTCGAGCGGCAAATGCTGCGCAACCTCCTCCATTTCAGCGAGCATGACGCAGATGACGTGTCCGTCCCGCGCGGAGAGATTGTTGCGGTGTCGGCGGATGCCAGCTGGGACGATTTGATCGAGAGCTTTTCCGAGAACGGCCATTCGAGGATGCCCGTATATCGCGGGCAACTCGATTCTGTAATCGGGATGATCCACATCAAGGACGTATTCCCGTTTCTGGCAAAGGCCACACCTCCGCCGGCTGATTGGACTACGCTGATGCGTCAACCTCTGTACGTGCCGCAAGCACGCAGCGCTATTGATGTGCTTGCGGACATGCGTTCTGCCCGAATGCATCTGGCGATTGTGCTCGACGAGTTTTCCGGCACTGATGGCATCATCACGATCGAGGATCTGGTCGAGGAAATCGTCGGCGAGATCGAAGACGAGCATGATGATTTGCCCGAAGAGCTAATCACGCCGATTGGTGAAGGCATGTGGGATTGCGACGCCCGCGCCGAATTGGACGATGTTGCTGACATGGTCGACAAGCGTTTGGCGGAGGTAGAAGAATCGGTCGACACGCTTGGCGGGCTCGCGTTCGTTCTGGCCGAGCAAGTCCCGACAGTTGGCACTGTGGTCGAGCACCCCAGTGGATGGCGCATTGAAATAACCGCTGCCGACGAAACGCATGTGAAGCGCATGCGTTTGCACCCTCCTGCAGAAAGCGCAGACGAGGGTAACGGCAAATAATTTCCGGTAGTCTGCCGTTTTTTGCAACTAACTGGCTGCAAGTGCGTTGGCATGGTGAACAGGGACAAAGGTTTACCGCATCATGCCAACTCGCCGCTTGCCGCCTCTTCGCGCACTCGAAGCCTTCATGCGCACGGTGCGCTTGGGGTCTGCGCGCGCGGCAGCGGATGAGCTTGGGCTGAGCCCCTCTGCTTTGTCCCGGCGGATCGCGAATCTCGAAGAATTTACCGGCAAAAAACTGTTCACCCGCGCCAAGCAAGCGATGCAACTGACCGATGAAGGTCAGGCATTTCATGATGCCATCGCTGAGCCCCTCGACGCGCTTGCGATGGCAATTGAAAACCAGTCCGAAAATCTGTCGCTGCTGCGTCTAAGACTCGGTGTATTGCCCCTGTTCGGTAGCCAGCGCCTGTTCCCGCATCTCGGCGAGCTGCGCAAACGCCACCCATTGCTCCATATCGATATCGACACCGGACCGCATCTGGATGACCGCGTTGGCGATACGCTGGACGCCGCGATTATCCTGTCGCGCGGCCCCGACACGGGACTGCATGCCGTCAGACTTGATCACAATATGGTGCACGCGATTTGCAGCACGGAGATCGCCAAAGCCCTCGGCCCCTCGCCCGATATCGAGAAGCTGGCGAAGCAAACCTTCCTGATCCACAACGAGCTTCCCGCAAGTTTCGAAGCCTGGAAGCAAGCACTGGGTCTTGATGCGATGGATCCCGCTGCGATCGACCATTACGATTCCGGTCAATTGATGCTGGAAGCCGCCGCACAGGGCCTGGGCATTGCGATCATGCATGACGACCATATGAAACGCGCCGCCGACAACCGCCTCGCGCATCTGTTCGATATCGAGGTCGAGAGTCCTTACAGCTATTGGTTCATCTGCAAGCCGACCGCGCTCGAATCGCGCCCGGTCCGGCTGTTCCACGACTGGCTCGTTCGAACGGGACTTTAGTTCGAGACGTCTTTGTCTTCAGCCCGGACCGCATGCACACATAGCGGCTGTTGCCCTGTGACAGGACCCGGATGCAGCTTGTTCGCGTCACCGCATTCCACTTCGGGCTTTTGGATGTCGTTCGGCTCCAGCGCAGCATAGGCGGCCGGATCATCGTAGGCTGCAATCCATGTCAGGCAATCGGCAAGTTTCCGAATGCTGTGCTTGGCACCTGTTCCGGCTGACGGATTGCAGTTAATCACCAGAACATCGGCAGCAGGGGACGCTTTGTATCGCCGCAGGACGCGCAGGAACTCGCCGCGTTCGGATACCGCAAGTCGGTCCATAGCATTGGCCATCGGATCGCCGCTGAAAAAGGGCGAGGTGTTAAACACATAGGCCCGGACCTGCGGGTTCTCGATAGATATCTGCGTTGCCAGCGCGCCGCCCAGCGAATGGCCGGTGACTTGGAGCGGCACCGTCTGGAGCAATTCCGCATCGAGTTGCGCCCGCTCAGCATCGTAAACCATGCGCGCACCGTTGCGCTGGCCATCGCCCAACGATCCGGAGAAAATATCTGACGTGGAGCCGGCTTCGGTCCCGCGAAATGCGAGCACTCTGGCGATCAGCTTGCCGCGCTCGCTGCCGCGCATTTCGTATTTGTCGAACACCGAATAAGCGAGACCGCTCTCATCATTATCCGCCGCCTTACGCTCCACAAAGGCCAGAGGCAGCCGCGTGTAGGTATCATCGTCCTTGTAAGCATTGGAGCTGAGCATCGCATAGGCGTAGCTCTCCACCGCAGCCTCCCGCACGAAACCGCACCAGCCGCCCGGTTCGCTCCGGCACGGACTGCGCGATTGGGTCAGGTCCGGAAGAGGCGTGATGCAGCCACTGAGCGCCAAAGCGCCCACCAGCACCGCAATGTTGCGGATCATCACGCCCCGTCCTGAATCGGTCAGCCTCGCCGCCGGTTTAAGCGACGGTTGCCTTCACAATTGTGCCCGGTGTCGCTGGTGGCTCGCCCTTTGGCAGAGCGTGGACATGTTCCATGCCGCTCTCGACCTGACCCCAGACGGTGTATTGGCCGTCAAGGAAATGTGCATCGGCAAGGCAGATAAAGAACTGGCT
Source organism: Pontixanthobacter aestiaquae (assembly GCF_009827455.1). NCBI lineage: Bacteria > Pseudomonadati > Pseudomonadota > Alphaproteobacteria > Sphingomonadales > Erythrobacteraceae > Pontixanthobacter > Pontixanthobacter aestiaquae. Next base: position 2,445,462 of record NZ_WTYZ01000001.1, read on the forward strand.
GTTCGCGCTATCGGGCACCTGTGTGCGGGCCATCGAGCATGTGCCTTCGGTGTGGGGTTCAGAATTGAACTCGGCCTTGAGATCGGGCTTGTCGCTACCGCTCATGCCGGTACCGGTCGGATCCCCGCCCTGCGCCATGAAACCGTCAATCACGCGGTGGAAAACCACGCCATCATAGAAGCCTTCGCCGGCCAGCTCGGTAATCCGCTCTACATGGCCCGGCGCCAGATCGGGACGCAATTTGATGACGACGTCGCCACCGGAATCGAGCGAAAGAGTGAGTTTTTGGTCGGCCATAATTAGTAGTCTCCTTTGAATTGGCCCCCGATATAGGGATTGCCGCTCCAATGTCACCAGCAAGCATGCCCCGTTCCCAAGGATTGTGACGCGTTTTGCCAGCTTGCTTTTCAGCCTGACAGCCTTAGACGGGCCGCATGGCGCAGGATGATCATCAGGACGAAGATCTGATGCTGGCGGACAATCCGGCAGAAGAAGAAGTGCGCCCTGATGACCGGATCGATGACGAACGGCTCGACGAAGAAAACACGCTGAAGGCCGATTATGTCCGCTCGGTGCGCGATGCGCTGGAAGCCGGCGACAAGGGCGCGGTTTACGATCTAGTCGAGCCGCTCCACCCTGCCGACATCGCCGATCTGGTCGAGCTGTGCGATGCCGATGAACGGGTAGAACTGGCCGCCGCGATCACCGATTTGATGTCGAGCGATGTGATCGCCGAACTCAACGATTACGTCCGCGAGGACATGATGGAGGCGCTTCCCGCCGAGGCCGTCGCGCAAATCGCCGAGCAGCTGGAGACCGATGACGCAGTCCAGATGATCGAGGATCTGGACGTCGCAGACCAGCAGGCGGTTCTGGCCGAGCTGGACGATGAGGACCGCGCCGCGATCGAGAGCGCGCTTGCTTATCCGGAAGAGACCGCCGGCCGCTTGATGAGCCGCGAGGTGGTCGCGGTGCCAGAGCATATGACCGTCGGCAGTCTGATCGATTTCCTGCGTGAGAATGTTGATCTGGCGAACGACTTCTACGAGATTTTCGCGGTCGATCATCTGCATCATCCGGTCGGTACCTGCCAGCTGAGCTGGATTTTGCGGACCCCGCGCAACATTGCCCTGTCGGATGTGATGAAGCGCGACCAGACGCTGATTCCGGTCGCTCTGGATCAGGAAGAAGTCGCGCTGATGTTCCAGAAATACGCTTTGATCTCGGCGGCTGTGGTCGATGAAAGCGGCAGGCTGGTCGGACAGATGACTGTGGACGATGTGGTCCATATCATTTCCGAAGAGGCGAGCGAAGACGCGCTGCTGATGTCGGGTGCTGGCGAAGGCGACATTAACGAACCGATCCGCGACGCCTATGGCAGCCGCGTGCGCTGGTTGATTGCCAATCTCGGCACAGCTCTGCTGGCCAGTGCGATTATCTGGTATTTCGGTGCAGCTATCGAGAAACTTGTGGCGCTCGCCGTGCTGATGCCAATCGTTGCAAGCATCGGCGGCAATGCCGGCACGCAAACAATGGCCGTATCGATCCGCGCAATTGCGATGAACCAGCTGACCGAAGCCAATACCGGACGCATCCTCTGGCGCGAAATGCGTGTGGCTCTTCTTAACGGTGTAACGATAGCGGTTCTCATCGGCATCGCGACCGCGCTGATATTCACACCGATGCTGGGTGCGGTGATCGCGCTGGCAATGGTCATCAACATCGTGGTCGCCGGTTTTGCGGGCGTAATGGTGCCGGTAATGTTCGAACGGCTGGACCAGGACCCCGCCGTCGCAAGTTCGGTATTTGTGACGATGATTACCGACTCGATGGGCTTTTTCGCGTTTCTCGGGCTGGCTGTTGCGGCGGGGCTGGCGGGCTGAAACCCTACACGATGGAACACATGGAACACGGTTCAATACGTAACTATTAGGCCGGATTTCACCTTTTTTGTCATAGGGTTGAGTGTGGTGCAACACGCGTAGGGCCATCCCTTCGTAATGCCGGAAACTACAGCTTGTAGGACAGCAAAATCGCCCCTCCTCTAAAGAAGAGGGGGCTTTATCAGCGCGCAAAAACCCCTACATCCGCCCTATGCCGCTCAATATGACCAAAATCGCCTTTGGCGCGAAAAGCTGGGAGGATCTCGCCGGTTGGTACGAGGACCGCCAAGAGATCAGGCTGACCACTCGCTATCAGCCCAAGCGGCATGAGGAGATGATCGGCGGTTCGCTCTATTGGATTCTCAACCACGCATTGGTCGCCCGGTCAGAAATTCTCGGCTTCGAGCAAACGCCCGAAGGCCGCTGGTGGATTCATCTTGAGCCCAAGCTAACCCGCGTTCACCCCCAACCCAAACGCGCGCATCAAGGCTGGCGCTACCTTAAGGAAGATGACGCCCCGAAAGACGTCGCTGATGGCGACGACATCGGCGATGCCATGCCCGGTAAAATGATGGGCAAATTGCAGCGCCTTGGGTTGATTTAGCAGAGTTCCAGCTAAGATTTTTCAAAATTTTTTTGCCCAATATTGTTGAACCGGGAGCTGGAATCCCGGCAATCACCTCGCTTTGTCCTTGACGAGCCACCCATTATCAGGTCCTCAAGATTTCAACGGAGCCAAACCTATGTCGGCCGCTTCGGCGGGGGCTATTCATGGTATATTCTGACCAAACGTTTTTCACAGCAGCAATGGCTAAGGCGCGTTTGGGCGTGATTTTGAGATGTCTTATCGCGATGTCAATTGCGGTTTTAGCGTCGGCGCTTCTCGCCACACCAACCATGGCCCAGACCGCTGACGGGGACACATTCGAAATTCCCGAATGTTGGGATCTCATGGAGCCGGACGAGAATGGGGTTGTCTATCTTTATCTGCAAGGTGATACGGGCGAAGCCTTCTATACGTGTATGCCGGAGCCCATCGGGGCAAATAGCAACGCTATAAGACAAAACAACCTCAGCAAAAAAAGACCTTGGTTCGCAGTTAAGGTTGGTTCCAACATCAATTTGACGATTTGCCCCAAACGAGATCTACGTGGCAACTGCATAGAGATATCGGGTCCTACCGAAGTGTCTGATCTGAAAGCAAGCGAGTATGGCACCACTATGGTTCGTTCATTTCGCGCAGAAAAGATCGCCGTGCCCGTCATCGAACCTGTGTCGTGCGCATTCGAACCGCATCGAAGCAGGGAACACGTTTTGCGCGACTGTCGGGGCGTCATAAAACGCGCCCCGATTGAGAAAGGGCAAGCCGATATCTGCTCATCACATGCCAATGGAAATTGCGTAAGATACAACACCGGCCACCGCGGCTTCGCTAATCCCTCCCGAACAACAAGAGCAGAGGTACACGCATCGTCGAATGTACGAGTGCAGATTTTTGAAGACGTCTCTTTTCAGGGAAGAAGTGAAGTTTTACCGGCCGGCTACAAAGGCGACACATTCCCCTTTAAGTCATTCGTGCTCTTGGATGCTCAAGACGAGGCTCTGGAATACCGGCGCACTTTTGCTGAAGTAACTGAGGACGCAGAAGAAAGAAGAGAAGAAGCCGCACGGCTTGCCGAGCAGAAGAAGGCCGCCGAAAGGGCCGAGCAAGCCCGGCTTGCCCAAGTGGATGCAGAACGCAAAGCAGCCAAAGCCAAAACGGCGTTGGCCTCCAATGCGGCCAGCAACGGGCCGGCTGGCGAAGTGGTCCAACCCACATCAACCAGACTTCGAAAAGTCGAGTTCGGCCAGTTTACCACGCTTGCCGATGTCGCGGTGTATATGGGCGAGGAACAGCTGACATCGGCTAACTTTCGTCTCGCTGCGCCGCTGCCCTCCATGCCAAGTGATGTGAGCGCGGGATACCGGGCGCAAAGAGTCGATTTCGGACTCACCAAGGATGGTCTTATCCTGTTTGCGCCGACCCGCTTCGGCATGTTCGCGTACGATAATCTGAACAGTCGGATCATTCGCCCGGAGTCGGAATGGGGTATTAAGAAAATCGCCAACCCCGGGATCAGGAACGATCAGAATTCCGGTGTCGTTTATGGTCTTGGTAATGACGGACGGCTGCTCGAGGGACGGTATTACGTCGAAGATGGCGACGTGACAGAGGTGCAATTTGTTGAGATGGCTCTCAATAACCGAGTTGTAGAGGGGCGTTATCTCGACGTGCAATGGCACGGAAATACGCTCTGGCTTCTAACGACGGACGGGAAGCTGCGTGCCTACACGACTGGTGGCGGATTGGGAGATTCGGACGGATGGAAGGACTTTAGCAGTTTGCCCAAGCTCAAGCGGATCGTCATCACGAAGGAAGGAGACGTCTTTTCGCTCACCGACAGCGGCGAATTACTGAAAAGCAAAACCTTTTGGCCTGCACGGACCACGCCTGTTGCAAGCAATGCCCATGACTTTGCCGTATTGGATGGTAGCTCAGTACTGCACATCTCATCGCAAACAGGCAAGCTGATGCGGGGCGAGCGGGAAATGGACAAGACCGGCACCTTTACCCGTTTCATTGGCGAGAATGCGTGCTTGCTGGAAAATGGTGATGGCCAGGTATTTGAATGCAGTTCGTATAATTAGGTCATCAAGCACATAGGAATGCACATCTGGCATTACGTTGCTAGCTGCCCGCCAATATCTCTTAGGTGGGGAACCTCTGCGTAACCCAACCGCGGGCACCAGGGTTGGCGCTCTCCGCAAGAGGCAGACGCCTCCCAAAAACGTTGCCGATGGCGACGAGATCGGTCATGCAATCCCGGCAAAATGATGGGCAAATTGCAGCGGCTCGGGCTGATTTAACAACCACTTTGTCAATCGATGCACTTGGCTCTCCAAGAGCCGGACACTTAAGGAAGAATACTATGCCAACGGTCCGACTATTCCTGAAGTCAGCAGCACTCATCGCACTTGGGACCGTAACGTTTGCTGGTGTTGCGTCAGCTCGGGAGGCACCACCTGCGGATGCAGCGGATTCAGAGTTTAATGCAACCGCCGCATGGGGTGAGTTCGAACACGTCATCAGGCTCATTTATGCTTATCTGGACAGGCCCGATTTCGATGTCGAGTCACATTTGGCAGACACCGCAGAGCTGGCAACGCAGGCGTCAACGAAGGACGAGTTCCGCAAGATACTTCATCAGGCAACCTATGCGTGGACTGATCCGCATTTCATCGTCGGCCCCTTTGCCGATGACGACTATAATATCTTCCCAAGCAGCTCGGACTTGATCATTAGCATGGCTGAAGATCGGTACGTCGTGACCGACGTTAGAAATGGATCGGCGGCCGAAAAAGCAGGCATTCGTCCAGGCTGGCATTTGGAATCGGTAAACGGCGTTTCCATCGATGAAGCCGTGAAATTGCCATCCGGCAAGCTCATGAAACAGCCGACTGTCAAGCAGCGAGAATATGCCGCGACACTGGTTGCTAACGGTTTGCGCAAGGGCGACCGGAAGCTGGTATTTGCCGATAATGGCGGAACATTGATCATACTTCCAAGCCCGCGCGATTACGCGATGGAAGTGAGTACATTGCCGCCAGTGCAAACATCACGCTCCGGAAATTTTGGGATCATCCGATTCAACAATTCGCTTGGCAATAACGACACGATTTTCGCTTTCGATCAGGCAATGATAGAGATGGCGGACACCGACGGACTGATCATCGATTTGCGCAACACACCGGGCGGCGGGAATACCGAAGTCGGGCGCAGCATCATCGGTCATTTCGTTTCGGAAACGAAATCCTATCAAATACATGAAATACCGTCATTGGAGCGCGAATTTACGGTTCCGCGGCGCTTTATCGAGCAAGTCAAAACACGGACGCCCTATTATGATCCCGCGAGGATCGTGGTGCTGGGCGGCCATTGGACGGGCAGCATGGGCGAAGGCATCGTCATCGGTATGGATGCTGCAGCTGACGCATATGTCATCTCTTCTGACATGGGCGACCTTCTGGGCGGGCTGCGCAATATCACTTTGCCAAGCTCGGGAGCGAGGGTCGACTTGGGATCAGAAGCCCTGTTTCACGTCGATGGTACACCGCGCGAGGACTTCGTTGCTGATCGACCGCTTCGGTCCTCAGATATGGATGAAGAAGGCAATGATCCAGCGCTCGCGGCCGCGATAGCGTTCCTGTCAAAAGACTAGGCTGGAAACTTCTCGGCAACCCGCCTTAACGCATTCGCATAGACCTCTGGAGCCTGCGCGCCCGGGATCAGTATTTTGCCTTCGACGATCATCGCGGGAACGCCGGTGATGTTCAAATCGTGTGCTTGTGCCTGTTCAGCGCGGACATGCTGCGCCATTTGCGGATCGTCGAGAACGGCTTCGGCAGCCTTTCGGTCCAGCCCAACTTGGTCAACCACATCAAGCAACACATCGCGTTGGCCGATATTGCGGCGCTGGTTGAAATGCGCTTCGAACAGCGCAAGCTTCAATGCGGTTTGCTCGGTCGGGCCTACGGCGGCGAGCGCCCATGCCAGCAGTTTATGCGCGTCAAATGTGTTCCACATCATTGCGGGCGGAGCTTCCCCGCCGCCGGTATAGTCGAGCGATACGCCAGCCTGTTCGGCAACCTGCCGCATCTGGTTTTGAACGCCCCTGGTTTCTTCGGCAGTGCGCCGATACTTGCGCGCGATATGTTCGGATCGTTCTTCACCCTCCGCGGGCATGTCAGGATTGAGTTCGAACGGACACCAGCGAATTTCAGCCTCGATCTCGCCTTCCAATTCAGCGAGACCTTTCTGCAATTGGCCATATCCGATGATGCACCACGGGCACATGACATCGGAGAAAATGTCGATCGTCATTTTGCGCGGTTTTGTCGCCATCATGCGCCCTTCTCGATCCACCATTTCAGCAAATGCGAAGCAATTGCTTGCCGTGGCGGCGTATTCATCGGCGCATTTTCATCGCCATTCAGCGCAGCAGTGACTTCTGCGCGAGTAAACCAGCGGGCATCAGCCAGCTCCGTGGTGTCGAGAGTGATTTCATCATTCTCGGCAACCGCATGGCAGCCCACCATCAATTGCGACGGGAACGGCCAGGGCTGGCTGGCAATATAGTGCACTTCCTTGGCAACAATGCCCGATTCCTCCAGCACTTCGCGCGCAACCGCCTCTTCGATGCTCTCGCCCGGCTCGACAAAGCCTGCCAGCGCTGAATAGGCGCGCTCAGGCCAGCCAAGACCGCGACCGAGCAGCAATTTTGCACCCGAACCATCGTCATATTCGACCAGCATGATCGTGACCGGATCAGTGCGCGGAAAATGCTCGGTTCCACAAACGGTGCAAGCGCGCTGCCAGCCGCCTTTGCCAATCTTGGTATCACCGCCACATGCTGCGCAAAAACGGTGCCGCGCATGCCAATCGACAATACTGCGTGCACCGCCATATAGCGCCAGATCGTCTGCGCTAAGCGTCGCCATCAATGACCATAGTTGCGGGTTCGCCATACGCGGGCTCGCGTCGCCCCGCTCCGGAACGGCAGCGAAACATGCCTTGCCGTCGTCGAGACCCAGGAACACCAGTTCTGCACCCTCGGCGGCATCCGCCAGAGTACTCCATGCCAGCGCGCCGGCATCGTCCATTTCCGGCATCAGCCCGTTCAGCTTCAGCAAACGGGCTTTCCAGTTCATTAGCCCGGCAAGCGCATCGGCGTCCGCACGAACATTGTCCGCGCGGTCAAGCCGCGATCCTGTAAATGCCAGCATCTAGCGTCAGCCGTCCACCAATTCGGCAGCCGCCTCGGCTGCTTCTTTAACCGGCGCAGTTGGCATGGCTGCCAAATCCTTCAGCACCAGTTTGGGGAAGTCCTGTTGGATCGAATATTCTGTCGAAGGCATATATTGCGTGAACATGGCTGCGCGCAGGCCGCTCTTGATATCAGCGAATGCAGCGGTTCCAGCCGCTCCGCCCCAGCCGAACGCCGTTCCCGTTACACGGCCACCGGCACCGAACAATTGCCCTTCAACCCATGTTCCCTTGGTTATCGCAGTCTCCGGCAGCATATTGGACGTACCCACGCGAACCGCGCGCTCACTCATCACGCGGTTGCCATCAATCTCGCCCAGCCCGACCAGCATCCGCTGGAACTTGTCGTAGTCGTTCGGGCTACAGACCAGCCCTGCTCCGCCAAACGGAAAGGCTGGTTCGTCGAGATAGATCGACGCCGCCGCCGGATCGAGCGGTAGCAGATTGCCCCCCAGGATACCGTAATTGGTCGCGAAGCGGGCGACTTGCGCCTGAGGAACCTGGAAATAGGTGCTGTCCATACCGCAAGGCTCGAACAAGTGCTTCGAAAGGAATTGATCGAACGGCATTCCCGAGACGACTTCGATCACGCGTCCCATCAGGTCGAGACTGACCGAGTAGCTCCAAGTGGTCCCCGGCTGATAGACTAGCGGCATCTCTGCCAGCTTGTCCGCAAAAGCCGCGAGGCCTTTGATCGTTGTCTGGTCGCTAACGCCGGGGATTTTCATCCGGCTGACTTGGCCGGGGCTAAGCTCAGCGTCGTTATAGGCTTTCTGGATCGGACCCTTCTGGACAATGTTGTAACCGAGACCCGCCGTATGCGTCAGCAGGTGGCGGATTGTGATCGGGCGCACCGCAGGCTCAAGGTTGTCCTCGGTAATCGCACCGTCATATTCTTTCTGGACTTTCATATTTGCAAAAGCGGGCAGAATATCGGCAAGCGGCGTATCGAGCGTCAGCTTGCCATCGTCGATCAGTATCATTGTCGCGATGCCGGTGATCGGCTTGGTCATCGAATAGATGCGGTAGAGCGTATCGCCGTCGGCCTGCTTCATCCCGCCCAGCTGCAATGTACCGCGATTGATCAGCTCGTAATCATCCTGCCCCCAACCGAGCGTCGCGACCATATTGGCGACTTTGCCTTCATCGACATATTCATTGACCGCCGCGGTGACACTTTTCCATATCGTGCCATCCATCTTCGCGAAAGCCGCGCGGCCCATCGGCATTCCGGCCAAAGCCGCACTGGCGCTCAGAAACGCAGTTCCGCGCAGCAGCGAGCGGCGGTTAAGACTTACACTCTGGGGCATATTGTCGAATTCAGTGAACGCCATTGGGACAGGTCCTCTTTTGCAATTTTGTTTGCGCCGTCTTTGGGGGAAGGAAGGTGAACGGTCAATTACGCCTTTTGTGGCTTGAAAAGGTGCGGTGTTATAGCTATATAATACACATGCTGAATATACTCTCTCTCCTCCTCGGAATCGTCTCGCTTATCGTCGTTATACCGGCGACCATCCCGTTGCTCGGTTGGGCCAATTGGTTGGCCTTGCCGATCATCGTGATTGGTATCATTCTGGGCGCGCTGTCATCGAGCAACACCGGGCGGAATTTCTGCCTGATTGTAGGCCTGATAGCAGTCGTCCGTTTGAGCATTGGTGGCGGTATTATTTAACCCCGCGCCAGAACCAATCGCGCAGCTTTTGCGAATAGTGTAGGCAGGCCCGCATCATCGATCTCGGCAACAGGCCACCATTGTCCGATGCGTTCGGCTAAATCGGACTGGATCGATGTCCTAAGTACTGACATCTCCAGCGAGAAATGCGTAAATGTGTGGCGGACCAGCCCTAGCTGCTCCCAATCGGCATCAACTGGCGCGGCCCCATCCCCGTCGCCGCCCGAATGCCACCCATCATCGGGCAAAGAACGCATTCCGCCCAGCATTCCCGTGCCCTGCCGGATTTCGAGCCAGACTGCGCCGTCGCGCTCTATCCAATAGGCCGTGCCCTGCCGCACTGGCTTGATCTTCTTCGGTGCCTTAATCGGAAAGCGCGCCGGATTATCATTTTTCAGCGCCTGACAATCACTCGAAAGGGGGCACAGCAGGCACTTCGGGTCGCGTGTGGTGCAAATTCCCGACCCCAAATCCATCATCGCTTGCGCGAAATCTCCCGCGCGGCGGTCCGGTGTAATCCCATCGGTTTTCACTCGGATCGTCTTGCGTGAACCAGGCAGCGGCTCTTCAATCGCAAACAGACGTGAGACAACCCGCTCGACATTCGCGTCGACGACGACCGCACGCTGGCCAAAAGCAATCGCGGCAACAGCAGCGGCGGTGTACGCTCCCAGCCCCGGCAGCTTGAGCAATTCCTCTTCGGTCTCGGGAAAGCCGCCCAGCTTTTTCACCGCAGCCGCGCATTTCACCAGATTGCGCGCGCGCGAGTAATATCCCAGTCCCGCCCATGCCACCATCACGTCCTGTTCAGGCGCGGCTGCCAGATCATCAACTGTCGGCCAACGCTCGGTGAACTTGGCAAAATAGGGTTTTACAGCGGCAACAGTGGTCTGCTGCAACATCACTTCGGACAGCCACACGCGATATGGATCAGGAGAGGATTCGCCAGGCGGAGCCCGCCACGGCAGCGTCCGCGCATGCACATCATACCACTCCAATAAACGGGCGCTGATCGTATCCTTGCTGGCAGTCACGCAGCGCCTATGGCATGGCCTTTCCCACGATGGAACGGGATAGCGACAAACCTGCCAAAAAAGCGGCCAAGAAAGCTGCGCCAAAGCCGCGCACGAAAGCGAAGCAGTGGCAGCGCGCGCGTGGTGGTCCGGCAAAACCCATTTCCGAATTAATGCCGCAAATCGGGCGTACTGCCTTTCGCCGGTTCGGTTTCGTCCAATCCTCGGTCGTTACACGCTGGCCCGAAATTGTCGGCGAACACCACGCCAAGGTCTGCGCGCCGGAAGCCATCCGTTTCCCGCCGGGCGATAAGGAAAACGGCATCCTCCAACTGGTTGTGTTGCCCGCTCACGCCCCGCTGATCCAGCATGTGATCCCGGAGATAAAGGAGCGGGTTAACCGCTTTTTCGGCTATCAAGCCGTATCCAAAGTCAAAATCCGGCAAGGTGCGGTTAAGCCGCCCGAGGATAAAAATCGCGCCAAAGCGCCGCCGTCGCTCAAGCCGATCCCGATGGAATTGGGGGAAAGCCTGCGCGATGTAGGCGATCCGGAGCTGCGTACGGTGCTGGAATCGCTTGCACGCAGCCTTGGCAGCCAAAGCGACGATGATGGCGGCGAGACACAATAGGGGCATGAAGTTGAAGAAATTTTTCAGAGCGGGTGCGGTGATCACTGCCGCGCTTCTTACCACGGCGGCGACCAGCAATTGGGCGGCAACCGTGTCCGACAATGGCCGCGGCAAAGTGATCGGCAATCCTGATGCCAAAGTCACGCTGACCGAATTTGTCAGCTATACCTGCCCGCACTGCGCCACTTTTACTTTGCAAGGCGAAGCCCCTTTACAACTGGCCTATATCGGCACGGGCAAATTGATGCTCGATGTTCGCTCGGTGATCCGCAATCCGGTAGACACAACGGTGACGATGCTGGTGCAATGCGGCGCAAGCGATAAATTCTTCCGCAATCATGCCTATTTTATGACCAGTCAGCGTACGTGGCTTCCAATCGTTCGGCGTCCAACCGAAGGGCAGCGACAGCGCTGGAATGCCCCTGATGGTGCGACTGCGCGCAAAGCCATTGCAGAAGATGCAGGCTTTTACGCCATGATGGAAACGCGGGGATATAGCCGAACAGAGTTGGACACATGCCTGAATGACGAGGCGAGAGCCGAACAGCTAGAAACGAATACCGTCGCCGATTTCGCCGAATTTGGCATCACCGGTACACCCAGCTTCGCGATCAACGGCAAGACATTGCCGAACGTTCATGATTGGAGAACGCTGGAGCCGAAACTCAATGCCAATTTTGACACTTTCTGAGGGGAAAACCCTTGGGACAAGCTGTGGATAGCGCTATCAAGTGCTTTACCCCTTCACCCCTTCGTATAGCCTCCATCAATTCCGCTGAGGACAGAGACTGAATATGACCAATTTTCGCAAAATCACCCTGACCGCTTTCGCTGCCCCACTCGCGTTGGCGCTCTCTGCCTGTGGCGGAACCGCCGCTGACGGCGAAGTTGCCGAGGCCGCAACTGTCGAGCCAGTAGCTGCGCCAGAGGGTCAGGAATGGACCGATGTCGTCAATGTATCCGATTATGACGGCTATATTCTGGGCAACCCCGATGCCGCGATCAAAGTGGTCGAGTATGCCTCGCTGACTTGCCCCGCTTGCGCATCTTTCGCGATGAACGGGTCGGAACAGCTTAAAAGCGAATATGTAAACACCGGCCGCGTCAGCTACGAGCTTCGTAACCAGATCCATAACGGCATCGACCTCGTTCTCGCGCGCCTTGTACGCTGCGGTCCGAAAGAAGCTTTCCACCCGCGTTCGGACGCGGTTTGGGCTGACCTGAACAACATCATGAACGGGGCACAGCAAAACGGCCAGGCGCTTCAGGCCGCGATGGAGCTGCCGGAAGATCAGCGCTTCGTGGCTACGGCACAGGCCGCAGGTCTCTACGAGTTCTTTGGCGCACGCGGCCTTGGCCGTGACCAAGCCGAACAATGCCTCGCTGACGCCGCATCGGTTAGCGCAATTGCGGACAACTCGAACACTCAGTCGCAGGAGCTGGGCGTGACCGGCACCCCGACGTTTTTCATCAATGGCACCAAGATCGACGCCAATTCCTGGACGCAGATCGAACCCATGCTGCAACGCGCGGGCGCTCGCTAAAGCGCTTTAGCAGCGGGAGGGGGCAGCACCGGCGATGCAAATAAAACGGCTCAAGCTCAGCGGCTTTAAAAGCTTCGTCGAGCCAGCCGAATTGCGCATCGAACCGGGACTGACCGGGGTTGTCGGGCCGAATGGCTGCGGCAAATCTAATCTTTTGGAAGCTATTCGCTGGGTCATGGGCGAAAACTCGCCCAAGTCCATGCGTTCCGGCGGAATGGAAGATGTCATTTTCGCGGGCACCGAAAGCCGCCCTCCCCGAGATTTTGCCGAAGTCGTCCTCCATGCTGAGGATGACGATGGCGAAGATCTGGACGTTACCCGCCGTATCGAACGCGGCGCAGGCAGCGCGTATCGGGTCAACGGCAATGATGTCCGTGCCAAAGATGTCTCGCTTACCTTCGCTGACGCTGCGACGGGCGCGCATAGCCCCGCACTCGTCAGCCAAGGCAAAATCGCGCAGGTTATTGCTGCGAAGCCAGCCGAACGGCGGCAAATGCTGGAGGAGGCTGCGGGCATTGCCGGCCTCCACGTCCGCCGCCGCGACGCGGAAAGCAAGCTTCGCTCGACCGAGAAGAATCTCGAGCGGCTTGAGGATTTGATGGCGGGCCTGGATTCGCAGATGGCGTCCCTGCGACGGCAGGCGAAGCAGGCCGAGCGTTACACCAAGCTGACGGGGCAGATTTCTACGGCTGAAGCACGGCTCCTATATGCACGATGGCGCGATGCCGCTGCAGCTGCCGATGCTGCGCGGGAGCAGGCGCAGTCCGCTGAAGCGCGTGTCGTCACGGCCAAAGAAGCCAGCGATACAGCCCAGAAAGCGCAACACGAGGCGGCTAAGGCACTTTCTGAAGCCCGCGAAGAGCAGGCCGACCGCCGCGATGATGCGAGCGCGCATGGTCACCGGATGGCCGCACTCACCTCGCAATTGGAAGCCGCAGAGCAGCGTCTTGCTGACCTTGATCGCCAAAAGGTGCGTTTGGAAGAGGATCGCGGCGAAGCGGACCGCTTGACGAAAGATGCAGCAGAGGCCCTCGCCCGGCTTGAGAAAGAGCTGGCCGATAACGAGAAATCGCTCGCGGCGGATGAAGAACGCCGCCCGAAGCTGGCGGCTGCTTTGGAAGAGGCAGAGCGCGCGGGTCGGACGGCCGAGCTGGCGCTGGCCAAAGCGACCGCAGATCAGGCGGGCGTCGAAGCCGAATGGCGCGTTGCTCAAGCCGAAGTATCGCAGGCGCAGTCCCGGGTCGATAGGCTGGCGGCAGAGATTGAGAGACAGACGCAGATTCGCATATCCTTGTCCGATTCTGGTGACCCTGAAAAAGCGGTAACCGAAGCAAAAGACCGCGTTGAGGCAGCTACTACCACGCTCGCCGAATTGCAGGCAGAGCTAACTGCGCAGCGAGAAAGTAAACAAGCTCTCCAAACTAACCGTGATGAAGCGGGCAATGCCTTCGCCGCCGCAAAAGCCGAGCTGGCGGGAATCGAGCGCGAATATAACGCCTTGGTGCGCGACCGCGATGCACGTGAACGGCAACGCGCACAGCGCAAAGGCCTGCCCACTGCGCTGGATGAAGTCCGCGCGAAACCAGGCTACGAACGCGCTCTGGCCGCTGTGCTTGGCCGCGATGCGAAGTCGCCCTTGGGCAAGCCGCAAGATGGTAATGATGGCCGGTTCTGGACCGGCGGCGATGTACCCGGTGCAGTGGCCGACAGCTTGGCCGCGCAGCTCACGTCCTGTCCGTCCCAATTGAAAGCCCGCCTCGCGCTGGTCCATGTCACTGATAAAGATGATGGTCGCACACTCGGGCCGGGCGAGTGGCTCGTCACGACGGGCGGGCGTTTGCGCCGTTGGGATGGATTTATAGCGCGCGGGGAAGGTGCTGCCGAGGCAGCAAGGCTAGAAGCGGAGAACCGTCTCGCGGATCTTGAAGCAGAGCTTCCAGCAAAGCGCGGTGCAACCGAAAAGGCCGAGGCAGCGCAAGTCAGCGCTCAGGAAGAACTTGCGGCGCTGCAAACCGCGCTCGTCGCGGCCGAGCGCGGCGTTGGCGAAGCAGCCGAAGCAGAGCGCCAAGCCCTGCGCTCGCTCGATCAAGCGGAGATTGCCCGTGAACGTTTGGCCTCGCGCTTACAGGAACTCGACACCGCAGAAGCCGATCTGGCCGAGCAGAAGAAGCTCGCGCTGGGCGAGCTTGAAGCGGCCAAGGCCAAACGTAATGATTTGCCAGCGCCCGATACTGGCCGCGCATCACTGGAGGCCTCGCAAGCCAAGCATGATGCCGCCCGTTCCGCTTTGCAGGCGGCCACAGCGACTCTCGCCGCGCATGATCAGGCGTTGGCCGTCACGCGCGAGCGAACAGCCGCGCAGCGGAGCGATATGGCCAATTGGCAAGCGCGCTCTGGCGAAGCTGCGCAGCGCCTGTCCGATATGGCGCGACGGTTCGATGAAATAGAAGAGGAGCGCGCCGTCTTCGCCGCCAAACCCGAAGGCCTGATACGCGAGATCGAGCAAGGCGATGCGGTCCGCGAACGGCTGACGAGAGAATTGACAGAAGCCGAAGCGTCGGTCGCGAAAGCGCAAGAGGCAGCGCATGAGGTTGACCGCGCCTTCGCCGAAGCCAATGAGGCTTTGGCCACGGCTCGCGAATCCCGTGCCGGCCTTGCTGCGCGCGCTGAAAGCGAAGAGGCCCGCCGCGCGGAGATGGCGCGCGTCTCGGGCGAGCGCTTCCAGTGTCCACCACCGATGCTGGCCGACAAGTTTGAATTCGATGCCGAGCAGGTCAAGAATTCGGCCATTGAGAGCGAAGAGCTCGAACGCTTGACCGCGAGCCGCGAGCGGATTGGCCCGGTCAACCTGGTCGCCGCCGAAGAACTGGCAAAGATAGAAGATGAGCATGGCTCCAGCGCCGCAGAGCAGGCTGAGCTCCACGAAGCGGTGAACCGGCTGCGCGGATCAATCGGCAGTCTTAACCGCGAAGGCCGCGAACGCCTGAAAGCCGCGTTCGAGCAAGTCGATACGCATTTTCGCCGGTTGTTCACACGCTTGTTCGATGGCGGCCAGGCGCATCTGGCACTTATCGATAGCGATGATCCGCTTGACGCTGGCCTGGAAATTTTCGCGCAGCCTCCTGGTAAAAAGCTTCAGTCACTCACGTTGCTATCGGGCGGCGAGCAGGCATTGACCGCGATCGCCCTGATCTTTGCGCTGTTCCTAACCAACCCCGCGCCAATCTGTGTGCTGGACGAGGTCGATGCGCCGCTCGATGATGCCAATATCGACCGCTTCTGCGATCTGCTCGATGCGATGACCAATGAAACCAATACCCGCTATCTGATCGTCACGCACAATGCGGTGACCATGAGCCGGATGCACCGCCTGTTCGGCGTGACTATGGTCGAACAGGGCGTGTCACGCCTCGTCAGCGTCGATCTGGATGTTGCGGAAGAACTGGTCGCGGCGCAGTAGGCCGTCAGGCTTCAAGCGCCGCAGCAAGCCGCGCGCGAATACCCTTTAACTGGGCAATGACGTCGGCAGGCACGGCAGCGTTACCGGATAGAGATGATGCCGGAGCAGTCGCCTCGGTATCTGGTTCAGATTCAGGCGCAGGAACCGGTGCCTCACCCGTCTTGCCGTCGGCAATCGCCTGCTGAGCGCCCTTCAGCGTGTAGCCCTGTTGATTCACGAGACGGTCGATCTGCCCGACCAACTCCACATCTTCGGGCCGGTAATAGCGCCGTCCACCGCTCCGCTTGAGCGGTTCGAGCATCGGGAACTGCTGTTCCCAATAGCGCAGCACGTGGGTTTTAATATTTAACGCTTTGCTGACTTCACCAATCGTGCGGAGCGCGCCGTCGTCTTTTCCATCATCAAATTGCGCGCTCATGCAGTCATCCTTTGGCGATACGTTCTTTCAGCAATTGGCTCGCGCGGAAAGTCATCACCCGCCGCGGCGTAATCGGAACTTCCACACCCGTTTTCGGATTGCGGCCAATCCGCTCTTTCTTGTCACGCAAAATGAAGCTGCCAAAGCCGGAGATTTTCACATTTTCCCCGTCGCTCATGGCATCGCACATATGCGCCAGAATTGATTCCACCAGGTCGAGCGATTCCGCCCGAGAAAATCCCATTTTGCGATTAATCGTCTCTGCGAGATCGGCTCTTGTCAGCGTGTTGACTGATCGAGACATTCGCTCACTCCCTTACCGGTGCGACCCTAGGTTTCGGAAACTGGCTACATTTGTAACCAAATTCGCCCGTTTGCGCAAATATTGAGTGCAATAAATGCAACTTACATGCGGACTAATGAAGCGCCCCATGTGAATCCGCCGCCCATCGCCTCGAACATCACCAAATCGCCTTTTTTGATCCGCCCGTCGCGAATACCAACGTCGAACGCCAGCGGCACCGATGCGGCGGAGGTATTGGCGTGTTGGTCGACGGTTACGATCACCTTCTCTGCGGGTAGTCCGAGCTTGCGTGCCGTCGCGTCAAGAATGCGGGCATTGGCCTGATGCGGGACGACCCAATCGATATCCGACGCCTCGAAGCCTGCGGCGCCGAGCGTTTCTTTGAGAACGTCAGCCAGATTGACCACCGCATGACGGAATACTTCACGCCCTTTCATGCGGAGCTTGCCGACAGTGCCCGTGGTGGATGGGCCGCCATCGACGTAAAGCAATTGGTTGTGCGCACCATCGGCGTGAAGTTTGGTGTCGAGCACGCCGGGGCCATCTTCAGCAACATCCTGCGCCTCCAGCACAATCGCGCCCGCGCCATCACCAAAGAGCACGCAAGTCGTGCGATCTTCCCAATCGAGAATACGGCTGAATGTTTCGGCCCCGATCACCAATGCGCGCTTCGCCATGCCGGTGCGTAGCATCGAGTCGGCGGTACCAAGCGCGTAGAGAAAACCCGAGCAGACCGCCGCGACATCGAATGCAATGCAACCGTTGCAGCCGAGCGCTTGCTGGACCTGCGTTGCGGTGGCCGGGAATGTCTGATCAGGCGTTGCGGTGGCGAGCACGATCAGATCGATATCGTTGCCCGACATGCCTGCCGCTTCCAGCGCACGTTTTGCGGCAGCAGTAGCAAGCGACGAAGTTGTTTCACCCTCGCCCGCGATATAGCGTTGGCGAATGCCGGTTCGTTCTACGATCCATTCATTGGTAGTATCGACTTGCTCGGCAAGCTCGTCATTGGTGACAAGCTTTTCCGGCAGAGCCGAGCCGCTTCCACGGATAACCGAACGGATCACTTTGCAGCACTATTGTCGAAAGTTGCTTCTTCACGCGCGTGCAATTCTGCAAGGCCTGTGCTGATCCGCTGCGTCAAATCCTCTTCGAGCAGACGTGCTGCAACCGTTACCGCATTGGCAACGCCGCCAGCAGTTGCGCTGCCATGGCTTTTCACCACCACGCCGTTAAGGCCGAGGAACACCGCACCATTGTGATTGTTCGGATCAAGGTGATGTTTTAATAATTCGGTCGCCGGGCGTGACACCAGAAAACCGATCTTGGAACGGATTGAACTGGTGAACGCATTACGTAGCAAGTCAGTCACAAACCGCGCCGTGCCTTCGATCGCTTTTAGAGCAATGTTGCCCGAAAAACCGTCAGTCACAACAACGTCGACTTCACCGCGATTGATCTTGTCGGATTCGACATAGCCTTCAAAGCTCATATCGAGTCCGGTAGCGTCCTGAAGCTGCTCGGCAGCTTCGCGCAGGCGGTCGAAACCCTTATTCTCCTCGGTGCCGATATTGAGCAGCCGGACACGCGGCAGATCGCGCTCGGTCACAATTTTGGAATAGGCCGCGCCCATAATTGCAAATTGCACCAGATTGCGCGCGTCAGCTTCTGTATTGGCACCGAGATCGAGCATGATCACATCATTGTCGCCAAGCGTCGGCATCAGTGCTGCCAATGCTGGCCGGTCGATCCCGGGCATTGTCCGCAAGGCGAGCTTGCTCATCGCCATCAGCGCGCCGGTATTGCCTGCGCTAACCGCAGCGCCGGCATCGCCCTGTTTCACAGCGTTTACCGCGAGGCCCATGGATGTGGTTTTGGCACGGCGAAGCGCTTTGGTGGGAAGCTCGTCCCCGCCAACAACATCGTCGCAATGCAGAATTTCAGATGCACCGCGCATATTGGGGTGATCGTCGAGCGCCGCCTTGATGCGGGTTTCGTCGCCCACCAATAGGAACTGGAACTGGTCATGACGGCGGCGTGCTTCGGCAGCGCCGTCAATCATCACGCGCACGCCTTCATCGCCGCCCATCGCATCAACAGCGATACGCGGGAGGCTCATGGGCGTGTACTCCGGGTCAAATTGAGGTCTTAAAGACCTACAGCGACAATTTCGCGTCCGTTGTAGTGGCCGCAGGCGTCACACATATTGTGCGGACGCTTCAGCTCGCCACAGTTGGAGCATTCATGGAATGCTTCAGGCTTAAGCGAATCGTGTGAACGACGGATACCGCGACGATGCGGCGAAACTTTTCTCTTAGGGACAGCCATAGCGGCACCTGTTCCTTGAATTAAACTGCAGTGTATAGGGCCGCTTTAAGCCAAGGCCGCGAACTGCACAAGCTATTACCAGTGCAGGGAATCGTGGCCCGACTCTCACGGGAAGGGGCGCGCTATAACCGATATTCGCTGTGTTGCAACCCGCGTGATTGCTATTACACGCGGTAATCGGTAGCAACGCGCAACCCAAACAGAGGTATAGACGATGATTTTACCGGTAACTCTTTGTGCGGCAGCCGCCGCAGCGATACTTGCAATCTGGCTGATGATGCGCGTCGGCAAAGTGCGCGGTAGCGAAAGCGTCAGCGTTGGCGATGGCGGGAATGACACCGTCATCCGACGGATGCGCGCGCATGCAAACTTCGTCGAATGTACGCCTTTTTTTCTGATCCTCGTCGCCGCGATTGAGCTGGCCGGCAAAGGTGGCGCATGGCTGCCTTACGTTGTCGGTATATTCATGCTTGGCCGCGTCGCCCATGCTTTTGGCATGGATGCACAGGGCTTTGGCAAAGGGCGGCTGATTGGTACTCTGATCACAATGCTGTCGCTGCTCGGCCTGGCGGTTGTTGCCGTGCTTGTTACCGTTGGCGTGATGTAATCAGCTGAGAGCGTAATCGCTCACGAATTGGTTTGTCTTGCGCTCTTGTCCGAAAGTGCTGGTTGGCCCGTGACCGGGAATGAAGGTAATGTCATTCCCGAGAGGCCACAGCTTTTGCGTGATCGCATCGAGCAAGTCCTGATGATTGCCCATCGGGAAATCGGTTCGTCCGATTGATCCCTGAAACAATACATCGCCGACAATCGCGAATTTGCTGGGGCCGTGAAAGAACACGACGTGGCCCGGCGTGTGGCCCGGGCAGTGGATAACGTTCAGCGTTAGCTCGCCAACGGTGACCGTATCACCATCTTCTAGCCAGCGGTCAGGCTCGAACACTTCACCGCGAATACCGTATTTCGCGCCATCCTCGTCGAGCCGCGAGATCCAGAAGCGATCCGCCTCATGCGGACCTTCGATTGGAATGCCGAGTTCTTTCGCAAGTATTCCGCTCTCGCCGCAATGGTCGATATGGCCATGGGTGATCAGGATTTTCTCCAGCTCGACGCCAGCCTTGGCAACACCTGCCTTGAGCTTCTCGAGATCGCCGCCCGGATCGGTCAGCGCACCCTTCATGGTCTTGGTGCACCAGATTAGGCTGCAATTCTGCTGCAGCGGCGTGACAGGCATTATCGCCGCGCGCATGGGTGGTTGTTTGGCTGTTTCGGTCATAACGGCGATTTGGCGAAAAAATGTACGGCTGACAACCTTCTAAGAGCGCTCTAGCTCACCTTCAAAATTAGCCAACACAGCCTTCAGGCTTCGCCAACCCTCTGGTATCTCCTTATACCCGTAGGTTCCGACCAAGCGCAGCATCGCTAGGTCCATTCTTGCAAACGGATGACCCGCATCAGATGCCTGTTCGAGAAGGTGTTTGATCCGGCGTGCACCATTCCGCGTTCGCTTCATTCGAAATTCGTAACGTGCCAACCAGTACTTAGCAGGAATGAAACCTTGTTCTGATGCCGAACCGAGAACCTCCCGCCATTCGTCTGTTCTGCCCTGACGCTTTAGCAATTTGCCAAGATCGATATTTGCTCGCATTGATCCGAGGCTCATTGCTTCGCGATAATATTGCTCGGCCAATCCTTCGTCCTTTTGTACAACGACGCCCCAATCATAGTACCAACCTATGATCCATTTCGACCAAACTGAACCGTCAATGGCAGCCTTCTGATACGTTTCAAATGCACGCGCCGGATCATTGGACACCAAACGCTCTGCCAACTTCATCCGTGCAGGTTGATCAGGACATTCGGCGTTCTGATGATCCCAGGAAGCTGTATAATTGTCTTCCCAATTCTCTGTGATATCCCAAATCGCGTCACTAAGCAGGCGCGACGGCGCAATTCTTCGGCGATACCGATCAATTATCGGATTGAGTACCCAAGCCAGAGCATGCCGCATCATCGTCACAATCGCCCACTTTTCCAAACTACGCGCCCGATAATTTCCACCTCGTCCGCCGATACTTCAATCGGCGGATAAGCGAGGTTCTGGCTTAGCAGCGACAGCCGCCCCCCGCCCTGCGCTGCGACGCGCTTTACCAGCAGCGTATCCTCCAGTCGGACGACGTGGATGCCATCGCGGAAAGGGCGCTGTGATCGGTCCACCAGCACTTCATCGCCTGCGCGCAGCAGCGGCTCCATCGAATCGCCCTCCACTACAATTGCGGACAGCTGTGATCCTTCCAGCCCTTGCTCCCGCAGCCACCGGCGGGAAAAACGGAAATTGTCGAACGGCATTTCCTCACCCACAGTCGCACCCGGTCCCGCTGACGCGCTCAGCGGAAGGCGCGGAACATCGATCCAATCGCGATCCAGCGGAATCGGCTTGGACGAATCATAGGATTTTTCCTCCGGCCCGCCTAATTCCGATTCGGCCACCCCCAGGAATTCCGCCAGCGTTCGGCGATCCTCTTCCTCCAGCTTTCTCGGGCTACCTTTACTGATAAATTGCTGCAAATATGTAGGATTTCGCCCGATCATGGTGGATAGAGCAGTCAACGAGCTGCCTCTGCTTCGGACCAATTCGCGTAGTTTCTCTCGTGGATTCGACATATTCTGTCCTCATTGCCGATTTTTTCCTACCTACACGATGTATTTTTCCTAGACAAGTAGGATTTCGCCAGCGACGACTCGGGTATCGGGCGATTCGCTTTGTCGTCCGAACCGCACGCCAACCATATCGCAGGGGAACCGTATGCTTATCCGGACCATTGAAAAATTCCTTCGCCAGACGGGAATGCCCGCCACGAAATTCGGGCGTTTGGCTACACATGACCCGCGCTTCGTCCTCGATCTGCGCAACGGGCGTGAGCCGCGCAGCAATACCGAACGCCGCGTCGAAAGCTTTATCGCGGACTATCTCGGAGAGCAGAATGTCCGCTGAACCCAGCACACCCATCCGCCCTGCCCGCCGATCACGGCGCACGTCAGGGGAGCGCCTGCGCCTGGCACTCGCCGAGCTGTGCGGAGGTTTTGGGGAGATTACCCAGCATGACGAAAAAGCATGGGCGAGCATCACCTTCTCCGGCGCGCGGCATACGCTGCGGCTTAATTTTGAGGGTGCGGACGCCGTGAAAGCGGGTGAGAATTTTGTCGCGATTCTGCCTGAGCATGAGTTTGCGATACCGGGGCAGCTAGTCGCCGATGCTACAATTACGAGCGTCGAGCACGCCCTGCTGCCCGAACCGCGAATGCTGGTCGAATGCGAGCTATTGCTGTTGGTTGATGCCTAATGCTGCCCCGTCGGGCGAGGATCATTCCCGCCGGATCACCAGATTGCGGATTTCGGACATATCCTCCATCGCAAAGCGGATGCCCTCGCGGCCCAAGCCGGAGTCCTTGACGCCGCCATACGGCATATTGTCGACGCGGTAGGATGAGACATCGTTCACCACCACACCGCCAACATCGAGCTCGTCCCACGCATCGAGCACCTTGTGGATATCGCGGGTGAAGATGCCTGCCTGGAGGCCGAATTTGGAGTTGTTGACCTCTATCAGAGCCGCATCGAAGTCGCTGAATTTGCTCAGCAAAGCCATCGGGCCGAACGCCTCCTCACGATAGGCATCGCACGACTCATCAACGTGCTCTAATAGCGTCGCTTCGAGCATATTGCCGTCGCACCCGCCGCCGCATAACAGCGTTGCGCCCGCGCTTACCGCATCGTCGATCCAGCCTTTGAGCCGCGATGCCTCACCGACCGAAATCATCGGCCCGATAAAAGTCTCACGCTTCTTGGGATCGCCCGAAACCAACCCTTTGGTTTTCTCGACCAGCATATCGCGGAATTGGTCATAGATGTCTTCGTGAATGATAATCCGCTGCACGCCGATGCAGCTTTGGCCGGACTGGTAAAACGCGCCGAAAATGATCCGCGCCAGCGCGTGATCGAGATCGGCATCCTTATCGACAATTACCGCTGCATTGCCCCCTAGCTCGAGGATGACGGGCTTCTTGCCCGCCTTGGCTTTCAAGTCCCAGCCAACGCCGGGCGAGCCGGTGAAGCTGAGCAGCTTGAGCCGTTCGTCGGTTGTAAACAGATCAGCCCCGTCACGGCTTGCAGGCAGGATTGAGAATGCGCCCTCCGGCAGATCGGTCTCCGCCAACACCTCGCCCATAATAATCGCGCCAAGCGGTGTTTTGCTCGCCGGTTTCATCACGAACGGACACCCGATCGCAATCGCGGGCGCGATCTTGTGCGCGGCCAGATTGAGCGGGAAATTGAACGGCGAAATGAAGCTGCACGGCCCGATCGGCACGCGCTTCCACATGCCCATATAGCCCTTGGCCCGCGCCGAAATATCAAGCGGTTGGACCTCACCATAATTACGCGTCGATTCTTCGGCTGCAATTTTGAATGTATCGATCAGCCGGTCGACTTCACCCTCGGCATCATTGATCGGCTTGCCCGCCTCGACACATAACGCATACGCAAGCTCATCATAACGCTCGCGAAAGCGCTTCACGCAATGTTCGAGCACCGCTTGGCGCTCGAAACTCGCCATCTTAGCCATCGGCTCGGTCGCGCGAACAGCACCCGCAATCGCTTCCTCGATAACATCGGGTGTTGCCAGCGCAGTCCGGAAAGCAACTTCACCCGTAAACTTGTCGGTCACTTCCAAATCGGTGTTAGGAAGCGCTGCCTTATTGTTGAGATAGAGCGGATAAGTGCTTTTTAGCTCGACCATCTTATTCTCCTTTATCCAAACAATCTCAGAGCTTTGCAGAAAGTTCCTTGAGGTCGTGATTCAGAATCTGGTCGTTCTCGGTATAGTCAACCGGGCAGTCGATCAGATGGACACCCGGCGTATCGCGGCAATGCGCGAGGACTTCGGTCAGATGCTCGCTGCTCTCCACACGGTGCCCGGTCGCGCCATAACTTTCGGCATATTGGACGAAATCGGGATTGCCATAGGTCAGGCCGTAATCATCGAAGCCCATATTGGCCTGCTTCCAACGGATCATTCCGTAAGCGTCATCGCGCAGGATCAGCACGGTCATGTTTAATCCTAAACGAACCGCGGTCTCCATCTCCTGGCTGTTCATCATAAAGCCGCCATCGCCGCAGATCGCCATCACTTTGCGGTCGGGATAGAGCATCGCGCTCATCATCGCCGACGGCAGGCCGGCGCCCATTGTCGCCAGCGCGTTATCAAGCAGCACCGTATTCGGCAGATAAGCGGTAAAGCCCCGCGCGAACCAGATTTTGTAGACGCCATTATCGAGGCAGATGATCCCGTCATGCGGCATGCAATCGCGAACCTGTTGCACCAGATGCGGCGGAAAAATCGGGAAGCGCGTGTCAGCGGCGAGCGCACCCGTATGGTCGAGCTCTGCCTGATGATAGGCCAGCAGCTTGTCGAAATTCCAGGACCGGTTCGGCGTGATGTCTTCTTTCATCTGCCAAATCCCGTTGGCGATATCACCGATGACTTCTGTTTGCGGGAAGTAGACCGGATCGACCTCTGCCGTTTTGGTCGAAACGTGGATCACTTGAACCCCGTTATCTTGCATGAAGAATGGCGGCTTCTCGATCACATCATGGCCGACATTGATAATGCAATCGGATGCCTCGACAGCGCGGTGCACGAAGTCTCCCGCCGACAAGGCAGCGCAGCCGAGGAATTTCGGATGGCGCTCGTCGATCACGCCCTTGCCCATTTGCGTGGTCAGGAAGGGGATGCCGGTCTTCTCGACAAATTGTTCGAGCATCCGCCCACACAGCTTGCGATTTGCGCCAGCGCCGATCACCAAGACCGGTGATTTTGCTGTTTCGATCGCTTTGACCGCTATGCGCACCGCCTTCGCTTCAGCGGAGGGGCGGCGC
Organism: Pontixanthobacter aestiaquae; assembly: GCF_009827455.1. Taxonomy (NCBI): domain Bacteria; kingdom Pseudomonadati; phylum Pseudomonadota; class Alphaproteobacteria; order Sphingomonadales; family Erythrobacteraceae; genus Pontixanthobacter; species Pontixanthobacter aestiaquae. The sequence continues at coordinate 2,470,514 of NZ_WTYZ01000001.1, forward strand.
GCGACACTTTTCGGCAAGGGCTTGAAATCGCTCGCCTGCTCTTCAGCGATATCTTCGGGAAGCTCGATCAGCGTTGCCCCCGGTTTTTCCTCTTCCGCCAAACGGTACGCTTCACGCACCCGGCTGGGGATGTTGTCGCCCGCAGCAATCTGGATCGCGTACTTCGTGACCGGCTCCATCAGGCTGACGATATCGACGATCTGGAAACGGCCCTGCTTACTCTTTTTGATCGGCTTCTGACCGGTAATCATCAGCACCGGCATTCCGCCCAATTGCGCGTAGGCGGCAGAGGTCACGAAGTTCGTTGCGCCGGGGCCCAGCGTCGCGAGACATACGCCGGTCTTGCCGGTATGTCGGCCGTACGTTGCAGCCATAAAGCCCGCGCCCTGCTCATGCCGGGTCAGGATCAGTTTGATTGTGTCCGACTTGCCAAGCGAGTCGAGCAGGTCGAGATTTTCCTCGCCCGGAACGCCAAAAATATACTCGCAGCCCTCAGCCTCGAGACAATCGATGAATACGTCGGATGCTTTTTTGGTATCGGCCATTCGTCGTCCCCTCCAGACACACGAAATGGTGCCTCTCAATTTGTGCGTGCGACCGCTATTCAGACAGAGGTCTCACGCCCCTTTTGATCTGTCTTAAGACCTACCAACTAGGGCGGCGCGAGTCACCCTGCTAGGAGATTTGCGCCAATTCCCGTGGTTCAATACCGGCGCTCTAATACCCACGGGCAGGATCGAAAATCGGACTGAGCGGTTCGCCGCGATGATATTTACCCAGATTCTCGAGAAAACGCTGCGCAGAGCGCATAAACATCTTGTCCTGCGCCCTGCCCGACAAATGCATGGTGATATCCGCATTTGGCAGCGTCCACAGTATATGGTCTTTCGGAAGCGGCTCGGGCTCGGTTACGTCGAGCAACGCCCCGCCAATGCTCTTCGCTTGCAGGGCCATGACCAACGCATCCTGATCGACCACGGTACCGCGCGCGATATTCACCAGTACCGCGCCGTCCTTCATCGATGCCAACTCGCCTGCGCCGATCATTCCGTCGGTTTCAGGCGTCGCGGGAACTGCCAAAATCACCCAATCGAAATCGCCCAGCTTATCGCGCCACTCATTGGGACCAAGCACGCCATCCGAGCCGCCCGAACGCCGGACAATAGTGACATCGACATCGAACGCTTGCAGCCGGGTCTCGATCAGTTTCCCAATAGCTCCGTAACCGAGCAGCAATGCTTTACTTCCAGCGAGCTCCATCTTGCCCGGCGAATCCTGCAACCATTCCTTCCGGTCCTGCGCGCGTACAACTTCCCGGTAGCCTTTCGCGTAATTGAGCATCATCATGAGCGTATATTCAGCGATGGTGATCGCGTTGATACCGGCACCATTGGTCACCGTGACACCGCGCTTGGCCAGCAGATCGAGCGGTAGAAAATCGAGCCCCGCATAGATCGAATTGTACCACTTCATCTTCTCGGCGCGCTTCACAGCTTCGGCCATTGGTTCTTTGTCATACAGATCGAACCAACCGATTTCCGCCTCGCCGACATGCTCCATGAGTTCGTCGGTCGAGGCGAACCAGCGCGGCTCCACCCAATCGGGCAAATGTGGCTCGATTGCGGGCCTAATCAAGGAGGACAGGACGGCGATGGTCATATAAGCGAGGCTCCTCTGTTGGAAACGCAGCGGAACAGGTTACAAGCGGCGACGTCAAGGGCGTATGAATTGAACGGGCGGATGGAACGGCGGATGTTTACCAAATTCGGAGTGTTCGATGATGCCTTTGGCAGCGAATTGCCAGCACGCTTGCTCGACTTCGCTATCGCCAATGAAGACGGTTTCGAAACTACCATGACGTCCTACTCCGACGGATCGGAGGCTGTGGATACCAATTTCCGTACATCGAAGCGCTTTGTCGGAAAACTCGGCGATATAGGCCGTGAATACCGTGCAGCATTTGTCGAAATAATGCCAAAGCTGTTCGAGGCTGCAGGCGTTCCGATGGTTGAAAATCCACTGCTGGAAAACGAGCTGATTGCGACAGGCGACGGCGGCAGTCTCGCCAAGCACATCGACACGCTGACGCTCGATAATCGCGACGATGTCGAGAGCGAGCGTATCCTCAGCACGGTGTATTATTTCCACCGCCAACCGCGCAAATTTTCAGGCGGCGAGATTGAAATACACCCGCTGGACGGACGCGCGGACCCAAAACCTGTCGAACCGCGTCACGGGCGTCTGATTGTGTTTCCGGCCTTTGCACCGCATTCAGTGCGCGGACTAACAGTGCCAAGCAGGCGGTTTGAAGACGGGCGCTTTTCGCTTAATTGCTGGGTGCGGTACCGAACGCGGTAGAGGCGCTTAGCTCAGTTTCCAATCCCAGCCGAGCGGATCGCCATCCATTAGTTCGACGCCCTTGGCGGCCAGTTCATCGCGGACCGCATCGGAGGTCGTGAAGTCCTTCTCCGCGCGGGCAGCCTTCCGGCGTTCCATCGCGTCCTCGGTTTCGGCTTCGGTGAGCTGGGCGCCTTGCGGCCGGATGCGCAGATCGGTGCGCGTTAGGTTGAGCAGGTCGAGCCCGAGAACCGAGTCCATCTTCTCGATCACTGCGCGCTTGATGCCGGCATCCACTTTTTTGACTGCCAACGCCTCTTCCAACGCTGTGAGTGCGATGGGCGTGTTCAGATCGTCGGCCAACGCGGCGTCGAATTTCTCCAAAATTGGAGCAAATTTCTGATGCGACGGATCGCCCGCGATAGCAGTGGCCAGACGCTCAACCGCCATCACAATCCGCTTCAGCCGCGTCAGGGCAGCATTCAGTCCGTCCCAGCTAAACTCCAACTCACTCCGATAGTGCGCCTGTAAGCACATCATACGGTAAGCGAGCGGATGGTAACCCTTGTCGAGCAGCAATTGCAGCCGCAAAAACTCGCCGGACGATTTTGACATCTTGCCCGAACGCTCCACCAGAAAGTTGTTGTGCATCCAAAAGCGCGCGCCTGAATTGGTGGCTTCGCTGAGTCCGCCGCAGCCGCAGAATGCTTGGTTCTGCGCAATTTCGTTCGGATGGTGAATTTCGCGATGATCGATCCCGCCGGTGTGAATGTCGAAGGGGAAACCGAGCAGCTTCTCACCCATCACCGAGCATTCGAGATGCCAGCCGGGAGCTCCCCTGCCCCACGGCGAATCCCACTCCATCTGGCGTGTCTCGCCAGCAGGAGTTTTGCGCCAGATCGCAAAGTCGGCGGCGTTGCGTTTGCCCTCCACGGCATCGATCCGGCCTTCGCCGTCTTCGGTTACAGCCCGCGCTAACCGGCCATAATCATCAATTGTGGTCGTATCGAAATACAGGCCCGTTTCGCATTCGTAGCAGTGCTTATCAGCGATGCTCTTTGCGAAGTCGAGCATCTCTTCAATATAGTCTGTTGCGACCGACCAATGCGCAGGCTGGCGGATATTGAGCGCCTTGATGTCTTCCCAATACGCCTCGGTATAATGCTTGGCGATCTGCCAGATATCTTGGGCTTTTTCGGCCGCCATCTTCTCCAGCTTGTCCTCACCCTCATCAGCATCATCGGTCAGATGGCCGACATCGGTGATGTTGATGACATGCTTGAGTTTATAGCCTTTCCAGCTCAACGTGCGGCCGAGGATATCGGCGAATACATAGGCGCGCATATTGCCGATATGCGGGTAATTATAAACCGTGGGGCCGCAGGTGTAGACGCGTGCCTCGCCAGCATGGACGGGCTCGAAAACCTCAAGGCTGCGGGTCAGGCTGTTGAACAGGCGCAGTTCGTTCTGGGAGGCGGCGTCACTCATGCGCATCGCCATGCACATGAGCGCCCAATCGGGTCAAGCCATCAAACGTTCAGCGCAGCCTATTCCGCCGGTTCGAGTTCGCCCTCTGTTGGGCACACTCCGCTCGGTTCGTCGCAATCCACATCGGCTTCGCCCTCGTCTTCCTCGCCGACCCACAGATCTTCGTTGCCCGCGCCCGTTACCGGCTCATCGATCAGCGGATCAAGCTCACGCTCGGGATCTTCGCGGAGTTCGACAAGGATCGTGCCGATACTGCCATCAGCGGGCGTAGTGCCCGGGATTTGCTCCTCGATCAGATCCTGGACGGGATCATTTGTCGTAGGATTGGCCGGATCGACAGGATCAATCACCGCCGCACAGCTTGCCGGATTAGCGATGAGGCAGCCGTTTATGGTCGATGCCGGATCAAAATCCGCCGATATGTCGGCGAGTGGAATTGTGTCGATACCGGCAACGCCGTCCACAATGCCATTGATCACGATAGCGACATCGGGATTGCTCGAATTGATCGTAACCGTATCTGCTACAAAGCCGCGGCGATCACCAAAGTCTGTACCTTCGCCGGTGTTCTGGATCAGCAGCGCATCATCCACCGTGAAAGTAACGGTGCTGCCCTGGATCACGCCATCATCGCGGATTGCCCCGTCATTCTGGCCCAACCGCGTATCGATGTCCGTGACGGCAGCACCCGCAATATCAGCTTGCGCTGTGGGGCTTGTTGCGACGATCGCTCGTGCGGCCAGATTGATCGAACCAGTAATCGCGGAATTGGCATCTTCGACTCGCAAATTGCCCGTTTCCGGATCAATGCTGAGCAAATTACCCGCATCGATGTTCAGCGCGGTATCCGCGCTTGCATTGCCGACTACGCCGTTGCCGATCACGCCAATATCGTTACCCGCGCTGAGCGAAAAGCTGCCGCCCTGACCGATATTGCCATCGGCAGCACCTCCGGTTCCCGCGCCGACTGCGACGGCGAGATCATCGACCGTCATATTACCCTCGCCCGTAGTCACGCCATTTGCCGAGATCGTGACATCGCCGCCGCTGTGAACGCGCGAGAACTCGTCATTGTCCAGTTCAAAGCCCTGTGCACCACCTGCACCGCCCAGCGTGATATCGCCGTCGGTTGCGATATTGATTGTGTCGGTCTGGTCGCTGCGCCCCAATGCGCCGCTCGTGCCGATGGTAATGTCGCCCGACTGTGCATTGATCACCTGCCCCGCCGCAACGGCTTGCAGATCAATCAAACCGTTCACGTCCATAGTCAGATCATTCGCCGCCGAGACCGCCGCATTGACGGTCAAGTCACCGCCCACAGTGAAGGAGATATTTCCGCCGCTTGATGTGACTTGCTGCGTGCCTTGCATGCCCGATATCGGCGTTGGTGATGTCGTGATAACTGGCGCGCCATTCACTTCCGTCGAACCGCCGCTGACGACAGTGATATAGCCCGTTGCCGTCACACCTTGCAGATCAAGGTTTCCGCCCGCGGTAATGTCGGCGCCGCCATTGGTGGCATCGACGGTTGTTTGAAGATCACCCAGCGCGGTCAGCGAGACAGTTGTACCGGTTGCGTCGACCAGTTCAGTCACCGCTACGTCAGTGGTCACAGCGACTGCTCCTGCATCCGCCTGCAAGGTTGCGGCTACGCCGCTTAGCGTGCCGATGGTGATACCTTGCGTGGCAGTAATGTCAGCCACACCATTGGCACCGGCTGCGATTGTATCTGCGGCGAGTGAGCCGGTGACATCGACAACGGCTCCATTGCCACCCGTGATGCTGGTCGCCGTAACGTCGCCGTCGCCTGTGACGGAAACGAAATCATCGGCATTCGCGCCAGTGAATTGAGCCCCGCCATCGGTGAAGACTATGACCGCCTGATCGGCATCGAGTGTGGTTCCGGTAAATCCGCCAGTTCCGGCATCGGCGCGGATATCTGCGCCCGCGGATAATGCTCCGGCGGATACGCTCCCGGCGCCGCCCGATTCCAGATCAATTGTGCCGCCTGCATTCGCTTGCCCAATCGTGACCGAGCTACCTTTGATGTCGAGATCAAAAGTCGCCGTCGCGGTGCCGATATCGGCCAATCCGGCTGCATCAATGTCGATGGTGCCGCCTGACGTAACGGTATCGATAGTGGCCGCACCGACCAGCGATTGGCTGGTCACGTTTCCACCTGCTGCTACGCTCTGCAAAGTGGTGGTCGCGCCGCTGAGCGCGACAGAACCATCAGCTGCAATGGTCTGCCCATTAATTCCGTCCTGCGCAGTGCCAGAGACATCACCAGCTGCATTAATATTCGCGAAGTCCAACGCGCCGCCGCTTTGGATGCCAACATTTTGCGCTGTAATAATGTCATTGAAAACAACATTGCCACCCGCCGTGATGGTCACGGATGTCAGATCAAGCGCGATATCGCTGAGCGAAACATCGGTACCCGCATCGATAAGAACATCGCCGCCAGTGAGGATATTGCCACTGCTAACTTCACCTGCGATCGCAGTGAAATTAACGCCGTTCGCGCTTGTAATATTTCCGGACACACCAATCGAGTTTCCGGCTAGGAAATCGATCACACCGCTCGCGGTGACGGTAACGGCATTGATGTCGCCGCCTGCATCCGCAGTGAAGTCGCCACCCTGTACATTCGCATCCGCCACGAAGATGTCGCCTGCTGCGACCATGTCGACGTTTCCACCGATAGCGGTATCGCCCAAAAGATTGATCGAGCCAATTGCGGTCAGCGCACTTGCACCCGGCCCGGCGGTTAAATCGACGCCGGTAATATTGCCGTTCCCGGCCCGTCCACCATTCGCATCGAGCACAATGTCTGTTTCAAGGTCGATCGTCGATCCCGCTGTCAGCGTCACGAAGTCGATCTGTCCGCCAAACACATCGACAGATCCGCCAGCAGATGAATTTCCGAGGTCGATCAGATCGCCGGAGATGACAATATCGCCGCCGGTGATAATCGAGTTGAGGCCTGTGGTTACGTTACCCACCGCTGTCGCAATAAAGTCTGTCGCCGCCTCCGCATGATCGACGTTGATATTGGCGGCGCTGCCGAGCGCGATAGCACCGCCTGAGTCCATATTGTCGATAGCCAGATCGCCGCCCGTTGTGGTGCCGTCAATCGCACCACCTGCGGTTGTATTGCGCAGGATGATCGCACTGCCTGTCAGATCGATTTGGTTGACAGCCGTGACATCGGTACCTTTGATCGTGCCGCCAGAGGTGATCACAACATCGTTGCTACTGGCCGCCGAAGTGAAGGCCACACCGCCGCCCGCATCGACACTGAAGTCGCCGCCCTGCGCATCCAAGTCGCCAAATCCGACATTGCCGACCGCGTCAAAATCAATAGCGCCGCCAACGGTTACCGCGCCAGTGCCATCGATATCGCCAGCGGTAGCGTTGAGAGTCAGATTGCCGCCAATGGTACCGCTATTGAGTGCAACCGAGGCACCGAAGATGCTCGTATTACCACCACTGATCGCGTTGCCGACGCGCGGTGTGCCGGTTGCGGTTACCGTAATATCATCAGCAGCGTCGAGAGTGCCCGTAGCGGTCATATCCGCATCGCTCGTGAGAGCGATATTCGAACCGGCAAGCGATTCCGCTGCGAAAACAATTGCATTCGGTTGACCGGCATTGGCCGCATCGAGCCTGACCGCAAACAGATCGATGCCTGCGCCGGTTGCCGTCGCTGAATCCACAGTGATCGAGCCGTCTGCCTCAATCACGACATCGTCACCCGCTGTCACCGTGCCCAGCGTGATGTTACCGAGAGAGCGAACCGCGACATCTTCTCCGGCAGACAATGCCCCGCTGACCGCGACATCACCGGCAGCAAGCATTGCAATCGTGCCGCTTGTCGGCGTGCCTGTGCTGGTCGCCGCGCTTGTCACCGCAATATTGCGGTCCGACGAGACAAGAATATCGCCGCCGTTTGTTGTTGTATTGCCGGTGCTGACATCGCTGGTCGCACCCGCCGCGCTCAGCGCGATGCTAGCGCCAAGACCAGAGGTTGTGACGTTCCCAGCGGTAATCGAACCGGCAGAAGCCGTCGCCGTCACACCATTCACAGCAGACACATCGCCAACCGTGATCGCCTGAGCGGCCAGATCAACCGTCGCGCCGCCAAGGATTTCGCCATTGACCGTATTAATGCCAATGGCCCCATTGGCGGCCGAAACAGTGACCGCTCCGGTCGCTACAAGTTTATCGAACAGCGCATCCGCGCCGCTGGTTGCCGTGATCGTCGAACCGGCAATATCGCCGACCGCAATGTCTCCGCCGTCGAGCTGGATCGCCCCTGCCGTGAGGATATCATCACCGGCGATCGCACCCACCGCGGTGAACAGAACATCTGCGCTTCCGGTCACGTTGCCATAGCTAATCGCACCGCCAGCATCGGCGATGAAATTGCCGCCTTGCACGTCGATAGTTCCGAAGTTGATATTGTTCACCGCATCCGCCGTCAGCGATCCGCCAATCGCGGTATTGCCCGAGATATCGATTGAACCAAGCGCGGTCAGCGCGCTCGCGCCGGGCCCGGCCGTCAGATCGACACCGGTGATATTGCCGTTACCGTTACTGGGGAGTCCGACCGTGCTCAGGTCAATCGTCTCCAAATCAGCAGCGGCGCCGGCGACCAAGGTCACAAAATCAATCTGACTGCCGGTGATATTGACTGAGCCGCCTGCAGACGAATTACCCAGATCGATAATATCGCCAACGATCAGGATATTCCCGCCGGTAATAATCGAATTCAATCCGGTCGTTACGTTGCCAACCGCCGTGGCATTAAAATCGGTCCCGGCTTCGGCATGATCAGCGGTGATGCTCCCGGCAGCGTCCAGCGTGATCGCATCATCATCGGAGATAATATTATCGACCAAGATGCCCCCGCCGGAGGCCGACATATTGATTGGGCCATTCGTCGTGACATTTTTCAGCGTGATAGCCCTGCCTGTTAGATCAACCTGATTGCTCGCCGCGACATTCGCACCATCGACAGTGCCATCAGCGGTGATCGCCACATTCGCGCTGCTGGTTGCCGAGGTGAAAGCGACATCCCCGCCCGCATCAACGGTGAAATCGCCGCCTTGTGCTGCGAGGTCACCAAATCCGACATTGCCGGCCGCATCGAAGTCAATCGCGCCGCCGACGGTAACCGCGCCATTGCCGTCGATATCGCCAGCAGTAGCGTTGAGCGTCAAATTGCCGCCGATTGTGCCATGGTTCAGTGCGACCGAAGCGCCAGTTATGCTCGTATTGCCGCCACTTGTAGCGATCAGGACTGTGGGTGTTCCCGTGGCGCTGATAGAGATGTCGGTCGCCGCATCGACTTCGACGAACGCCGCATCGCCTGCGGTTGCATCGGCACTGACGGACCCGCCCGAGGTCACTTCGCCGACATTAATTGTTTGCGCGGTTAGCGTGATGTCGCCGTCGCTGTCGACGTCTCCCCTTCCGGTATTGGCTCCGATTGCACCGTTGAGTGCCGAAACCGTGATCGCATTGGGCGAGATCAAACTGTCGAATAGAATATCCGTGTCGCTAGTCAGTGCGATATTGGCTGCATCGACATTGCCAACCGCGATATCGCCGCCATCAAGCTCTGCCGTGCCGGCTGCGGTTACGTCGCCGCCGGTGATCGCGCTGTTGGCATTGAAGATCGCATCACCGCTGGTCGTCGCGCCGGTAAAGTCGATTGCCCCGCCTGCATCAACGGCAAAGCCACCGCCCTGAGCATCCAGGTCGCCAAAGCCGACATTGCCAGTCGCGTCGAAGTCAATCGCGCCGCCGACGGTGACAGTTCCGTTGCCGTCGATATCGCCAGCCGTCGCGTTGAGCGTCAGATTGCCGCCGATTGTACCATTATTCACCGCCACTGACGCACCTGTGATGCTCGTGTTGCCGCCGCTGATCGCGTTGGCGACTGTGGGCGTGCCCGTCGCGGAAATGGTGATGTCCGTTGCCGCATCCAAGGTTCCGAAGGTTGCATTGCCGTTGGTTGCTGATGCACCGACTGATCCGGTCGCTGTCACGTCGCCCAGTGCTATAGACTCAGCCGTGAGCGTCACATCATTGCCGCTATCGATATCGCCTTTGCCGGTATTGGCACCGATGGCACCATTTGCCGCAGTTACCGTGATCGCATTGGGTGAAGTCAGGCTGTCGAACAGAATGTCCGCGCCGCTGGTCAGATCGATATTGGCAGCGCCCACATCGTTCACTGCAATATTGCCGCCGGTCAAATCGGCTGTGCCGCTTGCAGTGACATCACCGCCATTGATTGCGCCCGTGGTTGCCATAACGACATTGCCGTTAGCCGACGCTGCAACGAAACCAATCGTGCCACCCGCGTCTGCGTTGAAATTTCCGCCTTGGGCATCGAGCGAGCCGACCGCGATATTAGCCGTCGCATCTAGATCGATTGCTCCGCCCACATTGATTGCGCCCGTCCCGCTCACATCGCCGCCGGTCGCATCAAGCGTCAGATTGCCGCCGATGTCTCCCAAATCAAGAGCAACCGATTGGCCGCGCAGCGTTACAGAGGTGCCAGCGGTAGCATCACCCACATCAACCGCTCCGGCAGCAGTGACAGTTGTCCCGTTGTTCGAGCTGGTCGAACCGATTATCGCATCGCCGAGATTGGTCACCACTGTCAGCGCCTGACCGGTCGAGCCAGCAGAGGTGATATCGATTGAACCAGCGGTCAGCCGGTTCAGGCTTGCCGAAGTGAAGTCTCCGCCAGTCAGCGTGCCGTCGACCGTCAATGTCAGAAGGCCATTCGAATTCGCGCTCGCGATATCCGCGTCACCGAGAACGCTGATGGTCATTCCCGGACTAACCGATTGTGCGTCTAGCGCGCCACTGGTTAGGTTGCCATCCACATTCAGAGTCACATTGTTCCCTGACGTGATGTTCCCCACAATGGTGTTGCCCGCCGATGTGATACTGCCCGAAGCAGCAGCGCTGATATCGCCCGCATTGACATTGGCTGCAGAGTCCACCTGCACGCTGAGCGTGTCTGACGTCAGATCGCCCGTGCTTACATCGCCAACGGTCGAAGTGAGCGTAACAAATCCGCCGGTTGAGCGAACATTGCCGATGCCAATCGACGTCCCATCAATGGCTACTCCCGCCGCAGCCAGAATGTCCCCGCCTGTAATTGCAGTGCCGTCAAGATTGACCAGACGTGATCCATCTATTCCCGCGAAATCGAGCGTTCCATTTGCATCAAAGACGATGTCGGCGACTGCGCCCGTGGTCGTAATCGTACCGGCATCGATATTACCGCCCGCAAACATCCGGGCTCCGCCCGCCGCAGAAACATTCAGCGTCGTCACATTGCCGGCCGCATCAATGCGAACCGAGGAGGTGCTGGTGATATTACCGGTGGAAGCATCGCCTGCCGTCGCATTTATGTTGGTGATGAACCCGGTATCGAGATCGCCAACATCAATCGATACACCTTCGAGCGTCATTATGCTGGCGGAGGTCAGCGAACCACCCGTGATTGTGCCTAGCGTAAGAAAATCGATGAATTGAGAGGATGTCAGATCGGTGAAACTGATATTGTCGCCGCGCAGGAAAATATCCTGAGCGCCAGTGACCGTACCAAGGAACACATCGCCTGCGCCGGTTGTCGCGGCTGTCAGACGAATGTCACGATTACCGTCAATATTGATCGCCCCGAAACTGATATTGTTACCTGCGTCAATTCGCGCAGTGCGATCCCCGAGATTGTAGATCCCGACATTGATCGAGCCGGGAACGGTGTAATTGAACGTACCGCCGGTCCCGTCGATCAGTTGACCATCGGTATCGATCAATGCCGCGTTGACATCCTCACCGACCGCAATCTGGATATTGTTGGCACTGGTCAGCGAGCTGGTACCCAGCAGGCTGCCCGCCGCGCTAATGACGATAGAATCGCTGGTAATGGCCGCGTCTAGAAGGTTCACATCGCCTTCAGTGCTGATTGCAGAGAATTGATTGCTTGCGCCCAATGCGGTCGCAATACCGCTGGTGCCCATGACAATGTCAGAGCGGGTTGTGATCAGGATATCCTGCGCATTGACTGTGCCTTGCTCGACCAGCAACGCAATCACACCATTGTTGCTGCTTTGGCCAATCTCGATCCGGTTGTCGGCAGAGATGTTACCGAAACAGACATTCCCCTGCAGGCAATTCGCGTCGAGCAAACCATTGTCATCGCTTTGCGCAAAACCGTTGGCTGGTGCGTCGTTGATATCGGCCTGGATCGAGCTTGCATTTATAGTGCCAGCGAGCGCGTCAACCGCACTGCCCGTCAGGATCACTGCCCCGCCATTTGCATTCACAATGCCGCCAATCGCCACGGAGGCGATCGGGGTGTTCGGAACGCTGATCAGGTTGGTGATGTCTCCCGCGAGCAGGCTCAGATTGGGGCCATTCGCAAAGGGGCTGGCAAGGTTGATGAAGGACGTGGGGTCATTCGCTGCCGCAACTGTGGCGCCAGAGACGATGATAATGTCATCGCCGCTCCGGACCGACAGCGCATTATCCGCAGTGGTACTCGAACCCGCTGCGAAAGTGGCGCTGCCGCCGACACGAACAACAATGTCGTTATAGGACTGAACCGTGCCGGTAATCGTCACATTTTCGTTCGGATCATAGAGCGGAACACCGGCGGTCGTATCGAGCCCGGCGTCAATGATTATGCCGCCGAAATTGGAAAGGCCTTGCGGACCGATAGCCACAGCATCGTTGAGCACCACAGAGCCGCGCGCATTGAGCAAGATAAACGGTGCCGCGCGCAGATCATCAGCCGAAATGTCGCCGCCTGCCAGCACAAACATCTCATTGCCCGAGCTCACAGTTGATCCCGTTCCAGAGGTGAAATCGCCGCCTGATACCGAAGTGAAATTGCCTGCTACATCGATCGAAACAGTTGGAGTAGCGTTGTTGGTGTGCGTGACCGCGACGTTTCCGTCGGTGTTCAACTGAGTTGTTCCGCCGACTGTGACTTGACCATCGCCATCGAAATCAAAAATGATGTCACCAGCAGTATTGATCGCCATGCTGTTGGTGATCGTGATCGGGCCGCTGCCGCTCGACATCACGAAGCCGCCACCGACAATTGCCGCTGCGCCCGACGCATCGACATCGAGCGAACCCAGAGTGATCAAACCAGCCGGATCAACCGAAAGATCAGTGATCGTGACCAGACCGCCAATGCCCGCTCCCCCGACACCGCCCGCGCCGCCTGCTCCATTGGCGAGTAAATCGACATTACCGAGAGTAATGATGCCCGGACTGCCGTCGAGAATTTCGAGCGCAGTTGTGCCGCCAATCCCGTCACCGCCATTGCCGTCTGCGCCGATCACGGTCAGTCCGTCATCACCGCCGATCCCGCCCGAGCCGCCAAAACCGACAGCAGTCAATTGCAAATCGCCGCCTTGGATAGTGCCGCCGGTTGCACGCAGAGTTTGCGAACCGCCCGTACCAACACCGCCCGTGCCGCCTGTTCCCGCAAAACCGCCAGAGCCCATATCGACATTTCCGCCCTGGCCGCCGCTGCCGCCCGTGCCATTGCTGGCGATATTCGCCCCATCAGCCAAAGTGAGTGTGCTTCCGCTGCCTGCTTCGATGAGGGTGGTCCCGCCATCAGCATCACCGCCAATGCCGCCACCACCGCCCGTGCCGCCACCGAAATTACTTCCGCCGCGACCGCCCGTTCCGGCATTGGCACCGCTATCGAGTATTGTCGTCGCCCCGCCGAGGTCTAACGATGCTCCGGCACCCGAAATGGCAAAACGTATCTCTCCGCCCAAGGCATTTCCGCCTGCGCCGCCCTCGCCCGCATCGACGACCATGTCGCCTTGGCCGCCGGCGCCGCCAGCGCCGCCATTGCCGAATGTGTACAAGAACATATCCGGCGCACTGATTAACAGCGGCCCGGTTCCGGAGAATTCGACATCGACAAAGCCGCCAGCGCCCAAGCCGCCGCTCGCGCCATCGGCACCGTCCTGAGCGTCACCCGCATTTCCGCCATTGCCTGTGGCCTGAACGGTAAAACTGGTCAGATTGTTGAGTGCTCCGGCAAAGCGCCCGGTCATCGCACCGCCGGTTCCCGCTCCGCCGCGCCCTTCCGTCGTATTCGTGCCATCGTCAGAACCAGTCCCGCCAAAGCCACTGATTTCGGCAAAGAATGTCTGGATATCGAGCACGCCTGCGCTGCCGACATCCATGGTGATTTCCCCGCCGGTCCCCGAACCTGCGTCTCCGATCGTGCCATTGAAATCATTGCCCGCATCGGTGCCGGTGCCCGTTAGCGAAATCGAGAGATCATTAAGCGCCAAAGTGCCGTCGATCACAAAAATATCGACGGTGCCGCCATCGGCATTGCCCGGCGCAAACAGTCCGTCGGCACCAATAGCATTGGCGGTCAAATCGACATTACCCAGTGCAGTAATCGTGGCTCCGCCATCTACTTCGATAGATAACAAGCCGCCGGTCGCATCCGCTCCGGTACTTTGGCTACTGCTCGTACCACTAACACCCGTAGCATTGGCTGTTGCCTGAAAATCGGAGACGAGAGTCAATGCCGAACCAGCGCCGCGCGCAATCAAAGCGACTTCGCCGCCCGCCGTCGTGCCATTTGCGCCGTTCGGTCCCTCGAAGCCAAACGTCAAAGACCCGCCGAAGCCGCCTTCCGCACCAACCGCGTCCGCGCTGACTATCGCAGGGCCGCCGGTTCCAACAATATCAAGCGTCCCGCCGCTTTCCGCAATCAGTTCCACGGTTCCTGCGGTCGCGCTTCCAGCGTCACCGCCGTCGCCCAGATCGTTAAAGTTGACGAAATCGACGCCGCCGCCGCCGCCGCCGCCGCCAGACGCGTTGGCATTGGTTGAGCCGTTGGTCAGCAAAGTCGCCGTCGCGCCATCGCGAGCAATTATTTGCACGAGGCCAGCCTCGGCATTGCCACCAGAACCGCCATCACCTGCATCGACCGCGCCGCCGATGCCGAAGTTCAAATCGACGCCATTGCTACCAAGGCCACCGGTTGCAGCCGCCACCACAGTCAGCGCGGCATCCGATGTCAGAACGCCCGCCGCGCCATTGACGTCCAGTATCGCCGTTCCGCCGCGCGCTTCACCGCCTGCACCGCCATTGCCGCCATCGCCATCGGCGAATCCGCCTTCACCGCCGGTTGCCGATGCGTCAACCGTGGCAGTTGTCAAATTGACCGCAACATCGTTGACGTTCAGCCGCGCTATACCGCCCGTCGCGTCACCGCCATCTGCACCATCACGGCCAGACCCTCCCCGACCGCCTGTTCCCAGGGCGCGCACGATATAGCTCGGGTCTGAGCCGTCATCTTGATTCAGATTAATCGTCGCAGAGCCGCCAAGGCCCGCCCCGCCAATGCCGCCATCGTTGACCGCTTCGCCAGTGCTAGGGCCGAAACTGTCGCCGCCGACACCGCCTTCGCCATCGGACGACACCGTCAGGGTTGCAAAAGAAATGTTCCCGGCAACATTGTTGAACACAGCATCGCCGCCGGTAGCGGAACCACCATCACCGCCGTCTTCACCAGGCAGAAATACTTGGGCTAAGGCATCGAAGCGTCCGCTACTTGAACCGCCGCGTCCGCCATATGCATCGGTGCTTACAAGGACATCCCCTGCGGTGATTGTCGCGCTTCCGTTCAGATTGAACGTTGCTGTGCCGCCGATTGCATTACCGCCCGCGCCTCCAGCAACTCCATCGCCGAATCCGCCATCGCCGCTATTGAATTCAGTATTGCCGCGCGCGGTCACGCTGAGCTGGTTGGTTACGGTCAGCGAACCGTCGATGGCATTAAACGTCGCTGTGCCGCCAATGCCATCGCCGGCATCACCAGCAAGGGTACCAGCGTTAAATTCACCAAATGCGCCATCACCGCCAACACCGTCGGCAGTAACGTCGAGATCGGTCACGGTCATCGTGCCCCCGGTCAGATTGAACTCAACCGTACCGCCGACGCCGTTACCACCCTTGCCGCCGGAACCCGTGCCCGGCGCGCCAGCCATAGCCGCTGCCGGCGCCGGTGACGGTATCGGGACAGAAGATGCCCTGGTCGATGCAACAGACTGCGTACCAAATCCGCCGAAATCGACTGTATCGCCAAAGAACTCGACTGTGACGTCGCTGGCAGTCGATGCCGGAAGGTTGGTCGTATCACCACCGGGTCCTCCACTTCCATCGGACCTGACGGTTACGCTGCCCGCATCGAAAGTGCCGCCTTCGATGTTGAATGTGACGTCGCCCGCAATGCCGTTGCCGCCGTTGCCTTCATTAAAGCCAAAGCCGCCTTCCGGGTCGGAAAAGATCGAACCATCGGTATTTGCCGAAACGGAGCCGAACGCCATCGACCCACCACCACCGGTGACAGTGAGAACCATACTCCCGCCTTGACCCACTCCCACAGCGAATGGATCGTCCGGATTGATCCCTGATCCACCTTGACCGGACGCCGTCAGGAACAGACTTTGTGTCAGCGCAATACGGCCATCATCTGCGGTTAGCCTAATTGTCCCGCCGGTGCCGTCTCCCGCGTCGGCATCCGAACCCGACGCGCTGCTGGATAGCGATGCTCTTCGCCCGCTGATTACTCCAAAATTGCTGGCTTCAATTGTAATGTCGCCGCCCTGGAAATCGCGCCCTTCACCGGACAGGGAAAAAGTGTCCCCGCTAGGCGAGGCCACCGCATCGAAATCAAGTGCATCGAAAGTGATATTGGACGAGTCAGCCAGAACCGAGATCGATCCGGCAATCTCGGCACCGGTGCCAGAGCCATCGCTAGCTGATGTGTTGATGAAAATGTCATCACCCACCAGAATGCCGCCTCCGCTTGAACCGGTATTCTGAGCGACAATCGAAACGACAGTCCCGGCAGGATCGACAATGGTTCCTGATGTTTGGGCATCAATGTTCAAATCGTTGCTGATTGATAATGTTGTATCGGTGCCGGAGACCGTCACATCGATGGTCCCGCGTCCTGCGCTTCCTGCGCTACGATTGCCATCCACATCGTAAGAGTTAGCGCCGACGCTGTTCGCCGCAATACCGACCGATCCGAACGTGTGGGACCCTCCGGTTACGTTGACATCAACCGCGCCAGCGCGTCCCAGATTGTCTTGCGGCACGGTATCATCAACGCCGCCGGTTGCTTCACCTGTAGTGTTGATCGACAATGAACCGGAGCTAAAGCTACCTGCCGTCAAGTTTACTGTGACATCACCGCCGATACCGTCGGCACCTTCCGCCGCGGGGCCATTGCCGCCGATTTTTCCGGTACCTGCTGACACGGTTCCTGCATCGAGGATAGTCGCACCGGTGACGGCGAAAATTGTGTCGCTGTCAGCGATGGTAAAAGTAATGTCGCCCGCCGTAGCATTGCCACTGACAACCTCTCCCTTTCCGCCCTGTGCACTGGCATCGAGGATCAGATTGCCGTCAATGGACAAGCTACCGCCATCGGAGACTTCGAACGTAATATTGCCGCCGACAGCATCCTCACCAATGCCGGTCCCGCCATTATCGCGGATAGTGAAGAAATCATCCCTGCCAGCACCACTGGCATCAAGAGTCAGATTTCCGCCAATGCTCACATTCGCGTTGGGGCCGTTTGGATCGGCAGCTCCGGCTTTGACGCCAGTCGTATCGGCCGAGAAAGCGATATCGCCGCCAATGCCGTTGTCGCCAGCCCGCAGAATCAAATCGCCAGCGATGGAGATGACCCCGCTTCCAGTCGTGCCAAAATCCACACCAGCGCCAGCATGGACGTCGAGTTCATAATCCTCGCGGCTATCGCTTGTGACATTGAAAATCTGACCATTACCTTGAGTCAGGTCAATCGTATCACTGGCGAACATGGTAGTATTCGCGCGGAAAGTTGCTTCCGAAACATTGATGCTCGCGCCCGGGGTGGCGTTATCTTTGTCGATCGTAATGGTCGGACCCGCAAGCACTCCGTCGCTGGACACATTGGCACCCGCGCTCAGGATAATTGTGCCATTTGGCGTTGCCGCTGCTGCCGTTGCAGGCTGGTAACCAATATCACCACCTACCAACATACTAAGCGCGTTGTTCTTGGGCACTGCGACCATATAGATCGCGCGCGGATCCGCGTTCTGGATCGTATTGCCAGTGGAGTTGAATGTGGCTTGGGAGGCTTGGCCTGTGGTCGTCCCGGAATGGCTCACACCAGTGGCATCGTCGGTGCCGACATTGACCGTGATATCAAACAGGCCGTTATTGATCGTTAGTTGAGCCTGTTCAGCGCCGACATATGCGGCTGAACCATCCACGCTGACACGGCCGTCCTGAATTACGCGCGGCGCAACAAGCGCAACATAGCTGCCCTGTTGATTGGCATCGATCCGCGCCAGATTGCTAACCTCGACCACCGTATCGGGTTCTGCGGTGCCGAGAAAATTCAGCTCTGTACCACCAGCGTCAATCGAATTCAGATTGCTGCTGGTCAGCACCAAACCACCAACATTGAACGAACCGTCGGGGCCGACAACGATGCCGCCGGGGCTGTAGAACCAGACATTGCCGCCTATTGCCGATCCGCCGAGAACATTGCTGGTCACAGCTCCGTCGATGCGGATCGCATTGTCGATTGTTGGGGTGAATACGCGGTTGAGAACCGTATAATCGCCTAATGCACTGGTAAATTCGAGATTCCCGCCGGCGCCCAAGAAGGTAACTTGGCCACCAGCGGTACCCGGATCGAAAGTCGTCCAATTGATGATCGCTTGAGCGGCAAGCACATCGACAACGTCCACCGCTGTACCTGGCCGGAAATCAATCTCGCTGCTGAAATAGTTCGCAGACGCGCGAACATTGATGCCATTGGTGTCGGTATCGCCCGGAGACGGCGCACTTGTTGTGGAAGAGGTGGTAACCATGCTTGTCGCAGGCGCATTCACATTGGGCAGCACCGCTGTCGTCTGAACCTGATCCGGCACGATCGGAATTGGCTGGGCTGGAACCACACTGGCAGGCGCCGCCACGTTCTGCTGTGGCAAAGGCAAGACCGGCGGGTCGAGAGTGAGCCTGTTGCGCTCGACAAAATATGGTGTGGCAATCGGAGTCGGAAATGCAGCCGGTGCCCGGCTTCGGACGGAAGGCATATCATTCGCTGGAGCCTGCATAATCGGACCGCGAGCAGGTCCACCGATCTCCATCGGAACCGGAATCTCAATAGATGGAATGCTCGGGATATCGCTGCGAATAGACTGCGCGGATGCCGCGGTCGTTGATAAGGCGGCGAGCGCAACGGCACTCGCCAATGCCGAACCCGAACCAAGCAATCGCAGGCGGCCGCTGCTCTTTGATGCTGCCATGGACCAGCTCTCTGCTCTACTACCCATCATTCAGTCCTCTCGGCGCCGGGTGTGGCGCGGTCCGCGGTCTTGCGGTTTAAATTATCTCGGTCGCGGTTCACCTGTTCCATGGTGCCAATCTGATCGACAGAGTCATCAGCAGCCGGACATCATCGCGCTGCGTTTGGAACGGGGATTTCTCGAGCGGAACCGCTCCGAAAATATCCAGATTGGCAAGTCTGCCCAGCGTCGCGCGGACACCGCCGCCGACAGATGAAATTGTCTGCGGATCGCCCGCTACATTCTTGGTGCTAACCGCCATAAGATCGAAGAACGCATAGGGCTGGAATGCGAAGCCGCCCGGTGTTTCGGGCACTTGCGATCCATAAGCGATTTCGAATTGCCCGCCATAGCCGCTGTCACCAATCACTGCGCCCGGATCAAAGCCGCGTCCTGCGGTGTAATTGCCGCCAGAGACTTGCTCATAACTGAGCAGCGGATCGGGCGAAAATTGTACGCGCGGCTTCAGGCTGAACTTAAGCAGAGGGTTCGGACGGTAATCCAGTTGGCCCTGCGCGCGCACAACAAAAGCAGTCGCATCTCCATCGAGGCGCGATGGCGGCACAACGCCGGCTGCGGTACAATTCACAAAACCGACACCGCAACTCTCAGTCGCACCGAAAATGTCAAAGCCCTGCCGCACTTCAAGCGACCCCGCCAAAGCGAAGCGGGGCTCAAACCCGGAATAGCCGCTGACGCCGCGCAGACTGTCTGCGTCCACTTTGTTGAAATCGACCCGGACATAAGCGACGCGCAACCGGTCTTTGCTGAGCGGCAATCCGGTAAACTCAATATCCTGATCAATGAGATCGACGCCAACTGAACCGATTACATTGGACGTCTGCGATCTTTTAAATGGATAGGATGCATAGGCAGAGGCCACGAAAGTATCCGATTTGAACACATCCGGTCCCGCTATGTCCGGCGTCGACTTGGCGAATGTAAGATTTCCGCCGAATTTCAGTCCTTCGCCGCCGATGCGGAACTCGTGCCCGATCTGGGCGACCTGCTGTTCCTTGAACTCACTGGTCATGTAATAGCTGAGCGTTGTTTCATCGCCGAGGCCGGTGACCCCGTTGAACCGCGCGCGAAGCAAGCCGCCAAAACGGCCAACCGACTTTGATCCTAAATTCTGGATGTTTGCGTCCGAATAGAATGGCGTCCGCGCGACATTGAAAATGCCAACCACATCGCCAGCCTGCGCGCCAGTTTCGCGCGGCGCTGGCTGCAACACCAGCCGCACATCCAATCCGGGAATATCGCGTGCCAGCAGCAAATAACGCTCAGCATCGTCGATATTGACCACCGGTTGATCGACCAGTCGGTCGATATATTTCTGTAGCAATTTGCCCGAGGGTCCCGCTTCTCCGCGCACTTGCACAGCGCTCATCCGTGCGAGCACCACATCGAAACGCACGACACCGTCAATCTCCTGCACCGGCACCTGCACCGCCGCAAGATAGCCTGCCCGACGCAGGATCGTGGCCGCGCGATCACGAATATCGCAAATAGCAGCAACCGCCAGTTCCCGGCCGATCAGGTCGGCATATGCCGGTGCCACAATCGCCCCGTTAATCCGGTCAAGACCCGTGAATTGCGCACCGGTAAAAGTGAATTTCAAATCAGCAAATTGCGGACCTGCCAGCGGGCATGGCGCGCGTTCGATAGTGCCATCAACACTGACCGTTTGCCCTTCGGTGCGCAATTGCTGTTCGAGCCGGTCGCGCTGGATTTCCTCGCGCGTAACTTGCGCAGAGGCCGGCGCTGCCAGGCCGAAACTCGCCGCAATAACCACAATTGACGCACTGAGCTTACGGAATTTCGAATGCATTGAGCGTGTACACTCTCTCTTTTTACGGGTGCTGATCACTGGCCGATTACCGCCATGGTTTTGCTGCCTTCAGGAACCGCTGCAACAGCGGTACGATCTGACAAAAGCGGACGCTCCGCATCACCGATGATTGCAAAACCGCCCCAGTAATAGGGGTGCGATGTGTCGGGGTTATCCATCAGCGCTCGCTGCGACCCGCGCAGCGCTCCGCCGATACTTTCGGTCCGGCCAAGGCGGAACATTTCGCTCATCAAGCGTTCGGTAGCTTGGAAGTCGTCAGGCGCAGGCCAATGGCTGGCCATTACCGCACGCCCGCCCGCGCCTATGAAGGAACGGACCAAACCGTCCAGTGCGGTCCCGCCACCTGATGCAATGCCGGCAGAACGGGTCGCCTCGATGCTTGCTTCACCTGCTGTATCGCAGGCAGAAAGAATGACGATATCAGCATCCAAATCCAATTCGAATATCTCTTCGAAAGTCAGCAAGCCATCTGACTCTCCCTCACCAAACGATGTCAGAAGCGCTGGCTTTGCCTGACAGCGGGGATTGGGCGGAGTGACCAGTCCATGCGTGGCAAAGTGCAGCACGCGGAAGTCTTGCAGATTGTCTTTGCTCTTGATGTGCGTGTCGGTGAAAGCGGCACCGGTGATTAATTCGGAGCTTTGCCGACCAATCAGATTTCGTGCAGTCACAAGCTCGGCATCATCAATCGGGTTGTTCCATAATCCGGCATTCCAGCCACAATTATCGCTTCCATTGGCAATCACCGCGCGCACTTGCGGCGGCGGTGATGACCCGATCGGCACGTTCTGCCCTAGGCCAAGATATTGCTGCGACGCGCGCGACCTTCCAACCTTGCGCGCATCGACGAAACTTTGCGCCGAAACCGCGGTGCTTACTCGCCGTTCGCGGCCGAGCCAATTGATCCCGGTGAAATCGAACACGTCTCCGCCCGGTAGAACAGTCCGCTCCTGATATCGCGCGACCGACTCATCATCAGCGACGAGAATATCAATTGGCAGCCGCAGCAGCGCGCCATCAGGCTCGAATATCAAGTGATCGACGGAAGCGAGTTCTGCAGCAATCGGGTCAAACAGCGCCCTGTACAATTCGCGCGCCATGCCGACTTCGTAAGGGTAGGTTACATAGCGACCGGCCTCTAGCAGCGAGATCGATGCCCGAAGCATATCGACGTGAAAATCGAGATCCTCTTCGCTGAGATCGACGCGATAGGCACGCGCAGTACTGCTGTCCGTATAGAACATAAACACATCACCGCCGACCAATGCCAGACGCGCATAGGCCTCTCCCGGATTGAGCGACTGCCGGAACTCGTCCAGATTGATCGTACGCGGTGCGACCACGCGATATTGCGGATAGACGCTCAATTGCGCCTGCGTGATCAATTGATCCTGCTCGAACCGCTCGATCTGAGCGGCCAGTTCGGAACGCTCCTGTGCAATGCTGGGTGTCTGATCGACCCCGCTGAGCGACTCATAGCGTCTCCGCAGGCGCTCAATATCGCGTCCCAAATCAATCGCTTGGCGGAACAGCCGTGCACCCTCTGTCGAATTAGCGCTCAGTTCACGCGCGAGGATTGCCTGCGTTTCGGCAACACCGGGGCGGATCAGCACTTGCGATGCTTTGAAAAAGTCCTGCGCGGCGCGATCGCTGCCGTCGACCTGACTTGCCAAAAGTCGGTAATAGGGATTCAGCTGGTTCGCAAAACCCGTAACCGCATTGCGCTTGCCAGCTGCCCGATCAATTACGCCGCGATAAAGCGTAACAGCCTCGTCCTGACGACCCTGCCGCAGAAGGAATGATGCGAGCCGCGCCTGTGCACCGCTGACTGCGCGGCGTTCAGGGTACTGCACTTCGAGGATTGCCAAACCGTTTCGCAGATACGTCTCCGCATCGCCCGCTTGTCCCTGCCGTTCAGCAATAATTGCCAATTCGCCAAGCACTTGCGCACGCAATCGGGTAATAGATATCACTCGCCCGTCGCGGACCGCAATTGCCCGGCCGTAAGCCTCAATTAGCGATCCACGCGCATCGTCGAGCCGTCCTTCCACCCGTAACGCGGTGCCGCGCAATTGCAGCGCCTGCGCGTCGATAATCTCGGACCGTTCCTGCCGTGTCAGCTTGAGCTCGTCGACAACACCTAGCAGGCCATCAGCCTCATTCGTCTGATTGATTCGGGTTGAAAGCGCCAACGTGATCGACAGTTTGTCATCCGTTTCCGCCGCGCCCAAAGTTGCGGCATCGAGCCGACGTTCAAGCCGCTCGATAGCTTCAGGGTAAAAGCCCTGATTGAGCAAATGGATCGCTTCGAAATTGCGCTGCAACCGGCCTGCAACTGGATCGCCTGCGGTGAGCGGCTCCGCCTGCTCGAACAAGCGGTTCGCTTCGCCAAACTCACCCAGATTGCTCTTCTGCAAGGCCCGATTGACGAAGAACTCACCCGGATTGATCGGGTCCTCATCCTCAGGCTGGGCTTGCGCGGCGAGGCGCTGCTGCAATGTTTCGAAATAGGCAGAAGCCTCTGCATACTCGCCGCCCAGATTGCGGCGATACCCCTCCGCCAGCGCCTGTTCGGGTTTCAGTGTTTCTGCCTGAACGCGCGCAAATGAGAGAGGGTCCGCAACCGAAGTCGATGCTGCATCGATTGTTCCAGCGGCGATCCGGTTGTTCACCACCGAGCGCAACGCGAGCAATGTCGCATCGTCATAGGCAGTAAAACCTTCTGCGATCAGCCGAGCATTGCCTGTTTCGGCGCTAAAGATCGACCAGCCGAGCTGTGTCCCGCTGACTTTGCAAGTGCGGATTTCCAGACCGGGTAGTTCATTGCTTCTGCGAACTTCCGAACCAGCGCAATCCACATCCGTCCGACGCTGCTGCGCGGTTGTTTCATACGGGTCATCGGCAACCGGGGTGCGGAATGAATAGACCTCACCAACAGGCTGCGCGCTATCACGACAAACGACTGCCCAGGCCCGGTCAAACATAGACATTTTGGCTGGGTTCTCGACGCTGCGATCCTGCACTTGGCATAGTATGCCGCTGGCATCACCGATCGGGAAACTATCCCGCAGCAGAACAGGCTGAATTGGTCCGGTTTGTGCATAGGTAACGGGTGACCACAAGACGCCCAAAGAGACACCCGACGTGGCCAGCGCGAGCGCTGCAAATCTGCTGTTTCGTCGACTCACGGGCAAGTCCCTCCCCAAGGACAGGTTCGCCGACGGGGACCGTCAGCAATCATTAGCGCGACACCATTTTTTGTTTTGTTGCGAGCAGCCTACGCGTCGCTACGAGTCGCACCTAGGAGATTTTGGACAGTTTCCAGGTTTGTAAAAACGCTTCGATAAAGCGGCGACGGTCGGTATCTGGGCTGGCCTCTGGCAGTCCTAGTTAAAGCCGTGCCAACTGATCGCTTCACCAAGTTCAGCACGCGCGACATCAAACTGGTTAACCGGTGCGTCCGGATCGCGGTATCCGATGCCCATACCGCAGAAGAAAATATGATCATCCGGGATCGGCACAGCAGCGCGAATTTGTTTGGAATACATCGCCCAAGCCTCCTGCGCGCAGCTATCCAACCCCTCTTCGCGCAGCAGCAGCATGATCGTTTGCAGCCACATGCCGATATCCGACCATTGCGGCGGTCCCATATATTTGGGCGTGTGAATGAGCATCATAACAGGCGCGCCGAACGCCCTGAAATTATTGGCAAACCACATCAGGCGGCCGGCTTTGTTGTCGCGCGCAATATCAAGCGCGGTGTAGAGATCTTCACCCACACCGCGGCGGCGTTCTTCATATGCTCCGTCGAGGTCTTTGGGATAGATGTCATATTCCGGCGACCAAGCATCCTTGCCCCGCCCCAGCACATCGGACACCGATTGGAACAGTGCCTGCATCGGCTCGCCGGTAATAATCTGAGCATTCCAGGGCTGTGTGTTCCCGCCAGATGGCGAGCGCTGCGCAGTGGTAAGAACACGCTCGAGAACCGCGCGATCGACCGGTTCATCCAAAAAAGCGCGGACGGATCGGCGGGATTGGACGGCTTCGGTTACGTTCATTTTCTACCCTCTTAGCGGCAAGCGATAATAGTCAGCGACGGTCCGCTAATCTCGAGCTCGGCTTCCATTACCGACTTATCGCACCCTGCGCCTTCATATTGTTTGCCATCGGACTGCCAAGATATGACCGCCTTCCCATCACCCTCAAGCCTGCCCTGAAAATGTGCCGACTCAAAAGGTGCTAGGTCTCCTAACGAGCGCGGGTTTACACCGTCGCTGATCGTCACTTCCGAAATTGGCATGTCGGAAGAGTTGGTAACCAACGCATTGGTTTCAGCGCCGCCGAAGCGAGTAAAACCAAATACTGCGACCAAAATCACGAGCGCAGTCGCAAGCACAATTATGGCAATATTTCGCATTGAACGCTCCGCGTCATCTCATCAGAAGTGATAACCGCCGGAGCATTCAACCGAGATCAGCGTAGTTAAGGCGCTTCGGCCGTCGTGTCATCGTAATTCATTGCCCGAATGTCATCGGACATATCATCCGAATCGACCAGCTTGGCGTTCTTGTACTTTTTGCGGAACTCCTTTTCAGAGCTCGGCGAAATGTTTGGGCGACCACTCAGGAAACCCATTTTGATCTTGCAACGTACAAATTGCGTTTCGTCAGGCTCCACTTCCAATGTCAGAATGTCTTTCGATTCAATCGACTTGGCTTTGAAGCTGCGTTCGCCAGGTTCTGAAACCAGCACGAAATACCGTCCGCTGCCCAGCGAGCTCAGTTTCTCGGTACCTTCCGCTTCAAATACACCGCAACCGATAGCCGCGCCAGAAAGGCCGCCGGTGCGATAAAAGATGATCTGACCCTTGCCTTCTGGCGGCGTAGGAATCTCGAAGCCGTCTGTTGCTTTATCCTGCGCAACCACCGCTGGAGCTGCCGCGGTCATTGCGACCGGAGCAGATCCAGCCATTGCCAATGCCGTAAAGATCTTCTTCATGTCTTTCCCCTTACTTGATCCAATTGATCTGTATCGTTTTCCGGCTGCCCAGCGGCCGGTTTGGCTGAAGCTTTTTTCATCTCTGTTTCGGTGCCAACCGCTCCAGCAGACGTGTCAGCCTTGCGCTTAAGTCCAACGTCCTTCGCGATGAAAAATGTCTCGTCAGCGCGGAATTTCGCGGTCGCCAGAGTTCCCGGCTCAATCGTAGTATTGCCGCCGCCGATAAGAAGCCCGAGCGGAAGAAGCACGGCAGTCGCTGCTATCGCGACACCCGAATTGTCTTTCCCTTTGAAAGGCAACTCATCGCCTTCTTCAATAAACCGAAAACTGCGCAGCGGAATACGGCGCCCCTCATGCTCAAGATAGCGCGCCGCCAGAATCAACTCACCAGCAGAAGCCCCAAACCCGCTCTTCTTCGCGTGGACCACCTGCCCCTCGCCGACAATTCCCGCTGGCAAAACTTCGACACCATCAATCTCGACCGCTTGTGCCAGCTTGATCGGGAAAAACTCTTTCGCTTGGCTGATCTTGGAGCCCATTTGAGCTTCAATGGTGATGAAAATCTTGTGACCTTTCGCCGCCACTAGCTCGTTCGATTTTACTCCTTGGCTTTGGAGCAAAACCTCGCTGTCCGTAGGGCTGTCCACCGCGGCCAAGCCGTCTGATGGTAGCTGCTCATCTTCCGAAATTGCTATGGGTTCCGTAGCCGACCCGACCGGAGCAGCTTGACCAAGCATCGCAATTAGAATTGAGAACAAAGCTGTGTCCCTATATCTTAACTATCGCCAATCATTATCCATTAGCCGCCCAGGGTCAAACGCTTAAGCCTGACCAAATCATAATCAGACTGAGCGGCAGCATGATAATGGCAACGACGCGGGCAAATTTCGCCGACGGAAACCGTCCAGAATAGCTTTCGAGTTCGCGCTTTTCTTCAAAGAAGGCCTCGTCTGCCCCCGCGTCGATTTCCCGCAAACGCGATTGTCGTTGATCGGAATTTTGGATGCCATATTTTGGCCAGATAAACGTAGCTAAAGAAACAATTGCCCACATCAGCCCAACTGCAATCATCAGCCAATCCATCGCTTACCCCTTCGTATCGAACAGCCCGGCCAGTTGCTCGATAATAGTCCCGCCTAATTGTTCGACGTCCATGATCGTCACCGCGCGGTCATAATAGCGCGTGACATCGTGGCCGATACCAATCGCCGCCAGTTCGACCGGTGAGCTTTTCTCGATCCATTCGATAACGCGGCGCAAATGCTGTTCGAGATAGCCTGCGGTGTTCACGCTGAGAGTAGAGTCATCGACCGGCGCGCCGTCGGATATGACCATCAGGATGCGGCGATCTTCTGGCCGCATGAGCAAGCGTTGGTGCGCCCACATCAGCGCCTCGCCGTCGATGTTTTCCTTAAGCAGCCCTTCGCGCATCATCAGGCCGAGATTGCGTCGGGCACGGCGCCATGGTTCGTCGGCCTTTTTATAGATGATATGACGCAGATCATTGAGCCGGCCCGGCTGCGGCGGCTTGCCATCGGCGAGCCATGCTTCGCGGCTCTGCCCGCCTTTCCATGCGCGGGTGGTAAAGCCGAGAATCTCGACCTTTACGCCGCAGCGCTCCAATGTCCGCGCCATAATGTCGGCGCTGATCGCAGCAATCGAAATCGGGCGGCCGCGCATTGAACCGGAATTGTCGATCAACAGGGTTACGACCGTGTCTTTGAATTCCTGATCGCGCTCGATCTTGTAGCTGAGCGCATGCCCTGGCTGCGTGACCACACGGGCAAGGCGGGCTGCATCGAGAAGCCCCTCTTCCTGATCGAAATCCCAAGCGCGGTTTTGCTGCGCCATCAAGCGGCGCTGCAGGCGGTTCGCTAGCTTAGTGACGATGCTTTGCAAACCGGTCAGCTGGCTATCGAGATAAGCGCGCAGCCGGTCGAGCTCTTCGGTGTCGCATAGCTCGGGCGCTTCGATCTCTTCATCAAACTTGTCGGTGAAGTGCTTGTAGTCAAAGTCGCCGGGAATGTCGGTCCATGGCCGGTTCGGGCGGACAGGCATCATGCCTTCCTCGCCCTCATCGCCCATCTCGCCGTCGCTCATTTCCTCTTCGGAAGATTGCTCGGTCTCGCTCTCGCCAGTGTCTTCACCTTCGGCAGCTTCTCCGGCCATTTCGCCGGTTTGCGGATCGCCTTCAGCGCTATCCTCGTCGCCGTCCTGTTCTTCCTCGTCTTGGCCCTCTTCGTCCTCGCCGTCCTCATCATCGGAACCGCTATCGGTTTCCTCTTTGATAAGTTCGAGATTGCGCAACATATCGAGCGTAAGCGATTGGAAAGACTTTTGATCGTCGAGCGACAATGCGAGCGATTCAAAATCGCTTCCGACCTTCTCCTCAATCCACTCGCGGACCATGTCGACCGCAGGGACAGCGCGTTCAGGTATCTCCTGCCCGGTCAGCTTTTCGCGCAGCATCAGCGCCAGCGCGCCCTGCACCGGAACCTCATCCTTGCTCTGCGCACGGGTGATAGGATCAGCACCCATACGGACCATCAACGCGGCATCAAGATTGTCGCGCATACCGCTGAAATTATTGGAACCGAGCGCTTCATAGCGAACCAGTTCAACTGCATCATAGCAAGCGCGCGCGAGTGGCTCTGACGGCGCGTTGCGGGCATGCATCCCCTCACTATGGTGCCGCAGCTTGAGCGCGAAACTATCCGCGAAACCGCGTGCTTCCTGCGCTTGGTCGACGGGCAGGTTCCGGCCGGGCAAAGGCACGCGGAAATTATTTCCGGTAGAGGACGGCGCATCCGCACTCCACGCGACTTCCACCTCCGGCTCGCGCGCGATCGAACGGCTGGCGCCTGTCAGCGCCTGCTTAAACAGGTCGAGAGGAGTGTCGTCAGCCAATGTGCGTTATACGATAGACTGGCCGGTCTTTTCCCAATCGGCAAGGAAGCCTTCGATGCCCTTGTCGGTCAGTATATGTTTGAACAGACCTTTGATCACGGCTGGCGGCGCAGTCATGACATCCGCGCCGATCAACGCGCTTTCCAGCACATGCGTTGCATGACGAACCGATGCGACCAGAATTTCGGTTTCAAAATCGTAATTGTCGTAGATCTGGCGAATGTCGCGGATCAGATCCATGCCGTTCGAGCCGTTGTCATCATGGCGGCCAACAAATGGCGAGATGAACGTCGCACCGGCCTTCGCCGCGAGCAATGCCTGATTGGCGGAGAAGCACAGGGTGACGTTGACCATCGTGCCGTCCATGGTCAGCGCGTTGCAGGTTTTTAGGCCATCAATCGTCAGCGGAACCTTGATGCAGACATTGTCCGCAATTTTGCGCAGGACTTCGGCCTCTTTCATCATCGTTTCGTGATCGAGCGCGACCACTTCGGCGCTAACCGGGCCATCAGTCAGCCCGCAAATCTCCTTCGTCACCTCCATAAAGTCACGCCCCGACTTGGCAATCAGCGACGGGTTGGTGGTGACCCCATCGAGTAAACCGGTAGCGGCCATTTCCTTTATGTCGGCAATTTCAGCAGTGTCGGCGAAGAATTTCATGTGCGTGCTCCGGTGCGGCGATGATTCGATGCGTTCTAGTCGCATAAACTAGTCGCATAAAGGCTGAACCGAAACCACCCCATGAGGTTCCGATGCACACGCGGTTTGCGCAGACCACGGGAACCGCAGACAAAGCCTTAAGTTATATAGTCTAAATTGAACCGATATTTCCGGAGTTTGCAAAGGTGTTACCCCGCCATCTGTCCGTTCTGATCGCCGCGAGTGCTGCGGCTATGACAACGCCTGCCGTCGCAAGCGACGATGCATTTGAACTGTGGCTAAATCCATCGATATCGACCGATCTTGATGATGACACATCGATTGAGCTGGAAACCGCACAGCGTTTCCGCAGTGCCGCCGATGGCCGTGTTGATACCTATTTCTTCCGCGGTTGGGTAAAGCAACAAGTCTCCGACGAGTTCACTCTAGCCGGAGCCGTCGAGAAACGCTTCAACGATGGCAGCAGCGACGAGTTGCGCACGATGCAACAACTATCAGGCAAGCACGGTATTTTCCGAACGCGCGTAAGGCTGGAGCAGCGCTTTGTCGAAGATCGCGGCGGCAGAATGGGGTTACGCCTTCGTCCCCGTGCCGGGATCAGCCTGCCGTTAGGTGACAACGGAAAGTGGAGCGTCAAGACCGATGCAGAGCTGTTCTGGACCTTACGCGGGACCAGCCCAGGTAGCGATACCGGCATTACCGGACTGCGGACACAAATTGGCACAAGCTATGACATCAGCGACCAGCTTTCGCTTAGCCTGACCTATCTTCGTCAGCAGAGCTTCAGGGATAATGCGCCTGATCGAGTGGGCCACGCGCCGCTACTCGGAGTAGAATTTTCATTCTGAACTGTCAGAGACCAGCGGTCCCGAACACACCAATCAATACCGGATCGTTGGTACCACGCGGGTTGCGGCGAATTTCGGCTTCTTCAACACCCATCTCGTTCCAGATGGCGTTGTTGATATCGCCCGAGAAGCGATTGGAAACGCCCGCGACATCGACACCGCTCAGGCGCGATATCGCGCGGCCAATCACCGGATCACTGGCCAGCCGGATCGCATCTCCCAGTTCTGGTACCATCGCCTCTACCAGCGAAGTGCCCATCTCTCCGCGCAGGAACGATGTAGCGGCTGTCGGTCCGCCGCGCACAAGCTGTTCCGCCGCCTGAATACCGATAATCCGCACGGCATCCGCCACTAAGGGGGCAGCGCGTTCTGCGCCGCGTATCGCGACATCGGCAAAGGCATCTTCCAACTGGTCCTTGAACACCGCCGAGGTAAGGATGCCCGCCAGAATATTCCCGCGCGTACCCATGATATTGGCGAGGCCGATCCGGCCGACCTGCTGATCCCAAAAGCCGCCATCCGCGGTCAGCCGCGCAAAGGCGCGCTCACTGGAAAGAAGCAGCAGGCGCCGGATAGCATCGGTAAACCCAAAGCCCGGCAGTCCCGCACACCCGCTTAGTGCCAGTGCCCCGGTTGCGGCTCCGCCCACTATAAATGCACGCCGTCCTGTGTGATGGTCCAACAAATCGGTCATTTCAGTCCCCTCTTATCTTGTCGCGAAGGCCATAGTAGCCCCATATGATACGCATATCATGAACCGCGTCCGACTTATCATTTTCAACGCCGCTATCGGCCCGCTCGACTACAAGGTGCCGGATGGCATGAGCGTCGAATACGGATCGGTTGTAGTCGCTCCGCTTGGTCCGCGCCAGATCATTGGTATCGTGTGGGAAGAAGACCGCCTGCCCGGCGAAAGCGTTGCGGAATCGAAGCTGCGCAACATCATTGAAGTGCTACCGGTGCCGCCACTGAAAGGCGATTTGCGGCGATTGATTGAATGGACGGCGGATTATTATTGCGCATCGCTGGTGGCCGTTGCGCGGATGGTCATTGCATCGGGCGGTGCGTTGCGCGGCCCCACCAAGATGACCGAATATCGCCTGACAGGCACCGAGCCGGAGCGCATGACTCCGCAGCGCGCCGTGGCGCTCGACGCCCTGCAAAACGAACAAGCGACAATCCGCGAATTGGCCGAGCTTGCCAGCGTCAGCGACGGCGTTCTGCGAGGGTTGGTCAATCAGGGCGCGCTGGAACCGGTTGAGGTCGATATTGACCGACCTTATCCCCGCGCGAAAGCCGATCATGATCAGCCAGAGCTGTCAGCCGATCAGGAGAAAGTGGCAGACCGCTTTGTCGAAGCAGTAAAGGCACGCGAGTTTGTGCCGTTCCTGCTCGATGGCGTGACCGGATCAGGCAAAACCGAGGTCTATTTCGAGCCGGTCGCCGCCGCGCTTCGCGACAACCGGCAGGTGCTAGTTCTGCTGCCGGAGATCGCTTTGACCGAAGCCTTCCTGCGGCGTTTCGAGGACCGCTTTGGTGCAGCCCCAATCGTGTGGCATTCCAGCCTCAAATCGACCGAACGCCGCCGCGCATGGCGCGCCATCGCCAGTGGACATGCTCAGGTGGTTGTTGGCGCACGCTCAGCCCTGTTCCTGCCCTATGCCAATCTTGGCCTGATTGT
Organism: Pontixanthobacter aestiaquae; assembly: GCF_009827455.1. Lineage (NCBI taxonomy): Bacteria > Pseudomonadati > Pseudomonadota > Alphaproteobacteria > Sphingomonadales > Erythrobacteraceae > Pontixanthobacter > Pontixanthobacter aestiaquae. Next base: position 2,502,722 of record NZ_WTYZ01000001.1, read on the forward strand.
CGTCGATGAAGCACACGAGATCAGCTTCAAACAGGATGATGGTGTCCGTTATAACGCCCGTGATGTCGCAGTAATGCGCGCGCGATTCGAGAAGTTTCCGATCATCCTGGCCAGCGCCACGCCTGCACTGGAAAGCCTGCAAATGGCGGAGAGCGGGATTTACGAGCGGAACGAACTGCCCAGTCGTTTCGGCGGCGCGACCATGCCGAGCATCGCAACCATCAACCTGACCGAGAACCCACCCGAGCGCGGGCGATGGATCGCGCCTGAACTTGTCGAAGCGCTGAAGGACCGGCTCGAAAAAGGCGAGCAATCGCTGCTGTTCCTCAACCGCCGCGGTTATGCACCGCTGACATTGTGCCGCAATTGCGGGTTCCGGTTCCAATGCAACAATTGCAGTGCATGGCTGGTCGAACACCGCTTCAGCCGCCGCCTCGCCTGTCACCATTGCGGGCATGAGGAAGAACCACCCGAAACCTGCCCCGAATGCGGCGAGCCGGAATGTCTGGTCGCTTGCGGACCCGGTGTTGAACGCATCGCCGATGAGGTTGCAGAGATATTGCCGGAAGCGCGCATTGCGGTTGCCACATCGGACACGCTCAACACGCCGGAGAAAGCCGCCGACTTCGTTGCTCAGGCAGAAGCCAAAGCGATTGATGTCATTGTCGGCACGCAGCTTGTAACCAAAGGTTTTCACTTCCCGGAGCTAACACTCGTGGGCGTGATTGATGCGGATCTCGGGTTGGAGGGCGGCGATCTGCGCGCTGCCGAGCGCACCTATCAACAAGTCGCGCAAGTCGCAGGCCGTGCCGGACGCGGCTCAAAGCCCGGCGAGGTGTTTATCCAGACCCGCCATCCAACCGAACCCGTTATCGCAGCTCTCGAAGCGGGTGACCGCGATGCGTTCTATACCGCGGAAACCGAGGCGCGGCGCAGTGCAGGCGCCCCGCCCTTTGGCCGCTGGGCCGCAATAATCGTGTCCTCCGAAGATGAAGCTGAGGCCAAAGAGGCGGCCCGAGCAATCGGCGGAACGCGGCCCAATATTCAGGATGTCATGATCCTCGGCCCCGCCCCCGCGCCAATGGCATTGCTGCGCGGACGGTACCGCTACCGACTGCTGATCAATGCCCGCCGTAGCGCACAGGTGCAGGATATCATCCGCAATTGGCTGGGCACTCTCGACTTCCCGCGCGGAGTGCGGGTAAGCATCGACGTCGATCCCTACAGCTTCGTATAATTCAATAAGGAACCCCATAATGCTCACCGTACATCACCTTGGAATCTCGCAATCTGAACGCGCCGTGTGGCTGTGCGAGGAATTGGGGCTCGACTATACTTTCAAACGGTATGACCGCCGCGCCGACAATCGCCTAGCACCCGATGAACTGAAAGCGCTTCACCCCGCGGGCATGGCACCGGTCATTGAGGACGATGGCTTGGTGATGGCTGAAAGCGGAGCGATCTGCGAATATATCGACCGCAAATATGGCGGCGGGCAGCATTGCCTTGATGCAGACCATCCAGATTTCGCCGACCATTTGTTCTGGTTCCATTATACCAATGGTACTTTCATGACGAACGGCATGATGCAGCTGATGCTGGCTATGGCCGAGCCGCAAAATGAAATGCCCGCTGCATTTGTGGCAGATCGCACGGCAAAAGCATGGGACATGGTCGAAAAACGCTTAGGCGAGGCCGAATTCTTCGGCGGGTCGCAATTGACTCTGGCAGATATCATGATGGTCTATTGCATCACTACCGGCCGGATGATGCGCCAATTACCGCTCGGCGACAAACCCAATACAGTCGCGTATTTACAACGCATCGGCGCGCGCGAGGCCTATCAGCGGGCCTGGACGAAGTGTGAACCCGGATTGGAGCCGAACCTTACCTAACAGGTTCTGCCATGCTGTTCAGGCCAATACCGCTCCACGAGATCAACGGTATCGAATGAACATAAGGGGGAATAAACAATGCGCAAATTTCAATCAGCGGCACTGGTTGCAGCAAGCCTTGCAGTGGCTAATTGCGGGCCCGGCGTGCCCATTGAACTGCCTGAAGATACAATTGCTGCGGCGCAGACCTGCTTCGCCGCAAAAGGTCTGGTTCTACGCGATGGCAAAAGCCAAGGCGACGATGTGACCTATGACGAATTTGTCGGCGCGATCAAATATCCGATGATCGCTGCAAGCCAAGTTGAGCCCTTCGACATGAACGCGATTATCACGATCCTGAACGGGGTTGAAGCAATTGCCGATGACGTTGCGACGAAGGACTATGAAGGCGCAGTCACCACTTGCGATAAGCGCTTTGCCGCCGCACCGCTTTCGCTTCCGGAAGACGATGATGATGCAATCATTTCCTGCACCGCAATGGCAGGCTTTCTCTCAGGTGTTGTTGAGGGGGAAGGTGAAGCATTTGGCGGCGACAAAGCGTCGGTCAACGCCCTGATGACTCGCCTCGAATCTGAAATGGAAACCAGCCCCGAATTGCTGGTCACTTTGGCGACCGGCAATGTCGAGGAAATGATGAACTCGGCGCTGAAAGACAGTTTCGCGCAAGGCGATGTCGATGGCTATGTCACGCAGTGCCAAAAGCGTTTCCCCGCAAAAAGCGAGAGCTAGATAACGAACGATATTCTCGGGAGCACATGCGTGCTTCATGCATTGAAGACGCATGGCTTCCGATAATAACTGCCCCATTCTTGTCCCGATCTTAGGCGACCAGCTAACCCGTGACCTAGCTTCACTGCGCGGCCGGACCAAAGACGATACCATCATTTTGATGATGGAGGTGTGGGACGAGGCGACTTACGTCAAACATCACAAGCAGAAGATTGCGCTGATCTTCTCCGCCATGCGGCACTTCGCAGAAGAGCTACGCGATGCCGGATGGGCGGTCGATTACACAAAGCTGACCGATGATGAGAACGCGCATAGCTTCACTGGCGAAGTCGCGCGCGCCGCCGAACGGCACAAACCGCGCGCCATCCACGTGGTCGAGGCAGGCGAGTGGCGCGTCCAGCAATCTATCGAGGAATGGCCCGACAAATTTGACTGCGAGGTCGAAATCTTTAGCGACGACCGCTTCATCAGTTCCATTGCCGAATTTCGCGACTGGGCAGAGGGCCGCAAAACGCTGCGCATGGAAAACTTCTATCAGGAAATGCGCAAGAAAACCGGCCTGTTGATGGAAGACGGCAAACCCATCGGCGGCAAATGGAATTACGACAAAGAAAACCGCGAACCGCCCAAAAAAGATATGGATGCCCCGGAACGGCCAAAACCTGAACCGGACGATATCACCCGCGAAGTCATTGATCTGGTTCGGGATAAGTTCGGCGACCATTTCGGTGATCTGGACAACTTTCACTGGCCCGTGACCCGCGAGGAAGCCGAAGACGCAGCCGATGCGTTTTTCGCCGAGCGGCTACCAGATTTCGGCACCTATCAAGACGCGATGGTGCACGGCCAGGATGATCTGTTCCACTCAATGCTCAGCACCTCGATCAATATCGGGCTGCTCGATCCGATGGAGCTCTGTAAACGGGCGCAGTTGGCCTATGACGACAGCACCGCCCCGCTCAATGCAGTCGAGGGTTTCATTCGCCAGATCATTGGCTGGCGCGAATATGTGCGCGGCTTTTATTGGTATCACATGCCCGATCTGGAAAGCGCCAATGCGCTGAATGCGCAGCGCGGCCTGCCGGATTTTTATTGGACCGGCGAAACCGATATGCGCTGCATGGCCGACTGCATCAGATCGACGAAAGAAAACGCCCATGCGCACCATATCCAGCGGCTGATGGTGCTCGGTAATTTCGCACTACTGGCCGGGATCAATCCGCGCGAAGTGCAGGATTGGTATCTGGTGGTCTATGCCGATGCCTATGACTGGGTGGAACTGCCCAATGTCGCGGCGATGATCCTCTATGCCGATGGCGGCAAGCTGGCGACAAAACCCTACGCAGCGAGCGGCAATTACATCAACAAAATGTCCGATTACTGCAAGGAATGCGCCTACTCACCAAGCAAGAAAACCGGCGAAGGCGCATGCCCGTTCAACCCGCTCTACTGGCATTTTATGGACCGTCACCGCGACCGGCTGGAAAGCAATCACCGGATAGGGCGGATCTATTCCAATTGGGACCGAATGGATGAAGAGAAGCGGCAGGACTATCTCGATAGTGCCGAAGCGTTTTTGAACACGCTAAAACCGGCTGGCAAAAGCTAGGCGAGAAACGACGACTAACCGTCGTTGCGCGACCACATTGGCTTGACCCAATTGCCTTGCTTGGCTGCTTGCCAGACCATCCAGATACCCGCAGCGGTCGCCACACCGAGCGCAATCACCGATGCCTCCAAACCGAACAGACCGCCGGAGAGCCAATCTTCGCCGTAGAGCTGCCCTTCGACCAGACCATCGAAATCGAAGCCTGAGACGGGCAAGCCCCAAATATACGACTGCGTCACATTCCAACCTGCGTGCAGGCCGATAGCAAGCCACAGCGAGCGGGTGAGCATGTACGCCCCGCCGAGCAAAATCCCCGCCTCAATCGCGATCGCTATCGAGGAGAACAGCGTCGCGTTGGGATTGTAAGCGTGGCCAAAGCCAAAAAGCGCTGAACTGATCACCAGCGCGACCAAGCTACCGGCAAACTCCTCCAACCAGCGAAAGATGATACCGCGTAGCAAAATCTCTTCGAGAACTCCGGCCGATACACCCGCGAGCAATACGATTTGCAACAGATCTGTCGAACCGCCGGGACCGAGTATGCGGTAAACACCAAGGACCGCAGCAATGCCGACAACGGTCGTGAAAATCGCTGCGCCGACGCCAAGACCCAGCAAGGTATCGCCGAACATACCCTGTGCAGGCATATCGTCTTTCTTGTGCTTCCCCATGCGCGCAATCACGAGCTTGTAGATAAGTACGCCTGCCAGCACCGGCAGCAATGTTCCCGCCACAAGGTCACCGGTTTCGCCAAAGCTCAGCTCAGACTTCCAGAACAGGTAGTCTGTCCCGACCGATGCGAGCAGAAACAGCGCGCCCGCGACGACCATAGTGACCAACGGAAAATCGAGCACCGTTTTCCAGAGCGGCGTGTCGGCAGATGCAGTTTGAACGTTAGACATACATTTCCCTCAAATATGCTGCGCGAGGGAGCCGAATTGCGCGCTCAAGTCAATCCATCAGCGGGATGCCATTCCCAAAACGCTACGCTTGCAGCCATTTTTCTAAACTGTATCATATGACGGGGTGCTGCCCGCAAACACAGATTTTGCCTCGCCTGACAACCAAGCCATCGCCGCTGCCCAAGGCCGGTGGCCATGGCTGATACGGGCCACACCGAGTTCTGCCAGTTCCGATGGATTTGAGAAACCGCCCTCAGAAGCTGGAGTCCAAATAATGTTCACCGGAATCGGGGATGCTTCGCAGATCGCCGCGATGCAGGCGCGGTTCGTTGTGAACGGCACAAATAGGCCGCCAGCGCCCGCATCGGCATAAGCCCGTGCGCGCTCAGCTACTTGCTCATTCAATTCGGGTCCGTGGGTTTCGGCTGGCTGCCCGCGAAAGACATCGCAGCGAGCATTGACGAACAGCCCGGTCTTGGCTGCGGCGGCGATCCGTGCGGTCTGATCCTCGATCGGAGTCAGCGCATCAAGGCCGGGCATACGATCTTCCAGATTGATCCCCGCTGCACCGGCTTTCATCGCCGCCCTCACGGACTCAGTCACCTGTTCGGGCGATGATCCGTAACCCGATTCCATATCGATCGAAATCGGTAGATCGGTCACGCTCGCAATCCGCTCAAGATTGGAAAGCACTGCGGATAAGGGAAAGCCCTCACCGTCGGCAAACCCCTGCGCCTGGGCTACACCATAGCTGCCGGTCGCAATGGCTTTTGCACCGGCATCAGCAACAGCCTTGGCACTGCCCGCATCCCATATGTTGAACAGGAGAAGCGGATCGCCGGGTATGTGCAGGTTTTTGAAACTTTCGATAGCTGTCATTGTTTGGCTTCCCTTTTGAGCAATTCTTCTTTGATGTTGGTTCCATAAGCATATCCGCCGAGCGATCCGTCCGAGCGCACCACGCGGTGGCACGGGATCAGTACCGCGACCGTGTTCGCGCCATTCGCGGAACCAGTGGCTCGCACAGCCTTCGGATTGCCAGCCGCAGCGGCGATTTCGGCATAAGAACGTGTTTCGCCAGGTGGAATTTTACGAAGCTCCTGCCACACCGCCTCTTGAAACGCAGTGCCTTGCACATCGAGCGGGATGTGCCGTGCATCGCCGGGCGTCTCGACCGCCGCGATCACGTCGGAGAGCAGAGCAGAAAAATCGTCCCCACCCTGTATCAAGTCAGCGCTCGGGAACCGCTCCGCAAGATCGCTTTCACTCTCGTTAAAGGACAGACGGCATACGCCTTTCTCGGTCGCGGCAACCAGCATTTTTCCCAGATAGGTATCTACCACCGCCCAATGTATTGCGACGTCTTTGCCTCCATTTTTCCATGCGCTTGGACTCATGCCCAACCTTCCTTCCATTGTATCGTAGAACCGTGACGGCGCAGAGAAACCCGCACCGTAAATCGCGTCGGTCACGGATGTCCCGGACCGCAGCGACCCTTCGGCGAGACGCGATTTCAGCGACCGCCCAAACTGCGCAGGCGTAAGACCCGTGTCCCGCTTGAACAGCCGGTGGAAATGGTGAGGTGCATAACCGACCTCAGCCGCCAGCTTGTCCAATCTTATGGTTCCACCGGCCCGTTCGATCAGGCATATCGCCTGCACCACAGCCTCCCTGTCCCGACTCAAATCGTCCGGGCGACACCGCATACATGCGCGAAACCCGGCTGTACGGGCCTCCGCTGCTTCAAAGAAAAACTCGACATTCTCGCGTTTGGGATGGCGCACCGGACAGCTAGGCTTGCAGTAGATCCCGGTCGTGCGCACTGCGCCAACAAACCGTCCGTCAAAGCTGCGGTCGCGGCGCATAAAGGCTTCCCAGGCCATGTCAGCATCAGGTCGCTGCGGTTCCAGGCGATCAGCCACTGCCATCAGCTCTACTCTACCACGCCTTTCATTGCGGCCAATCCGGCCTCCATCATCGGGCCAAACCCCTCCGCAACCGAGTCCGGCCAGAAGTCGGCTGTCCAGCGCACTTTGCAATGCCCGTTGCCCATATCATGGACTTGTAATCCGGCATTGTGGTGTTCCCAATCCTCGCTCGAAGCGGTCCACGCAATACGCATATTATCTGGATCAGAACCGACCATTTGTTCCTTAAGAACATTACCGTCTTCAAAAGTGACAATGCGAATTTTCGTCTTCGGGTCATATTGCGTGTCTTTCACCAATCCAGGCGCGACTCGAACGTGCAAAGCGCTCACATCCGCAATCGCGTCCCACGCCTCGCGGGCATTGCAATGCATTTCCTGCTCTCGCCAAATCGTTGCCATTGTACCGGCTTCCCTTCGTGACTCTCGAAAGCGGGTTTGCAGCAGTCGGGTACAGCGTGCATCCCAAATCTTGCTTTCAAAGCGGATTAACTCATAGAGGCAAAGCCATGCTACGCCTCTTTTTATCATTCGCGGCATTGCTCGGCCTGATGGTCCCGACACAGGCCTTCGCAGACCCGGCCGACGTTGACGCGGCCGCGCGCGGGGTAGTGAGAGTAGTCATCATCGGGACCGACGGGACCGAAGTCTATCCTGTCAGTCACGGAACCGGCTTCGCAATCACATCCAGCCGCATCATCACCAATGCCCATGTGGTGCGTGAGGCTTTGCAGGATGACACGCTGCGGATCGGGATCGTCCCGCCCGAAGGTAACGATTCCGGCTTTGCCAAGCCCATCGCCGTCAGCCCCAAGAACGATCTCGCTTTGATAGAGATTGTTGGCGATCTGCGCCTGCCTGCGCTCACGATATCCGGCAATGACGGCGCTGATAGCGGTGAGGTCTCTGCGGTTGGTTACCCGATGAATGTGGACCGCGCACAGGGACTCGACCTCAACGATATTTTTAATTCGCAGCCTCCGGTGAAGAGCCGCGGCTTTATTTCCGGCCGGCGTCCTTCACGCCAATTCGACTCGATCCTGCATACAGCGCCAATTGCACGCGGTAATTCGGGCGGACCGCTGCTCGATGGCTGCGGGCGGGTGCTGGGTGTGAACAGTTTTGGTGCGGATTCTTCGGGCTCCGACGCCGAGTTCTTCTTCGCCGTTTCCAATCGCGAGTTGATCCCGTTTTTGCGCGACAACAATGTAAGCGCGCAAATTAATGCCCTGCCCTGCCGCAGTCTCGCAGAGCTGGACGACGCCGAGCAGCAGCGGATCGAGCGCGAACAGACCGCGGCCCGGATCGAACTGGCACAGCGAACGGAGGCCGACCGCATGAAGCGCGACCGCGTTCAACTGGAAGCGGAGCTGGAGGTTGCAGAAGCCCGTGAAAATGCGATGGCGATTGCTTTTCTGCTCATTCTGCTAGGAGCCGGCGCAGGTGTCGTTGCGTGGAAAGCCCAAAGGCGCGGTGAGGAGTCCGACGAACGAATTCTCATGATCGGGGGCACAATCTCCGCCATCGCGATTGTCTCCGCACTGGCCCTATGGTTCACCCGACCGGGCATCGAGGCCATCGACCATAAGGTCAACGCCGCTATGGCAGGCGAGGATGAGGATGGCGGCGAGAATGCGAGCGATCCGGCGAACGGCACTCTCGTTTGCACGCTGCAAGTTGATCGTAGCCGGATTACCGGCACACCGGACGAGGCTATTGAGTTCGACTGGGCCGAGGATGGCTGCGTAAACGGACGCACTCAATATGGCGTCTCAGCTGGAACATGGTCGCGCGTTTTTGTTCCGAATGAAACCGATGCTGTCGCAATCAACAGCTATGATCCGGGCAGCAAAACGTTCCGCACAGACCGTTTTCTCCTCAGCCGTACCGCCATGGCAGAAGCGCGGACAACGCGCGGCAAGTACAGTCCGCCTAAATGCGGCGCAGTCGGCGCGGCGACCAGCCTCGGCGACATGCAAGGCGGCGTAACCGCGCTGCTCCCCGAAAGTCCAAATGAGCGGCTGGTATATTCTTGCGAGGTGAAAGGAGAATAACTTCCAGTTCGTCATTGCGAGCGAAGCGCGGCAATCCAGAGTGGCTGCGTGCAAGCTCTGGATGCCGCAGCATATGCGATGCCGCAGCGACGGTAGCAGCCTAAGCCGCCAGCGCTTCTCCGCTTAGCGTAATTCGGTGCATTTCGCGGCGGTGGCCGGCATAGTCGTTGATCGCATTATGCCAGCTCGTCCGGTTATCCCAGATCGCCACAGTGCCCGGCTTCCATTGAAGCCGGCAGCGATTGTCATCCATCACCGCCGCATCAAGCAGTTTTTGCAGCAGCGGCAAGCTCTGTTCGCGGGTTTGGCCCACGAAATGAATGGTGAAACCGCTATTGACATACAGCAGTTTGCGGCCCGTTTGCGGATGACGGATCACAACCGGATGGATTGCACCGGTCTTCAAATCCTGACCGCGCAGATTTTTGCCCATATCGGTCTGCGCATATAGACCATCGGCCTTATAGACATGATCGGCTGTGTGGAACGCTTCCAGCCCGTCGATCTCCGCTTTGATATCATCCGGCAGCGCATCATATGCCGCGCCCATATGCGCCCATTCGGTGTCGCCGCCGCTGGGCGGCAGATCGCGGGCGACCAGGACCGACCCCATCGCCGGAATCTGATCATAAGAATGGTCCGTATGCCACGCCCCGCCAATATTGGTGGATTCGTGCGCTTCCTTTTTGACCAGAGCGATCTCCGGAAAATCTTCGTTGAGCGGGAAGTAATTGTTCACATCGATCCCGCCCCAGCGGCGGCCGAATGTGATGTGATCTTCCGGAGAAAATTCCTGATCGCGGAAAACAGCGACGCCATGCTCGTAAATGGTGGTCTTGATCGCTTCCATCGCCGCGTCATCGGCACTGGCCAATTGTACACCGGAAACTTCTACGCCGCATTTAGGGGC